>CAJXVA010000406.1 GCA_913061055.1 uncultured Pseudomonadota bacterium
CAACGATGCCAACGCCACCGAGCAGCGCACCGATACCGACCAGCTTCAACTTGGCGAGCAGCCCGGTACCGGCCGTCGCGGCGGTCGTGAGTCCGGTGCCCGCGAGCTTGGGTGCGAGCGCCGCCCAGCAGCGTTTGGCCGCATCCGGTGGCGCCTGCGTCGAGTTGCGCATGGCTTCCATGCAGGCGGTCGGAGACAGCTCGCTCTCCGATTCCATCAGGTGCTTGCGCAGTTGGGCTCGCGCGAGGCGGACTCGGGAGTACACGGTGTTGGGGCTGGTGCCCACGACGCGCGCGATCTCAGGTGCGCTCCAACCCTCGACTTCGCTGAGCACGAAAGCGATGCGCTTGGTCTCGTCCAGCTTGGCGAGAAACGCTTCCATGGTGAGCGCGGCCTCGCGGCGCTTGATCGGCTCGTTCGATCCGCGAACGTCGGAGACCGAGTACGCGGCGAGCTTGCGTCGGTGCCGTTGCTCGGTACGGCGATAGTGCGACGCGACGCGGCGGGCGATGCCAAACAGCCAGGCCTTGACCGACGCAGCGGGATCCAGCGATTCCAGCCTGCGGTGAACGGTGACCCACAGGTCTTGGGCGGCGTCGTCGATCGTTGCCGGAGACACCCCGAGCCGTCGGAGGCTGGCCCACGCAAACCCGAAGTACTCGCGGTACAGGGACCCGAAATCAGGCGCGAGTGCGCTGATCTGCATGGCCGCACTGGACATCGCCCCCATCCACTCATCCTAATGGCCGGCTTGGAGCTGACCCGTCACGAGGGCGAGAAAAAGTCTTGCGCCCTGTGCGCAAGCCCGCCCAGAGGGTGCAGGCGGCGATCCGGCTACTGCAATGGGGGGCCCGACAGCCGAACCTCCAGGCCCAGCAGGCCGCGAACACCCACCGGCTCGGGGCGATAGACGCCCTCGTCGTTGTTGGGGTCGGAGGGATCGACGAGCTCAAAGTCGGGGTAACGGGCGGGAACGACCACTTGGGCCGACGCCCACAGGCTGAGGCGGTCGGCGAAGGCCCAGCGGATCCCGGGCTCAGCGTGGGCCGCGAGCCACAGGGCGTTGGTGACCCCGCCGCCGGGCGCGTCGCTGTTGGCACGCATCGCGCCCAGTTCGAGCCCCGCGCACAGCGGAATCTCGATGGGTCCCGCCGGGAACGTCGCGCAGAACCGAGGCGCAACGGTGCCAAGCTGGATGCCGACTTGGGCGTTGGGGCTGCTCGCCTCGCGTTCGACCGAGTACTGGCCAAGCAGCTCGACGCGAAGGCGGCCTGCCGCGCCGAGCCCCGCAAGGGCAACCCCAAGGTCGAAGCTTCCGGTGCCGCCAGGGATCGCACCGAACTCGCCACCGGCGCGAAGTCGGGCGAGAACGCGCGGCGTGAACGGAGCGCGGGAGCGATCGGTCCGCCGGGGCTCGCGCTCGGGTTCGGGTTCGGGTTCGGGTTCGGGTTGCGCCGGAGGCGTCTGGGGCGGTTGGACCGTCGGGACCGCGACCTCCTGGCGAGCGGCCTCAGCGGCCGCCGCTTCGTCTTCGATGCTGTCGGCCGCTTGCACGGGATCGAGCATCACCACCGCGACCAGGGCGGCGGCGTCCGCCAAGACGCTGCAGTCGTTGGCTTCGAGGCTGCGCTCATCGACCAGCGTGCCGACCGTGGTCTTGAGGGTGAGTGTCCATCCCGAGGGCGCGGCTTCGATACGTCCTTCGAGGTCGAGTTCAGACGGGTCGAGCGGGCGGCCGAGCAGCGCATCGATCTGCGACTGCACGCGCGCCTGGTCTGGACAACCGGCCGGCGCGGTCCATCGGACGGGCGGATCTGGAAGGAGCGGCACCGGTTGGAGTGCTGCGATGAGGCTCCACGCCAACAAGAACCGGAGGGTAGCAGGCTGTCGAGGTTGTTCGGGGCGTACTGCAGCCAACACTCTGCCCCGATGTTGTTGGGCTCACTTGGAACACGCCCAACACCTCTGTTCGGCGTTGCCTGAACACGGCAAAGTCGGCGGCAATGGCACGGAACGCCGGTCGAACCAGGTTGGGCAATGCGCTGTGGGCTCCATATTCGGTGGCAGCCCTCGGTGGCGGACTCGCATGGATGGGGGGGCTGTGGGCGAGCGCGCTGCCCTTCACCCTCTTCCAGCCGTTCGAGAAGTTTCAGATGAAGTGGGTGCAGCCCAACGTCGCGACGCCGCTGAAGTTCGCGTTGAGCAAGCTGGAGGTCGACTACGACCCGGGGTTCGACAAAACCAAGATGTCGGTGTTCATGCAGAACCACGTGTCGATGCTCGACGCGGGCATTGCGTGTGGGTCGATTCCGGTCCCGCTGTGTGGTCTCGAGAACGCTGCGCACCTGCAGATTCCCGGCTACGGATGGTTGCTGCGGATGTCCAATGCCATTCCCGTCCGCAAGGGCGGCAGGCGCTACGAGGAGATCGCCGCCGCGTTCGAGGAGCGGGCGTCGCGGGGGATCTCGGTGCTGACGTTCCCCGAAGCGCACCGGACGCTCGATGGAAACGTGGGCAAGTTCAAGCGCGGGGTGTTCAAGATCTCGGTCAAGTCCAACCTCCCGATCGCGCCCCTGTGCGTCCGCGGTGCCTACAAGCTCCTGCCCAAGGGACAGTTCACGATCCGACCGACGCGGGTCGAGGTGTACATGCCGCCGCAGATCGATACGACGGACCTCAGCGACGACGACCTGCCCGAGCTGATGGAGCGGGTACACGAGGTGATGCGATCCTGGGTCGAGGATGGCGTGAGGCGCCCGGAACTGTGCACGGCACCGTTTGGATCTCAGCGAAACGCCGCCGAGAGCTGAGACCGCTCGCAGCGCATCTCGGCCTGATGCGTCCGGAGCCAGATCGTCTCGCGAGCCTCGAGGATTGTTTCAGGACCGAACATCGAGCGTCTCGCTCTGGATCAGATCGGTGACCGCCGCCGGCGGTCGCTGCCGACTAACCCCCCGGGATCACGCTGTGCGGGCCCGTGGCGCCCGACTTGCTCCTGTACTGGAGCATGGTGGGGCGAGGATGGTTCATGGGGGTGCTGTTGTGCCTGTCGGCGTGCGGGGGCGCGCCGTCCGATTCGTTCGGTGAGCGTGGGCTTGGTGACGCCGAGGGGGTCTACGGCTCGTGCGCCGAGGCGGCGTGCGGGGAGGCTTCGCCGGCGGGCAACTGCTGGTGCGACGAAGCCTGCGTCATCAACGGCGACTGCTGCGGTGACAAGGTCGATACCTGCGGGGGAGCGGGCCCCGACCCGGCGCTGCCAGTGCTGTGTGACTCGGCGACCGACTGCCCATCCGGCCTCACCTGCGACACCTCTGCGTGCTACTCGAGCTGCCGCGACGGCGAAGACTGCGATGAGGCGTGCCTCGGTTTGTGTATCGAGCCCCAGCAGCAGTCGCTTCCGGCTCCGACGGCGGATGAGCCGCCTGGAGCGGATGAGCCCGAGGATGAGGATGAGCCGGAGCCCGAGCCCGGCTCAGACGACGCAGCGGAGCCGGACTCCGCGTGCGACTGCGACGACGAAGCGGACCTCTGCGTGCCTCTTTGTCCGGTTTGTCCCCCCGACGTTCCCGACGCCGAGTGTCAGTGCACCGCGGTGTGCGTAAGCCTCTGAGAACGATATCCTGTCGGCGTTGAGCTCCACACCAGGCCGGCCCGCAGACGCTCCCTCCTTCGCCGAGATCGAGGCCTTCACCGCCGTGGTCGCGCACGGGAGCTTTTCCGCCGCGGCGACTCGGCTCGGGGTTGCAAAGTCCAGCATCAGCCGTCGGGTCGCTTCGCTCGAGCAACGACTCGGCGCTCGGCTGCTGCAGCGTTCGACGCGGCGACTCGCTTTGACCGAGGTTGGTGAGCGTTACCACCAGCAGGTCGCGCTCGCGCTCGAAGGCCTCCGGGCTGCAGAGGATGCCGTGCGCGAGGTCCAGGACGAGCCGCGCGGCGAGTTGCGGGTGACCGCGCCGGTGGACCTGGGGTCGCTGCTGGGTACGCTGGTCGCGGAGTTCCGCGCAGCATTTCCGAAGGTTGTTGTGAACGCGACCCTGACCCAGCGGCGGGTCGATCTCGTCCGCGAAGGCTTCGACATCGCACTGAGAGCCGGGGAGCTTCAAGACAGCTCGCTGATGGCGCGAAAACTCGATGGTGGGGAGAGTGTGGTGATTGCCTCGCCCGACTTCCTCGAGCGTCACAAGCACCCGACCACGCTCGCCGAGGTGGCTGAGCTTCCTTGGGTGTTGTTCCGCGGCAACCACGGCCAAATGACCCTGTGGTGGAACGACGCTGCAGGGGACCCGGTGGTCGTACGAGGGGAGGTCACGGGAGACGAGTTTGGCTTCGTGCGCGCTGCTGTCGTTCAGGGAGCGGGGATCGGTGCCGTCCCTCGGTTCGTCGCCGAAGAGGACCTGAAGTCGGGCAGGTTGGTCCGCTTGCTCCCCGAGCTTCCCAAGCTTCGAACCTCGCTGGCGTTGGTCTTCCCGAGCCGCGAGTACATGCCGGCCAAGGTGCGGGCGTTCACGGACTTCGCGGTGCCATGGTTCCGGCGCACGCTGTCGTACGGTGAATCTGAGTGAGACGAATCGCCGGACTTCTTGGGCTGGCCGTGCTCGCGGGATGCCCGACCGGGCCGCGCAAGTCCGACGGCCGGGTCGCGCGCGGGCAGCTGGAGTTCGCCAGCGCGCTCGAGGCCTCTCGGTTCGACTCGGCCACCGCCTGCTTTGCGGCCCGTCGAAGCTGGCGTAGCCGGCCGTGGAAATCGGAGGGCTCCACCATCGCCGCGCAATGGTGTTCTTGGGTCGGGTCGTGTTCGGCCCCGCGTCACGAGGAACCGCAGCAGCCCGGAGCGCGCTGGGCCGAGGTGGGCACGTACCGCGTCCCCGGAGGAGAGTTCCCGATGATCGCGGTGGCGGGGACTCAGATCAGGGTCGGGGAGCGCCAATCACAAGGCTGGAGCGTTCGGCTGTCGGTGCACAGCGGCGAACCAGACGTAGGCGACGGCGCCGTCATCGTCTTCAGTCCGCAGGACCAGGAGGAGGACGATTTCACCGTCGGCTTGTCCTACGCCTGGATGGTCATGGGGACGGAGTTCAACCACGACGTCGACGAAGACCCCTGGGCTTGGCTGGCCAGGATGCGGAGTTCTCCCGATGCGCTTCGCGAGGATGCGTTGACCGGCTGGACGAAAATCCACGCGGAGGTCGTGCAGGCGCTTGATGCCGGCACCCTTCGCAAGTGCCTGCGCAAGCGCGAAGACGCTCAGGGCGTTCCAGAGTGCGCCGAAGAAGTGCCGCTGTCTGCAGAAGACGTCGCCTCGCAGCGGGCTCGGATCGACGCGCGCCTCGCATCCGTCAAGGCCGGAATGTCCCAAGTGGACACGTTGCACGCCAGATTGGTCGAGCTCGCCCCACAGCATTGCTTCTAGGCTGAGCTGCTCACGACGCGAGTGGCCGGCTCAGGCGTCGACTTCGACGGTGAACGCGGTCCACACGACGCCGCCCCGAGCATCGGTCACGACGATCCATCCGTGAACCGTTGTGTCCGCGGAGGGGGCGGTCCACGAGGTCGAGGCGACGAGCGGTGCGGCGCCCGATGGGAAGAGGGTCTGCTGTCCGGCGCTCAGCCGGCCGTCGGTGATGAACCACTGGACCCGAAGCCACTCGCGTTCGTCGACCAGGACTCCGTCCGCGCTATCGTAGCGCACGTAGGGTTCGGCCGCGCCGGAGGGCAGTTCGACCGTGATCGCGGTTTCTGCGTCTGGGCTGACGGTGGTGACATCTTCCAGGGAGACCGGGGCACCGCTGCCCAGCAAGACGCGGTCGATCGCCGGCGGCTCGTTCGCGAAGTAGCGCTCTTCGAAGGCGTCGAAGATCGCTCGAGTCACCCCGGGAAGGTCGCAGCGGATTCGCAGCGCGCCGAATGCTGCCGCGCCGTCGGCCTCCGCGCGAACCGGGAGAAAGTAGCCACCGCTTGCGTCGGGGTCTGCGGGCCTCTGGGGAGCGGTGTCGCCTTCGGTCGGCGGTGGATTGGGGCCGAAGCGCGCGCATGCGTCGGAAAGCACCAGCATCGAAGCGGGCGTGGGCTCGAGAAACTCCTCTTCGAGGCAGCGTGCGGTGACCGAGGTTCGCTCCGCGGAGGTCCGTGGCCGGGTGCAGACCGACCACGTCGGTGCGGTCTCGATCGTGCCGTCCGGCGAAGCCGTGAGTGCGGTGAGCAGGACGGGATCCCCAGGGCGGGCTTCGGGTGGTGTGGCTGCGATCGCAAGCACCCGAGCCTCGTCGACCCGCCACGGGGCATCGTCAAACTCCGGAGCGCAGCCCAGCGCCGTCAAGGATGCTGCACCGATCAAGCGGCGGATCATAAGCGGACCTCCAGCCCGACAAGCGGCAGTATTGGAAGCCCTCGGACGAACCCGCGACGACCGTAGTCCGCGCTGTAGAAGTATTCGTAGGCGTTGGTACGGTTGGTCAGGTTCTGGACGTCGAGCCACGTCTCCAGCGATCCCCACGACCAAGACTTCTGATACGCCAAGCGTGCGGACAGCTCGAAGAACAGGGGCAGGCGGGCTTCGTTGTGCGCGCCGAAGACCGGGTCCCATACGCCCGAGCGGGTGTTGGGTACGGCGGTCGTGACCGCGGTGCGAGGAAAGCCCGACGTCAGCGAGGCGCGGCCACCGAGGGAGACGCCACTGTCGTGCGTCCAGGACGCGAGCGCGGTGAGCAGGTGTGGCTGATCGAAGTCCGACCGTCGCCAGTTGGTGGTCCCGGGGTCACGCCGTTGGGTGCGAGTCCAGCCGTAGACCAGCCGGGCGGAGACGCTGTCGACCGGCCGGGCCGCGGCGACGAGTTGCCCGCCGAAGCTGCGGCTGTCGGTGTCGTTGCTCAGCAGGGCTGCGGTGGGCGGGGTCGGTCCGGGGGTGCGACCGACGAGGTCGTGTCCGCGGAGGAAGAAACCGGTCGCGCCCAGGCTGAGTCGATCGAAGACCCGCCCGGTGAGGCCGCTGACCACGTGCTCGGACGTCGCCGGCCGCAGCCGAGGGTTGCCGAAGATCGGTGAGAGGTCACCGGCATCAGGGGATTGCATGTAGCGGCCACCGGCGGCGAAGGCGGTCAGGCTTGGGACGGGGGTCCATCGAAGCTGCGCCCGCGGAAGAACGCCCACGGTCGCGGAGGCATAGCCGACCGCGGGTTCGATCGGCCGGACCGGGAGGATCCGGTCTCCGGACAGAAGGGTGGGCTCGATGCGAATGCCGGGCTCGAAGCGCCATCGGTCGTCTCGCCAGGAGAATGCTGTGGTGGCGTAGCCGGCGATCGAGCCCTGGGTGGACCGCCAGGCGTCCGCACCCACGCGGTCGCCAGGCGGCTGACCGAACACGGTGATGTCGCCTTCGCGGGCCGGAAGGGTGAGCGCACCTTCGCGGCGCAACGACGCCCGCGCAAGCTCCGAGTCCACGCCCCAACGCAGCTCCAACCATCGGGTCAGCGGTCGCGCCTGCGCGAGTCGTACCCCGCCCCGCCAGGTGTCATCTTGCGCACCGACGGCCACGGTCGTGAAGTCTTGGCGCACCCGATCTCGATCGACACCAAACCACGACGAAACCTCGGCGGTGCCGCCATCGCTACGGGTCCATTGCAGACGGGCGCCCAAGCGATGAAACCCCGCGAACGTGGTCTCGGAGAAGGCAACGTCTGCGGTGCGGGCCGGTAGGGATCGTTGCACACGGTCCTCGGCGCCCAGCCCCAAGACGTGCAGTGTGAGGTCATGGCGGAGCTCGACAGTGGCCTTGGCCTGGTAGTCCCAGCTCTCGGGCAGCGGCACGACCTCGCGGGTCGAGCGAGGGGCCACACGTCCGAAGGTTTGGGACAGCACGCTTCGGCGTACCGACAGGGCCAGGTGGCCCCGGTCTCCTGCGAACGCGTCCGCGCCCGCACCGACGTCGATCGGGTCGGCGCGGATGTAGCCCCGGACACGGGTCGTTCGGTCCTCGGGCGGTGTGGCCGTCGTGACGCGGATGAGGCCTCCGAGGGCCCGGCCGTAGCGTGCGCCGTAGCCTCCCGGGGACACCGAGACCGAACCCACCCGGGGGGAGGGCAGAACCGACCGTCCACCGCCGAGGTGAAACAGGCGGGGGACGAGAATCCAATCGACCTGGCGCCGCGTCTGAGACGGAGGCGTTCCCCAAAGGACCAGCTCGCCGGTTCCCAGTGCGGGCCGGCCGACACCCCCGAGAACTTGCGCCGCCTTGATCGCGTCGCCCTGGCTGCCGGCCACCCGTTGCCCCTCGTCGGATCCGAGCGTTGCCTCCGCGGACTCGAGGGCGGGACGAACCGTGCGTACGTCCTCGGACTCGTCGATGCTGTCGTCGACCGGTGCCGCGACAGGGTCGGGCTCGAAGACGTAGACGAACTCGATCTCCACGGCGATGGAGGTGGTGCCTTCACGGGCCGGGGTGAACACGAACTCGCGAGTCGCCTGCAGTGCTGCCGCTTCGTAGGCGGAGTCGGTCGACTCGAGAACCCGGGCGGATTCGACGAGACCGTCCGTGCTGATCACCAGCGCGAGGATCACCTCGGCCCGCTCCGAGGGCTCGGTGCCAGCCGGGCGGGCCACGGTCGGGCTGCCCACGAGCTCGGGGGGGACCACGGCCGGGGGGTCGTCGGCCGACGGCTGAGCGCCGATCAGGCTCGCTGCAACGAGTAGGGCTGCGGGGGACACGTCAGCCTCCGATGAACTTCCAGCGTTTCTTGTACGTCGAAGCGACTGGCTTGCCGCATGCGGTCGCGGGCGTGAATCGCCACTGCGCAAACGCGGCTTCGGCTGCGGGTTCGACCAATGCGCCGGGCGACTTGACGACCTCGACCGAGCTCACGGCGCCGGTTCGGTCGACGTTCGCGCGGAGGATCAGGTCACCGGAGATGTCGGAGCGAAGGGCCGCGGCAGGAAACTTCGCCTTCACGCTTCGCGTGGGCACCGGCTTCACGATGGGCTCCGTGCAACGTTTGGCCGCACCACGCTGCCGTCCTTTCGGCGGTTTGGCGTTGCTGAAGCGCTGGTCGAGCTTGCGCGGTGCCGTAGGGGGCGAGGGGGGGGTGGTGCTGTCTCTTATACACATCTGACGCTGCC
>CAJXVA010000407.1 GCA_913061055.1 uncultured Pseudomonadota bacterium
CAGTTCGCGTTTTGCGTGGCGCTATGGGAGGCCCTGACCCAAGCCCCGCCCTACAGCGGCCACAGCCTGGCCCGTCGAAAGAACAAAGGACCACCGGAATGGCCCACCGCATGTGGCCCTCGGTGGCTCGGGGACGCGTTGTCGCGCGGCCTTGCGCCGAAGCCCGAGGACCGCTGGCCCTCGATGGATGCCCTGCTCACCGCCCTGTCCCGCGATCCCAGCCGCCGCCGGTCGCAGATCCTTCGCGGGACCGCAGTCGTGGCGCTGATGGGTGCGGCCGGAGGTGGGGCGTACGTCGCCCGGTCCGGTGCACCGAGCCCCTGTAGTGGCTCGGAACTTCAGCTCGACAAGGAGTGGGGCGCCGAAGCCCGCGACGCCGTGAAGTCCGGGGTGACCTCGGTCGATGTTGTCTACGCGGGTGCGCTCTGGGAGCGAGTCGACAAGCGGCTCGACCACTACGCACAGGATTGGATCGAGGGGCATCGTGCGGCCTGCGAAGCCACAGTCCGCAAGGAACACTCCGCCGCCCTTCGCGATCTTCGCGTCGGCTGCCTCGACCGCGGCCGCATCGCCTTCGGAGCGGTCGTCGATCTCTTGGTTCGGGCCGACGTCGACGTACTCCGCAACGTCGACACGATGCTCGACGAGCTCCCCGAGGTCGCTCGATGCGGCGACATCGCGGCACTCCAAGAGGGCACAGATCCGCCATCGACAGACGAAGCGGAGGCCGTCGCATCGATCCGGGACACCCTCGAGTTGGCCAAGGTCGACCGACTTGGGGCCCGGTTCGATGACGCCGACGCCAAGCTCGTCCGCGCCAAGCGACAGGTCGATCAGGTCGACTACGTGCCCGTCCGCGGAGAGTTCCAGCTCGAACGGGCCAAGCTCCTGCTCGCGCGGGGCCAGCAGGCCGACGCCGCCGCAGCCTTTCGCGTGGCGTTGCGCCTCGCGGTCGAATCGCACGACTTCGATCGCATTGCAGATGCCGCGGCGAAGCTCATCCACACCGTCGGCAACCGACTCGAACAGCCCGCCGATGTGTTGCCGCTCCGAGAAGTCGCTGAGGCCGCCGCCAAAGGCAATCCGTTGCGGGAGGCCCAAGTCGCCATGGCCGTAGGTCTCGCGCTCTCCGAGGATGGCCAATACGAGGCGGGCGAACGCAAACTCCGCGAAGCGCTGGACGTGCTGACCGAGACCCTCGGGCCTCGAGACCAACGGGTGGCAGGAGCGCACAACAGCCTCGCGAGCGTCCTTCGCGTACGAGGACGGCTCCCCGAGTCGGAGGCGGAGTATCGCGTCGCCATCGACGTCCTGACGTCCTCTCTGGGTACCGACCACCCCAAGATCGCGATCGTCCGGGGCAACCTCGCCACCGTGCTGCGATTGCGCGGCCAACTGGACGAGGCCGAGGCCGAGGCCCGATCCGCCGACGCCTCTCGCTTGCGCTCCCTTGGGCCCAAGCATGTGCTGTACGGCTCGGGAAAGACGATCTTGTCCAACATCCTCACCGACGCTCGCCGGTTCGAGGAAGCCGAGGCAGAGGCCAAGCAAGGGCTCGAGATCGTTCAAGCCGCGGTCGGCCGGATCCACGGAAAGACCGCCAACGCGGTGAACTCGCTCGGACGCATCTTGACCATGCAAGGCAAGGCCGAAGAAGGCGAGCGCGCGTTCCGAGAGGCACTCGCGATCCGGACCGAACTCAACGGGGCCGATGACCCGAGCGTGGCGGGTGTCAATCTCAACATCGCAGTGACGTTGCGGCGCCAGAACCGATTGGAGGAAGCCGAGGCGGTCTATCGGGAAGCCGAGCGCGTCTGGACAAAGGCGTACGGACCGGCGCATCCCGATCTTGCGGGGGTGCACAACAACCTGGGCGTCTTGTTCCTCGACATGGAGCGGTACGAGGAGTCAAAAACGGAGAGCGAGCGGGCGATCGAGATCAAGCGCGCGTACTTGAAACCCGACGACCCCGTTTTTCTGGAAACGCGAGGCAATCTCGCCGAGGCGCTCACTGGCTTAGGCGAGTACGAGGCAGCCATCGCGCAGCGACGCGCCATCGCCGAGGTGCTCGAGCCCAAACTCGACTCGGACGCTCCCCGCCTCGCGCTCAACCGCCATGGATTGGCTCGCGTGCTGCTCCTCAACGATCAGAACGACGAGGCCCTGGCGCTCGCACAAGCTGCGCTCGACGACGTCCGGAAGAGCGGTTTGGCTTCGGCCGAGCACGGACGTCTGACGATGACCCTGGCCCAGGCCACGCTCGCGACGAACACCAACGCGGCTGGCCGCGCCAAGGCTCGAAAGCTGGCCGAGCAGGCGCTGCAGATGTTCGTCAAAGCGGGCCTCGACGGTGAGCTCGAGGCCCAGGAGACTCGCGACTGGCTCGCGAAGCACCCCGGATGATCCTCCCGATCGAGAGCATTCGCGGGCCCCTGCTCGAGGGCCTCGAACACACCCGCCACTTCGTCCTTCAGGCCGAGCCGGGCGCGGGCAAGACCACTCGCGTCCCGGTGATGTTGCACGAGTCCGGGATGACCGACGGCGGCGAAGTCCTTGTCGCTCAGCCGCGACGCATCGCAGCCCGGATGGCCGCCCTGCGAGTCGCCTCGACCCTGGGTGAGCCCGTCGGGGAGACCTGCGGCTACCAGGTCCGCTTCGACAGCAAGGTCAGCAAGAACACCCGGATCCGGTTCGTCACCGAGGGGCTTCTGCTTCGGCGCCTTCGCGATGACCCGACCCTCGGCGGCGTGTCCACCGTCATCCTCGACGAGTTCCACGAGCGACACATCCACACCGACGTGGCCTTGGCCCTACTTCGGCGTCTGTCCGAATCGCGAGACGACGTGCGTATCGGCGTCATGTCGGCAACCCTCGCCCCGGAACCCATCGCCCGCTACCTCGGTTGCGCCCCGCTGCACTGTGAGGGCCGTACATTTCCCGTCGAGGTCAGCCACGCCACCAAGGCGAGCGACCGCCCGCTGCCGGGCCAAGTGAGCGTGGCTTTGCGTCAACTCGCCGATGACGGTCTTGCCGGTAGCGTGTTGGTGTTCCTTCCTGGAGCTCGCGAGATTCGGGCCTGTGCAAAGACCCTGGCCGGGCAGGCCCAGCACCTCGGCCTCGAACTGGTCCAGCTGCACGGCGACCTTCCAGCCCGTGAACAAGACCGCGCCGTCTCGGCCGGAGACCGGCCGAAGCTGATCCTCAGCACGAACGTGGCCGAGACCTCGGTGACAATCGACCACGTGGTCGCGGTGATCGACAGCGGCCTGGCCCGCAAGCCGAGCCACAACCCCTGGACCGGCATCCCCACCCTCACGCTGGCCAAGATCTCGAAGGCGTCGGCAGAGCAGCGGGCAGGACGCGCCGGTCGGGTCCAGGCCGGTCGCTGCCTTCGGCTCTACTCCAAACACGACTTCGATCGGCGCCCAGCCTTTGACGCGCCCGAGCTGTGCCGTCTCGACCTCGCAGCCGCAATGTTGGACCTGCGCGCGGCCGGGCTGGCCGGACCGGGCGACCTGCAGTGGTTCGAGACGCCCCCCGAAGCAGCCGTCGAAGCCGCCGAGACCCTGCTCAAGCGCCTCGGCGCAGTCAAAGCGGACGGCAGCCTCACCAAGGTCGGTACGGCCATGCTCCGCCACCCCGTCCATCCCAGGCTCGCTCGAGTCTTGGAGGAGTCGCGGACGCGCGGCGTCGAAGGCTTGGGGACAACCGCGGTCGCGCTGCTTTCTGAACGAGCGATTCACAGACGGGACGCGCGCCGTGACATTCGGACCGCGCACTCCGACGTGGTGGTCGAGACTGAAGACCTTCGGGCGTTCGAGCGGGACGGGGCATCAGCGGCGCACCGACTTGGACTCGACATCGGCGCCTGCAAGATGGTGCAGCGGGTCCAGACGCAGTTGCGTAGAGCCATGCGAGTGCGCGGAGACTCCAGTCGCCCAACACCCGCCGAGGAGGACGCCTTGGGGCTCGCGCTCCTGGCCGGGTTTCCGGATCGCATCGGCCGGCTGCGGGAAGGGGCTGGCGGTGGTCTCGAGATTGTCTTCGCCGAAGGGGGCAGCGCGGCCCTCAGCGAGCACTCCGCGGTCCGCGACACCGAGCTCGCGGTCGCCCTCGCCATCGAGGAACGCAAGGGGCCGCGCGGGCAACCCACCGTCTTGGTTCGCAGCGCGGCAGCCGTGGAGCTCGACGGGCTGCTCGAGCTGTTCGTCGACGACCTCGAAGAGCACCGCGTCGTGACATTCGATGCGACCCGCGAGCGCGTCACCGCCCTCGAAGAGGTTCGCCTCGGTGCCCTGGTCGTCGACACGACCCAGCTTCGCGACCTGCCTCCCGAGGCGGCCGAAGTCCTGTTCGAAGCAGCCCGCAGCAAGGGGCTCGAAGCCTTCATCGATGACCGCGATGCTGCGAAGGCCCTGGAGGCGCGGACCCGCTTCGCGCATCGGCACGACGAACGCGTCCCGATTGTCGATGACCAGCGCATGCTGGACGTGCTTCGTTCGGCCTGCGAGGGCCGCAACAGCTTCGCGCAGCTCCGCAAGGCTCGCATCCTCGGCCGGGCCCTCGACATGCTTCCTCCCGACGCTCGTGCAGCGCTCGAGCGCCTCGCGCCATCGCACGTCGCGATCCCCGGAGGGCGACGGCTTCGTGTCCACTACGAACTCGACCGCGACCCCTGGGCGGAGTCACGGTTGCAGGACTTCTTCGGCAGCGCCCAAGGGCCAACTGTTGGCGACGGCCGCACGCCCCTGGTTCTCCATCTCCTCGCCCCAAACATGCGCGCCGTGCAGGTCACCACCGACCTGGCCGGCTTCTGGGAGCGGCACTACCCCGACCAGCGCAAGGTGCTGGGGCGGCGTTATCCCAGGCACGACTGGCCACAGCACCCACTAGAGGCCAAGCCACCTCCGCCCCGGCCGCGTCGCCCTCGGCGGAAGAAATGAGCTGGTTCACCCCGCACGAGGAAACGAGTAGCCTTGGGCGGCGACATGTCTGCCGTCTTCAAGTTTCTGCTCTACCTTGGGGTCGCTGTCGGCCTGGCCGGCTTCGCGCTCAGCTCGTTCCAGAACGAAGACCTCGTCAAACAAGCCGCTGCCGCCGTCGGAGGCTACGAACGACTTCAGCAGATCCTCTCGTTCGGCGGCCTTGGGCTGATTGTCATCGGTCTGATCGGGCGCTCGGCGACCCGGAAGACCGAAGTCGAATGGAAGTGATCAGGCGTTGGGCCGGGTGCCATCGGCCACGTGGGCCGCGGCATTGCGCATCTCACCAACCCGCGTCTTGAACTGCTCGAAGTCCGCCTGAAATGCGATGGACTTCGGGTCGCTGGGCGGCTTGTTTCGCAGCGCGGTCGCGAGTTGGAAGAAGAACGGGAGGAACACCGCTTCGAAGACGAGCAGGATTCCCGAGCTGAGCGCGGCCAAGATCCACACGACCACGGAGAACGGTGCCGGCGTGTTCGCGAGTGCGAGCGCTTCGGGCGGAAGTCGGACGAGTGCCTTCGATGGAGCTGCGGACTTGGGGCTCGAGGTGGGCGCCGGCTCGGGCCGCGGAGGAGTCTTGGGCTTGGGTTTGGCGGCCAGGGCCGCCCGGACCGCCGCGACGTTCGCCAACCGAAGTTCAGGGTCTGGCTCGAGCATCGCGGGCAACACCCGCGCGAGAGGCTCCGGCAGCTTCAGGGCTTCGAAGTCAAACCGAAGCCCTCGGTGTAGAAGGGCGTCGGGACTCTTCCGCGCGAGCAGGGTCAAGATGGTGGCCCCCAGCCCGTAGATGTCGGAGGCCGCGGTTGCGGTTCCGTGAAGCTGTTCGGGTGCCATGTAGCCGAACGTCCCGACCGTCGTCGTGGCCTCGGTCTCGCCGCCCCCGCGCTGTCGGACACCGCCAAAGTCGACCAGTGAGATCGTGCCATCCGGCCTGAGGATCACGTTGGCGGGCTTGATGTCCCGGTGGATCAGGGGTGGCCGTTGCTCGTGAAGGTAGGCGAGCACTTCGAGGATCTGATCGAGCACGCTTCGCAGCTTGCGCGGGCTGAGCCCAGGCTCACTCATGTGCTTCGACAGCGGCACCCCCTCGATCAGCTCCATGACGAGGAAATAGTCGCCGGTCGTCTCGTACGCGTAGCGGTCGAGGTACTTTGGAATGCCTGGGTGGGTGAGCTTGGCGAGCGTGTCCATCTCGCGCTCGAACCGATCGAAAGCCTTCCAGCTCTTCGCCCCCTTCAAAGACAGGACCTTGATGGCGACGCTGTCACCGCTGTCACGATCGACACCACGGAACGTGGATCCCTGACCGCCCTGGCCGAGCGGCTCCATGACCTGATAGCGCGATGCAGACTGCGACTGGCCCACGGCCGCGTAGCATAGCCGCGAACCGGTGCCGTCTGTCGCTACGAACCCCGCCCAAATGACCGGGACGTCACACGCGCAGCAGACCGCGCAGGATGTAGTCCGCAAAGCGTTCGATGACCACTTCGGGGGCTTCGCTGGGATATCGACTGTGCTCGGGGCTGACGCGCCCTGAGGACATCAGCAGGGCCATGCCGTGCAACGCCGCCCAGATCGAGAGCGGAGCGGCCTCGAGCTTGACCCCCTCGAGCAGCAGCCCCCGTTGGTCGCACAGCCGGAGCGCCTCGAACGTGCGCTCGACCGAATTCATCGCAGCGGCGCGGCGGTCGTCGTTGTGGACCCCCCAGTCTTCAGGCGTCTCATTGATGAGCGTGTACATCCATGGATGCTCGCGCGAGAACCGCAGGTAGAGCTCCGCGTTGCGCCGCAGCTGCTGGATCGGATCGGGCTCATCAAAGGCGGGGGCGAGGTAGGCGTTGAGCTTCTCCACACCTGTCGTACGAAGCTCGCGAAGGATCGCGGCCTTGCTCTCGTAGTGCTGGTACAACGCCGTAGCGCTGACTCCCATCCCCCGGGCGATCGCTCTCATGGTGAGCCCCTCTTCACCGAGCTCGGTACCAAGCTTGAGGCTCACGTCCAAGATCGCGCGCTTGATGTCCGCGTGATCCATTTTCGGCCAAAACCCTATCACGAACTTTCACCCCCGCGCCCCGTGACCCTGCCCTTCGAATCCGACGTCTCGCTCGCCGACTTCACCAGCCTGGGCCTCGGTGGACCGTCGCGACGCTTCGTGCGGGTAGAGACGCCAGACGCCCTCGAAGATGCTCTGGCTTCCCCCGAGGCCCTAGGGCCTGTTCTGCTCTTAGCCGGAGGTTCGAATCTAGTGATCTCGGACGCTGGCTTCGACGGATTGACCATCCATTTGGGGCTACGAGGCATTGTAGAGCAGAGTCCGGGCCGTCTCGTCGTTGACGCCGGCGAACCCTGGGAGAACGTTGTTGAATTCGCGGTTTCGCGCGGCTGGGCCGGTATTGAGTGCCTATCAGGGATTCCCGGCTGCACCGGATCGACACCGATTCAGAACGTTGGTGCCTATGGGCAAGAGGTCGCCCAGGTCATTACCTGCGTCGAGGCGCTCGATCTCGAACGTGGCGAAGCGGTTCGACTCACCCCGGACGAGTGCGGATTCGCGTATCGAAGTAGCCGGTTCAAGCGGGAACGCGGCCGCTGGGTGGTCACGCGCGTGCACTTTCAACTCCGGCCGGGTGGAGCGCCGACGGTCGCGTACCGAGAGCTCAGCAATGCCCTTCAGGGACATGACGCCGATCTCGTGACGGTTCGCGAGATGGTGCTGGATCTTCGCCGAAGCAAGTCGATGGTGCTGGACCCGAGCGACCCCGATGCGAGAAGCGTGGGGTCGTTCTTTACCAACCCCATCGTCGACACCGCGACCGCGACCCGAGTCGTGACGCGCGCGGTGGAGGCCGGCCTTGTCGCCGAGGGCTCCGAGGTACCGAGCTATCCCGCCGGCGACGGCCTGACGAAGTTTCCCGCAGCCTGGCTGATCGAGCGCTCCGGTATCTCCAAGGGGATGCGGCGCGGAAACGTCGCGGTCTCGAGCAAGCACACGCTCGCGCTCGTACACCTCGGTGGCGGGTCCACAGCCGAGCTCGTAGGGCTCGCACGCGAGGTTCGCAGCAACGTACGAGATCAGTTCGACATCGTGTTGGAGCCCGAGCCAACCCTCGTCGGCGTGACGCTGTAGAGAGAACCAAAGGAGAAGCGCCACACGGCGGGGACGATCCGGGTGGCGCTTCGAGGGACGAGTTGGAGGTTAGCGGCGGGTCTTGGTCGTGGGCTTGGTTCGAGTCACGATGGGTTTCGCCTTGGTCACGACGGACTCGCTCCTAGGGTTCGTGCGCGAGGGCTTCGTCGTCGGCTTGGTGCGCGAAGGCTTCGTCGTCGGGTTCGTGCGCGAAGGCTTCGTCGTGGGCTTGGTCTTGGGGTTCGTGCGCGAAGGCGTCGGCTTGGTCTTGGGGTTCGTGCGCGAAGGCGTCGGCTTGGTCTTGGGGTTCGCGCGCGTGGGTGCGGTCTTCGGATTCGTCCGCGTGGCCTTGGTGGCCTTCGGATTCGCCCGCTTGGCCTTGGTGGTCTTCGGATTCGTACGCTTTGGCTTGGAGACCGTCGGATTGGCGCGTGACGGCGTCGTCGCGGCCGGTTGGGGCTCAGCGCTGCGGGGCGGCTTGCTCGCTGGGGTGCGACTGGCCCGAGCGGGCTGAGGTTCCGAGTACCGCGGCGCTTTCGCGTAGCCGTTCTGGTAGCTGTAGTACGCCGGCTGCGGCGCACCGTTGGCGCTGCCGAGGTGGAAGCTGCAGCCTGCCGAGGTGGCGGCGGCCAGCAGGAAGAACCCGAGCGTCGTCATCTGGCGGTACATGCTCATTCCGACGGGCATGCTGGCTCACGGATTCAGCAAACTGCCCAGAACGGTGCGTTACCCCCGGGTAGCGGGACATGCCTACAGAGGGGATCCCCCCTCACCGCCGTCGATCCCCCCTCCGAACCGCGTCAAGTGCGCGAGCCTGAGCCCGAGCCTGGGCGCGAGCCCGGTCCCGATCAACCGACGTAGAACAGGATGTAGTAGCCGACCGCCCCGATCACCGTGCAGCCGGCTGCGGCGGCGACAAGGATCAACGGGTTGATCGGTAGCGGCCGTTTCGCAGGCAGCCGCGGCTTCACGCGCTTGGCC
>CAJXVA010000408.1 GCA_913061055.1 uncultured Pseudomonadota bacterium
CTCGTGGGCTCGGAGATGTGTATAAGAGACAGACCCCCTGTTTTGGGGCCTCGCCGGAGCCGGCACGATCCTGGCGCTGGCCGGGGGTGGGGTCTTGGTGGGGACGAGAATCTCGGCTGACAACGCGAACCGTGCGGTTACCGAGGGTGCATGGGAGGGCGGACTCTCCCAAACCCGGACCTTGGCCACGGCCGGCACAGCGGTGATCGCGGTCGGCGGCGCGCTCCTCATCGGCGCAATCGCCCGCGCGGTCACATTTCGTCGAACGTCGCGAGCACCGGACTGAACGCCGTCATCCAGTAGTCGTCGACCGCAGCCTGCAGGTCGGCCGGCGGCGGCGCACTGCAATCGGCATCGAGGTCCCAGCACTCGTCGGCATTGAGGTCGTAGATCAGACCGTCGGCTCCAGCGTTGCGAAGCTCGGTGAGTACGACTTCGACGTCCTCAGCGTAGTACGGCAGTCCAATGTAGATGCTGTCGTCGTCGCTGGAGGAAACCAGGAATCGGCCCCCGAACAAGGGGTAGACGGGCTTGTTCGCGAGTCGCATTGCCTCGACCCAGCGCGTCACGTAGGAGGCGTTGTAAGCCCCATCGTCGCGGACCGAATAGAAATACCGGAGCTCGGGCGCCGTGAAGTCCACGGCCTCCCAGAGCTCTCGAGAGGCTGGCGAAGACACCTCGCACGTTCTCCACGTCTCGTAGGTATCGTCCTCGCCGCGCTCTACAATTTCCCAATACTCCGGCGAGGGAACTCCGCGGATTCCCCACTGAACGTTGGGGCGCGTAGCGCGAGCACGGGCCAGGACCCCCAACAAGATCTCGAGCGCTTCGGCTTCGAATGCTCCCCGCAGCTCGGCGCCCGAGAGCCCCGCGCCGTAGCTCGAAGCGGCGAAACCATCGTGCGCAGCATCGGAGCTTCCGCACCACGCGGGGACCCAGGGCGGCCGAGGCAACACCCCGAATCCTCCCGCCTCCGCGTCCACGATAGCGGACTCGATCTCCGCTTCGATCTGGGCGTAGAGCCCCTCGCGATCCTCCAACTCTCCGGGATGATCGCCGAAGTCGACCGGCAGGATGTCGTATGCGTCGGTGCGAATCGTCCCCGCAGAGTCTGCTGGTGGGCTCACCCCAGACGGAGAGACGGTCCAAAGAACCTCGAACTCCCCCGGAAGGATCGGCGGCGCCTCACCGCTCTCGCCGCCGCTCGAGGAAGACGACCCGGGTTCTCCCGAGCTGCTGCCCGAGCTGCTGCCAAGGGAGGGCCCGGTGCTGCTCTCGGTCGCCGCAGGCCCGGTCGTTCCGACCTCTTGGATCTTCGGCTCGGACACCACCACGCAGCCGACCAACGCCGCCGAACAACCTGTGAGCCACCAACGCACTCGAGCACGGTAGCGAACGGCGACTACGGATGACAACCGTCAACCGGACTGAAGCTTCGCAACCAGCCCACGTAGGGCGACTTCCAGCGTCTCTCCCGTGGCACCGTGTCCCTGCAGCGAGTCCCGCAACGCATCACGAGCCCGCGCCAGTCGGGTCCGCGCGGTCGAGGCGGGCACGTCGAGCACCCGCCCGAGTTCGGTCGAATCGAGCTCCTCCCAATACCGAAGCGTCACCACGATCCGCTGATCCTCCGGCAACCGCCCCAACGCGACCAGCAGACGGCGCTGCTCCTGTGACCGGGCCACGATCGTGCTTACCCCGGTCTTTCGAATCTCCGGCTCGGGGGCGCCGTGCGCGGCCTCCGTCGCGGCCCGTCTCCGATACATGCGGAGTTGGTTGCGCGCGATGCCGAACAGGTAGCTGCGGAATGCTCCTGCCGGCACCCGATCCAGCACTTCGAGGCAGGCCACGAAGGTTCGCTGGGTCAGATCGTCCGCGACCCACGTCGCGTTGAGCTCGAAAAAGCGGAGGATCGAAGCGTAGTGGCGACCAAACAACACCTCCCGCGCCTGGACGTCACCCGTCAGCGTCTTCGCCACGAGCTGTTCATCGGTCAGGGACATGGTCGGTCGCGCGGCCGCGAGCGGACCGGCTGGTACTCTACCCACGACTAGCCTTGTCGATGCAACTGGACACCACGCTCGGCGTGACGCGCTTGGGTCACTATCGACTGATCCGCCGGCTTGCGGTGGGGGGCATGGCTGAACTGTTCGTGGCGGTGGCCGAGGGCGCCGGCGCGTTCGAAAAACCGGTCGCGATCAAGCGCATCCTCCCGCGCCTCGCTCAGGAGCCCGAGTTCGTGAAGATGTTCTTCGCGGAGGCCGAGCTCGCGGCATCGTTGGACCACCCCCACATCGCCAAGGTCCTCGACTTCGGTGAAGAAGGCGACCTGCCCTACATCGTCATGGAGTTTGTGCACGGGGTCGACCTCTCCGACCTGCTGCGCTCCACCAAGGGACCCCTACCCTACGCCGAAGCCGCGACCGTCGCCGTGCAGGTGGCCGAGGCACTGCAACACGTCCACGACCATCGCGACCTCCACACCGGAGCACCGCTCGGATTGGTCCACCGAGATGTCACGCCATCCAACGTCTTGGTGGGGTACAGCGGCGGTGCCAAGCTCACCGACTTTGGCATCGTCAAAGCCACGTCCGCGACCCAATACACCGCCACCGGTGCCCTCAAGGGCAAACTCTCCTATCTCGCACCCGAGCAGGCCCGCTGCGAACGCCTCGACCGACGTACCGACGTCTATGCGCTCGGGCTGGTGATGTTCGAGCTGTTCACCGGCCGCCGAATGCACCGCGCGATGTCCGAGGTCGAACTCCTCGCTCGCGTCTGCGACGGCGAGTACACCCCGCCCTCCGCCGTGCGGCCCGACATCGATCCACGCGTCGAGTCCATCATCGCCCGAGCACTGCTCCCCGACCCGCAGGACCGCTACGCGTGCGCTCGAGACATCTCGGCGGCCCTCGAAGCGCTCGCTGCCGAGCGCGGGTGGGTCCTGTCGATGGCCAAGCTCAGCGACTATCTGGAGGGCCAGATCCCCAATCCGGGGCCGGTCACGATCGAGCCCTCGGTCCCACGGAAGATCTCCGCAGCCCCGGCGGTGGCCCGGACCGCGACGTTGCGCCGCGCCGTCCAATCCCGTGGTCGAAGCATCGCCGCGATCAGCGTCCTGTTGGGTGTGGGAATCGGTGCCGGGCTCGGGCCAACCTTGCTCGGAAGCGACGACCCTCCACCGCAACGGGCCCCAGCTCAGCCCCCCGAGGCGCCGCCTGCTCCTGCAGAGATTGCAGCGGAGCCTACGTCGGTTTCACCGGCGCCGACGCCCGCCGCTGCGACTCCCGTCGCGGAGCCGGAGGCCGTCAAACCTCCGGCCCCTCGCAGGAAACGTCGAAAGAGCCGGACGAAGCCGCGCAAGACGAAGCCAGGGCTGAACTCCAGCCTGCTTCCTCCCTCCCAGCGATAGCAGCGCAAAAAAAAGTTGGGACACTCCGGCCCTCTCGCGCAAGGGAGGGGCGTGGGGAGACTGGACGCGTGCTCGATGGGCCTGCTGTTGGCCACAAGCGGATGCTACACGGGGGTTCGGGCCGACGCAGGCGAGCTGGACACGGACGCTGGGCAGACCTCGGGTGCGAGCGCCGACGATGACGGCGACCCGCCCAGCGGGGAGAGCACGGGCGCGGAGCCTCTCGATCCCGAGTTGGGCGACTGCGACCCGGACGCCCTCGCAAACTCCACCTTGCGCCGCCTCAACCGTCGCGAGTACCGCAACACGGTCGGGGACCTTTTCGGGCTCGCCGCGTTCCCCGACATCGCGCTGCCGTGGGACGACCTCAACACCCGCGGCTTCGACAACGATGGCAGCTCGCTCTCGCTCGACACCGCCTCGGCCGAGCAGTACTTCGACGCCGCCGTCGCGGTCGCCAGCAACTTCGAGGGCGCCGGGACCCCGCCGCTGGGCGAGTGCGCGGCGCTGAGCGGCGATGGCCTCGAGGACTGCATCGAGTCCGGAGCCCAAGTGTGGCTCGAGCGTGCATTCAGGCGCCCCGTCGACGACCAGAGCGTCGAGCGAATGATGTCCTTCGTTCGCGGGGCCCAGAACTATTCCGAAGCCCGCGACGCGGTCGTCACCTTCACGCTCACCTCTCCTCTCTTTCTCTTTCACTACAAGCCCTCGGCCGACGACGCACCGGCCGACAGCGCGTACCTCGTCGCCGACCGATTGGCGTACCTGCTGTGGTCTTCGGGGCCTGACTCCGCACTGCTGGACGCCGCCCGAGATGGCGCCCTGTTGGACGACGGCCGGCTCGAGGACGAAGTCGAGCGCATGATCGAGGATCCCCGATCCGATCGGTTCTTCGACGACTTCGCCCACCTGTGGCTGCGGCTGGGGATCTTGAACCTCAAGCCCGATGCGGAGATCAACGCGGAACTGTTCGCAGACATGCAGACCGAGACCCGCGCCTTCTTCGAGTTTGCGGCGCGGGAGAACCTTCCGTTGTCGACGCTCTTGGCGGGCAACGAGAGCTACGTCAACGGGCGCTTGGCCGACCACTACGGAATCGACGGCCCTCTTGGAGACGACGAGTGGGCTTGGGTGGAGCTCCCGCCCGAGCGTCGCGGACTCCTCACCCAAGGCGCCATCCTCGTCGCGTCAGCCGGAGACGCCTTCTCCGACCCGATCCGCCGCGGCGCGTGGGTGGCCGAGCACATCGTGTGCCAGGAACCTCCCCTTCCCGAGGGCGGGATCCCCGACCTTCCGGCCCCCGAAGGCGACGAGCCCGTCACGATTCGCGAGCTGCTCGAGGAGCACCGCGAGAACCCGGCATGCGCCAGCTGTCATGCGCTGATGGACCCCTATGGGCTCGCGCTGGAAAACTATGACCGCTTGGGTTTGCACCGGACCGCCTACGACAACGGGCTGGCCATCGACCCGTCGGGCGTTCTGCCTGGGGGCGCGGAGTTCGACGACGCGATCAGCATGGTGGACGCCATGGCCCAAGGCGCAAACTTCGAACACTGCGCGACCGAGTTCCTCACCGCCTACAGCGTCGGGCGGGCGCTTGGGGACGACGAAGAATGTTTCGTCGAGTTGGTGCTCGACGCCGCACGCGACAGGAACGAGGCGTTCGGTCTCCGCGACGTGCTCGCCACGTTGGCGACGTCGTACATCTTCGTGAACGGAGGCCAGCAGTGATCAACGAACTCCAACGTCGACGGTTCCTCAAGGGCGCGGGCGTGTGCCTGGCCCTCCCCCTCTTCGAGAGCCTGGCCGGGCGCAATGCCCAAGCCGGCGGCGAGCCGGACGGGACCCAGCGCCTCGTGGTCATCGGCCACCCCAACGGAACGCCGCAGCCCGCGGGCGAGATGGAGATGGCCCCAGGACTGCGGGAACGCCTCGCACCGATGGAGGGCCGGTACTCCGTCGTTCAAAACCTCGACAACTCGGCGATCAAGTACGGGCAGATCAACACCGGCGTCGGCACCCCGCACAGCGGCTGCTTTCACGGTTTCTTGTCCGGCGAGATGCACGAGGGCATCGGCAACGAACGGATGACGTTCGACCAACGCCTCGCCGCCGACCCCCGACACCAAGGAGCCCGCGCATCCTCGCTGTCGATCAACTGTAACAAGCGTCCCAGCGCGCAGCTCGGCGTGCCGCAGCAATGGTTCAACACTTGGGCGTGGCAAGGCCCGGGCCAACCGGTCGGGGCACACCACGATCCGCGAGCGGTCTTTGACTTGCTCTTCGCCGGCTTCGAGCCCGAAGACGACCCGGCAGCGCGTGCATTGCTGGAGCAGAAGCGCCTCTACCTCGACGCCGTCCTCGACCAGATCCACGACCTGCAGCCCAAGCTGAACTCCACGGACCAGGTCCGACTCGACCAATACCTCACGGGGGTCGAGGAGCTGGACCGCAAGACCGCGAGCATCCTCGACGGCGGCCTCGCCCAGTGCACGGTCGGCGAACGCCCCGAGATCGAGCTCAACCCGGACGCCGTCGCGCCGCCGGCCAGCCTCTACCCCGAGGTCGTCGACGCCATGTTCGGCCTGCTGACGCTCGCACTCCAGTGCGATGCCACGCGGCTGGTCACATTCGCCTTTGCATCTCCAGCCGGCGGCGGCTCCGTCACCGGCATGAACTTCGTCCCGGGGCTCGAGGGCATCGAGAGTGGTTGGCATCCGCTCTCGCACTGGAGTGCGCCATACGGCAACCTGTCCAACGACACCGAACTCAACCGCCGCGACTTTGAGCGCATCATCGGGTGGCACTACGACAAGGTCGTCGGGTTCGTGCAGTCGCTGGACTCACTCGTCGACGCCCAGGGGCGCTCTTTGTTGGACGACACGTTGGTGTCGTTCGGCAGCTGGATGGGCTCCGCCGTGCACGACCCCCGCAAGCTCTACAACATCCTGTTCGGCACCGGAGGCGGGGCCTTTGCCGAAGGGCTGACGATCAACGCCAACGAGCGCAACATCGCGGACCTCTGGGTCAGTGTGATGAAGGGCTTCGGCAACGACCCCGGAACGCTGGGGATCGGGCAGACCGGGATGGACGAGATCCTGATCTAGAAGACGCCGGCTGGAAATTCGCAGGCGCCGGTCAGCTCATCGGACAGCTCCTGGGTCCCACACTCGAGGTCCCCTGCCACGATGACGGTCTGTAGGACCTCGCCGTTGCGTTCGCAGTCGCAGCTCTGGGTCGCGCCGGCCACAGTGCAACGAAACGCGTAGGTGTTTCCGTCGAGACAACCCGACACCGCCTCCTCGCACCCGCCCCCGAAGCCCACCTCTCGGGCTCCGCACTGGCTGAAGCTCTCGGGACAGCGCTCGCTGGCATCGAGGAATACCGCCCGGCACGGCTCGGGTGCAGGTGTCTCGCCCTCTGTTTGCCATGCCGAGATCGCGTCGCAATCGAGCGAGGCGAGGCAGGCGAAGACCTCTTCAAACGCGCCGACACACCCCGGACCATAAGCGCCTGCATACTCCTCGATCTCGCCGCAGAACTCGTCGATGTAGTCGCCCGGGTCATACGACCCCGACGAACCGTAGGCACCTCCAGACGAGCCGTATCCAGACGACTCGAAACACGCGTAGACCGACGTATAGGCGGCTTTGCAGCTGCTCTCGATCTTCTGAGGCTCGCCCCCATCGGGCTCGCGCGGATCATCTACGACATCCGCCACCGACGGACCGCAGGCCGGCAAGGCGAGGAGGGAGAGCAGGAGTCGTCGGTCATTCACACCAGGGAAGTTGCCGCAGCGGCCAGAACGATCATCGAACCGCGCAAGTTTCTCGAGCCCCCCGGGGCCAGGCCCCTAGGGATCGACGCCGGGCAGGACCCGCTGCCTGGTCGGAGGCTTCGCCGGTCCCTTCACCGTTCGGCCCCCATACACGTGCGAACGGTGACGCTCGCGGGAGACGAGTTCGTCCCACGAAGCCCCCTTGGCGACGGCCTCGATCCGCCGCGCGTGCTCGTCGAGCCGCTTCATTGCCGCGAGCCGATCGGCGTTGCCGATACGAGCGGCATGCACCGCACGGCGCAACGTGCCGATCGTCTGGTCGTAGACCCGAAGCGGGACCGGAAACGGGTGTCCGTCCTTTCCACCGTGCGCGTAGGAGAAGCGAGCGGGGTCGCTGAATCGACACGGTGCGCCGTGAATGACCTCGGCCACGAGCGCGAGCGACTCCACGGTCCGCGCGCCCACGCCGGGTGTGAGGAGGAGCGACTCGAAGTCCTCCGGGCCGCGCTCGGCCGCCGCGGTCAGGGCGGCGTGCAACCGACGCATGACAACATCTCCAGGACGCACGTCGTGATGCGCAGGAAGCTGAAGGTTGGGCAGGATGCCGGGCTCGGGTTGGGGCCTCGGCGCGCGGGAACGCCGAGCGTCCCGAATCGCGGCCAGAGCGTGATCCGGACCGCGAGCCACTTCCTTCAGCACGGCAGCCCGGTTTTCATCCGAACGCCGGTCGGAGAGGTTCACGATCGTCCCACGCGACTCCCCTGCGACGCCGACATGCGGGTCGTCGACGAAGCTCTCCAGCTCGCTCGACAGCCAGTGATAGCGACGAGCCTGTCGGCGGGCTCCGTTCATGCCCTGCTGCACGACCGTCCATTGACCGTCGGCCGCGACCACAAAGCTGTGCAGGTAGAGATCGAAGCCGTCCTGCACGGCCGCGCTGTCGACCTTGGCAACGAGCCGGCTGACCGAGCCCAGCGCTTCGCCGTCGAGCCCGACCCGCTCACCGACCGCGCGAAGCTCCCCCGGTGTCTTCCGAGACTGCTTCCCTCGACCGCCACACACGTAGATCCCCAGCTCGTGCTTCACCGGATCGAGGCCCCGCTTGAGCGCCCCCATCACACTCGTCGTGATGCCCGAGCTGTGCCAGTCCATCCCCATCACCGCGCCAAACGACTGGAACCAGAACGGATGGGCCAGCTTGCGGATGAACGCATCTCGGCCCTGATCGATCACGATGGCTTCGGTGATCAACCGGCCCAGCTTGGACATGCGAGTCGCGAGCCACTGCGGGACCCGGCCGCCATGCAGCGGAAGATCAGCGCGACCCGTTGACCGACCCATTCGTGCAGTGTGGCAAATCGCGCGGGGACGCGTCGGGAAAAACGCGCCGCTCAGACCGCGGGGAAGCCCAGCATCTCGAACGTCTTCTGGCCGCGGCGGACCTTCGCGATGAACTTCTGCACTCCCGCAGGCATCTCGGTCTCCCCGTTGGCCTGCCATCCGCGGACGCGACCGCCGCCTCGTCCGAACGCAAACAGGGCGAGCTCGACGTCGCCGTCGAACCGCTCGAGCATGATCGACAGCAGCTTGGTGCCCGCCTGAATGCTGAACTCGGGGTCGTACACCCGCACCCGGCGGCCCAACTTCTTGGCCATCCCTCGGGCCGTAATGGGCATCAGCTGCATGAGCCCTTTGGCGCCGGACCGGTTGCGGGCCTTGGGGTTGAACTTGCTCTCGCTCCAGATGATGCCGTTGATGAGGTTGGCATCGACCCCGAAGTCCTCGGACGCCTGGACCACCAGTGGCTGCACCTTCCGCGCCCGAGCGAGCTGCTCGGCGTTGAGCTTCAGCGGCTCGAAGTCGGGCTCGGGCTCGGGCGCCGGCTCAGGCTCGGGC
>CAJXVA010000409.1 GCA_913061055.1 uncultured Pseudomonadota bacterium
CTACGGCGCGGACAGCGAGCGATCCATCGAATCCGCGGTGCCCCACGACACGCCCGCGTCGCCGCCGCAGCCCGCCCCACCGAGGCTGGTCGCGGTATCCTCGAATCTGGACGTGTACGGACTCGACGACGACTCGGATACGCAAGAGCGCAGAGAGGATGTCACCTCGCCGACCGTGCGAGTCAGCGCCGGCGTCAGAGCCAGCGTCACCGAGGCATTCGACCGCCCGAAACTCGATCGTTATGAGCTCGAAGAGCAGGTCGGCACCGGCGGGATGAGCGTCGTCTACGCCGCCCGCGACGTCGAGCTCGACCGGCGCGTCGCGCTGAAGGTCATGCGGCTCGACGTCGGCGAACCCAAGGAACAGGCACTGCTGCTCGAGGAAGCGCGGTCCCTCGCCGGGCTCAATCACCCCAACATCGTGCCTGTCTACGACGTCGGCTACGACCGACAGGGCCGCCTCTACATGGCGATGGAGCTGGTCCGTGGCAAGAACCTGCGCGCCTGGCTCGACGGATCGCAGCGATCGATGTCAGAGATCCTCGATGCGCTGACAGCCGCCGGCCGAGGCCTCGCATCTGCGCACGCGGTGGAGCTCGTCCACTGCGACTTCAAACCCACCAACGTCCTGGTCGGGGAAGATGGTCGAGTCCGCGTTGTCGACTTTGGAATCGCGCGACGGGTGTTCCGGTCCGAAACACAGACGGGAGCGACGGGGTCCTCGTCCGACTCCATCGTCCCTGAGAAACGACTGATTGTCGGGACTCCTCGGTACATGTCGCCGGAGCAGATGCGAGGCGAGCCACTGACACCGAGCACCGACCAGTTCAGTTTTTGTCTCACCCTGTATGAGGCGCTCTACGGGCAGGTGCCGTTTCTCGGGCGCAAGGGCCGGCAGAAGGTCCGCAACATCCTCGCAGGAAACGTCCGCCCTCCCCCTCGTGGGTCTCTCGTCCCCAAGCGCGTTCATGCCGTCATTCTTCGCGGGCTGCGCGGAGACGCCGAGGCACGTTGGCCCAGCATGGATGAACTGCTGCGGGCCCTGCAGCGGAGCCGAAGACGCCCGCGCGCGATCGGGGGACTGGTCGTCGCGGGACTCATTGGCTCTGGGGTTGCAGCTGCCGCCATGGTCCCGGTGGCGGACCCCTGCGCGTCGACCCGAGAGGACGCGTCATCGGTGTGGACGGCCGAGCGCCGAGAGCAGATCCGCGATGCGTTCAGCACGTCAGGGATCTCCAACTCCGAGGCGGAACATGCCCGACTGGATGCAAAGCTCTCGAGCTTTGCGGACGAATGGGCCGCCTCGAGGGTGCGCGTGTGCGAGGCCGCCAACGCGACCCCGCAGCGGCGTGCTGCCCAGCGAACGTGCCTGTATCGCACCCTGGAACAGTTTTCCGTTCTGGTCGAAGTCATTGCGTCCGGGGACGCGGTGACGCTCCGCAACTCCCCCGAGGCTGTATCCGCGCTGCCCGACATCGCCTCGTGTGATGCGGCGATGCCCGATGAGCACGCCGCTGCCCCGCCGCAGATTCGAGATCGCGTCGAGAGCCTTGCCGAAGAACTCTCCACCATCCCACCGCTGATCCGACTGCACCGCTATGAGCGTGCGGACGAGGCCACGGCTCGCGTTCTGCACGAAGCGGAGCAGCTCGAGTTCGCCCCGCTCCTCGCGGAGGCACAGTATCGAAGGGCGGACCTCCTCGAAGCCCAGGGCCTGAGGGTCGATGGAGCGAAGCTCCTCGAGCAGGCGTTCCACACCGCTGCGGCCGCGCACCGGGACCGGCTCGCGGCGCGCATTGCCGTGGAGCTGCATCTGACCTACGGCTATCGTCTGGCGCGACCCAAGCTCGCCGATCGCTGGAAGGGACTCGCCCAAGCGGCGGTGGAACGCCTGGGCGACGACGCCGGATCCTTACGTGCCGAGCACATCCGGACCGTGGGTCTGGTCGCGCTGCGCAACACCGACTACGACCTGGCTCGGGATCGCTTCAAGGAGACACTTACGCTGTACGAGAGCCTGGAGCACCCGAACCCGCTTCTCCACGCAGAAGCTCAGAGCAACTTCGGCATCGCCTGCCTCGAGCTGGGAGAGCTCGATGCTGCCGACGCTGCGTTTCAAGGCGCCCTCGAGAAGATCGAGCTCGAGGTCGGCCGGTTCAACAACCGTCACATCACGATCATCAACAACCTGGGCAACGTCGAGCAGCTGCGCGGCGACCACCAGGCGGCGCACGACTACTTCCGGCGAGTCTATGAGACCGAGGTCGCGCTGTACGGCGCAGAAGACATCCGCGCTGCGATGTCCCTCAACAACATGGGCACCGCCCTGTTGTCACTCAACAAGGACACCAAGGCGATCCCCCTGTTCGAGCGGTCGATTCGCGCCTACGAATCCGGAGACCACCACGGAGTTGACCTTGCACGCCCGGTCGGAAACCTAGGTGTGGCGCAGATGCGGGCCGATCAATACGACAAGGCGGAGGCGAGCCTCGTCCAAGCCATCGCGCTGATCGAGTCGGAGCTCGGACCGATGCATGCGGACTCGAGCGGGCACTGGTTCAACCTCGGCTCGGTTCGGCTCCGCAAAGGCGAGCATGAGCGCGCGCTCGAGGCGATGCGTCGAAGCCTCGAGATCGATGAGCACGCACTTGGGCGTAAGCACCCGTTCGTCGCCCAAACGCTCTCGGCCATCGCTGTGGCGCACATGCAGGTCGGAGAAACGGATCGCGCGAGGCCTCTGTTTGAGGAAGCGGTCGAGATCTTTGCAGCGTTCGACATCGACCCGCTGACCGTCAACGCCACCCGGTTCGAACTCGCCAAGTTGATGTGGGAAGAGGGCGAACGCGACCGTGCGCGAGAACTCATCGACGAAGTCGAGGCGGTGTTCGTGAAGGCCGCAGAGGTCGGCGCACCAGAGCTCGCAGAGCTTCGAGGGTGGAAGAAAAGCGTGTCGTACTGACCGAGCCGGTCAGGTCTCGCTCCACCGCAGCTGGGCGAGATCGAAGATCGCTCCATCGGAAGGCTCGATGCCTTCGAGGTCCCACCGTGCCGCAATGGAGGTGGTTCCGTACGCCAGCGGAAGGACAGGGGCGGTCGTTTCAACGCGATGCAACAGTGCTTGCTCGTGCTCGCGTGAAGGCACCGAACGGAACGCCTGCAGCGCGGCATCCATCTCCGCGTCCTCAACCCATCCGTAGTTGCAGCCCGCTGACCCGGTGCCTTTGGGGATCATGCTCGAGTGCAGCATCGCGTCCACAAACTCGGATGGCGATGGGGACACCGCGTTCCAACCGCCAAGGGCAAGCGCGTAGTCTCCCGACGCGAGCTTGCGTTGGTAGTCCTCCAGAGTGGACGTGTGCACCAGCTCGACGCGAAGGCCGAGCGCGTTGAGCTGTCTCTGCAGCTCGGCCGACCACTTGTCGGGGTCGGGCATGTACGGTCGCCGTCCCCAAACGACGATCATGCGCAACGGGCCGTCGGGGAGGTCCACCTCCTGCAGGGCGCGCTCGGCATCGGCTCGCTCGTACGGAAGCCGCATCCGGATCGTGCCCTGCCCTGGAGGCATGACCGACGGTGCCAGAAACGCCATCGGGTTCTCGTAGGTCGTCGCCAGGACGGTGTACCGATCGATGCCTTTGGCGATGGCCGACCGAATCGGCGCGGACAACACTCGGGTGTTGAGCCACAACAGCGCGGTGCTGGTCCCCGCGGCGAAGAGTTTTCGAACGCCGCGAACATCCACCAACTCCTCCCGGCTCAGCGCCGCGGTGAGGTCGATGTCCTCGGTCGCGATGTCGGCACGAATCCGCTCGCAGCCGTCGCCGGGCTCGTAGCCCCGCAGCATCACGTTCGAGATCGATGGCGGGCGCGGATGGTGGGGGTTGGCCTCGAGTCGGATGCCTTCGTCGGTGGTCTCGACGACGCGGTACCGGCCGGTCCCGAGCCAGGCGCCTTCAGTCTGAACCCCAAACCGGACCCGATCCGAGCCGAGAAACGCCCGGACATCGAACGCCCGGCCCTTGGGTGTGAAAACGACCCGGTCTCCGCGCGTGGAGACATCGAGCAGCGGCTGATACCAGGGCGACCGGCTCAGCGCCGTCGCGACCATTTCGACATCGACCGCGGTGCCGTCGCTCAGCCGGGCGCCGTCCCGCAGGCGCCCCGTGACCGCACCACCGGGGAGGTCGTCCACGACTTGCAGCAAGCTGTCGTCCGACTTGGAAACGGGCGGTTCGAACAGCTGACGTTTCGCGACGTCATGGGCAAAGTCGAAGTCCGCGTACGGATTGAGCCCCTCGACGCTGAGCGTTCCAACAACGGCACACCGAAGCATCTTTTCGCCGTCGGCTTCATCCGTTGCTCGCACCGCAAGCAGTGTAAGCCAGTTCGCACTCGCTGTTTGCGGTCTGCCTCAACCGTTCCGGGGCAGATGCGCCGGGGCACCCGCCCCAGCTGAGATAGCTCGGAGTTCAGCCGTACTTTTCCATCAGCCCCTGGAGGTAGGGCGACAGGGGCGGCAGGTGAGCCATGGGATCGTTCGGCAGGTCCCGCCGGGGGAACTCAGGGTAGACCCGCTGGACCTCGTCCATGAAGTCGATCCCCATTTGTCCCATCAGGGCAAACTGATTGGGGAGGACACGGCCGATGTCGTCGGAGATCTGCTCGCCGTCATCCCAGAGCCGGCGAAGCATCGCGTAGACCTTCTCGTCCAGGTCCTCCTCGTCGACCTCGAGGAACAGCTCCGGGTGGCCTCGGTCGTTCATCAGGTTCCGGATGCGCTCGTCCATCGTGATGCCACCGGAGGGAACGAGTCCGGGCATCGATGTGACGACAGCATGGAAGCGGGAGCTGATCATCGCGGAGCATCGACGCAGCACCGAGACCATCTCGTACATGTCGTAGTCGTCGCTGATGAACATCGGGGGCTTGACCGTAAGCCGCTCGGATAGCGCCTCGGCGGACTGCCGGTCGACCCGCTCCATGCCCACGAGGATCGTGAACGCGTCTTCCTCCTGGAGGAAGCGCTCGAGCCCGTCGGCGATGCCTTGCAAGTACGCGTCGTACTGCAGGTCGGCCTCTTCGGAGCTGTGGTGATAGTAGAAGGAGCGGTAGTGCTCGCGCTTGTACTGACCCACCAAGGTCTGGGCCGCGGCCTTTCCCAGGTCGGGCTTGACCGGCCACCAGAAGGGGTTGATCGGGCAGATCACGATGACCTTCTGCTTGCCGTCCCAGCCCTTCTCACGCAGCAGCTTCTCGCCGACCTCGGGTGAGCCAGGATCAAAGGTCCACGCGGTATCGGTCCCACCGGTAGTCCGCACGCCCAACCGGCCCAAGACTTCACGGGACGGGTTGTTGCGGCACTGCACGAGCGCGTGCTTGCAGTGCTTCTTCACGAAGTCACGCAGCTGGGGCGTCATCCCACCAGCCTCGGCGCCGTAGCCCACGGCGAGCTTGTCCTCGACCGCGGCGATGCCCAGCGCACCGGCCATCATCGTGGACAACGCGTTGGCGAACTTCGACTTGAACATCGAGCCCTCGCACGCGATCACCCCGTGGTGTTTGGGGCACTCCTCGTAGAGGAACTTGGGGAAGACGACGGGCAGTTCCACCTGCCGGACCGTTCGGAAGTAACCCGCGGTCCGTCCGAGATTGACCGACATGATCGTCAACTCGAGATCATCGTCCCCGACCACGTGCCGGAACTGCCGAATCATCTCCTCCACCCGCACATCGGCGCCGGTGTTGCGAGTCCCGACGTAACCGGCCAGGCAGAGCTTGAGCGGGTCGCCCGGCTCCCACGTCTCCTGATCCACGCCCAGCGAGCGCTTCATCGCCACGCCCTCGATGAAGCCGTTCATGACTTCCATCAGGACGTTGTCAGGATCGAGCGCATCCTTGAATCGGCTCAGGAAGCCCATAGACCGCGGAGGATAGTGGAATGAGGGGTACTGCGGGCCTTGCGATAGCTCACGGATTGGCGCGAGGCGGGAAAAGCCCACCGAGGGGCGGCACCCGTCATTGCGCCGCTCACGCACGCGCATCTGCGCAGCGAAGTTCGGGCCGTAACGGCCACCGGACCGGGGGAAGCGGCGTTTTCGCAGCAAAAGGCACGCAACGACGGGCAACCCCGAACGTCTGATCGGTGATGGTCGCTTCACTCGTCGCTGTGCACGTCGGACCGATCGTGTGGTCGCTCGCCCTCGGCCTCCCGGCCGTGGGTCTGCTGCTCGGCTATCGGCGACGCAGCCAGTCCCGCGAAGCCCGCGCGGAGCGAGCCGTCGAAGAGGCCCGACTGGCGATCGCCACCGCGCACGTCGATGACGCTTGGCGTCACCTCGACCGAGCGTTCATCGCCGACGCCAACCTCAGCCGAGCAGAGGCCTCGATCAACCGTGCGGTGTTGCGCCACCTACAGCGCCTGCTGAGCCCCGGCTTGGTTCGGCCGGTCGCCCGTGCTCTCAAACCGCTGGACCACGCCTACGCTCAGATCGAAGCCGGTCACCGCGGGGACACTGCCCTGGCCCGGGCGAGCGTGGTGCAACTCCTGATCGGCACCCGCGGAGAAGCGAGCCTCGCCGTGCTTGCCGTGCTCGACACCCCCGTCGCCCAGCTCGTGGACACCGTCGAAGTCATGCCAGCCGCTGCGATCGCGGGCTGAGCGTCGCTGCTAGAGCACAGCGAGGCAAACGCCTTGGTCACTGCACTCGACTCCGGCAGCACAAGCAGCCTCGAGATTGCACTCCGCCCCAGGACCGTTCCCCACGGTGCAGCCGACCCCTGCCTCGTCGAGGCGCGCCCAGTCCATGATGCTCGCCTGTGTATTCAGCGCAGTGACCGAGCATTCGTCGACATGGCAGGCGCTCTCCACCGCGACACAGTCGGCGTTGACGGTGCAACTCGTGTTGGCTGCGAGGAACGTCTCGACGTCTCCCGACACGGTCGCGCAGAACTCCTGGCGACCGACGTCGGTTTCGGCGTTGAACGCCTCGCACTCGCCGGCGTCGGTGCACAGCGCCCCGGCCGAGACGGGATCCTCGCAGGGACAGACTTCACTCAACGCATCGGCGATCTCGATCCACTCGTTGGTGAGCGCGTCGGAGGAAAGCGCGACGGTCCCGGGGACGCTGGCCGGCGGAAAACACACGTTCCAGTCGGTCTCGCAGTCGAGCAACGTCTCGCACGCGCGATGACTCTCGATGTAGGCGTCCGCCTGCGTGGTCACCTCTTCACAGGTGAGCGCCGTACCGCCGGACGACGTTCCGTCCCTCCCCTGAGGCTCCGTCGTCACGCCGCCCTCGCTCGTCGACCCCTCGTCGCAGTTCGCGACACACCGCTCACTCGTGTCACACGCCGAAAGGGTCGCAAGAAGAACGAATCCAAACCCAAGTCTCTTCATCGAGCGTCAATCCCTGCGGCGCGGGGTTTTTGTGGAGCGATCTTCTCATCGCAAACAGCTTCGAGGCGAACGAGCAACCCCTCGTCGGCGCCGGTCCTTCGGAATTCCGCCACCCGAGCCTGCGCGTCCGTCGCGTGGGTTCTGCAGGCCAACTCGATGTCGAGCGCATCCACCTCCTGTCGCAGCGCTCCCTTGGGGAACTCGCCCCGGTAGGTCGAAATGGCCGCCCGCGCTGCGCCAGGCTGTCCGGCCTTGATCGACCCTCGAATCGCCTCGAGGCGCCGAAGCTCCTTCGCGAGTGATGGTTGCCGGGTCGGTGAGCCTTGCCGACGCCCGCCAGGCGCGAGCCTCGGTTCGGCAGCGGGCGCGGGCAAAGGGTGTGTCTTCACCAGCCCCTGTTTGGGTGACGGTTCCGCCGCTGGCAGTGGCGCCGCGGCGTCGGCCACCGCCGTAGGTGCAAACGCCACCGAAGGAGAAGTCGGCTGCGCGGCCCACCATGCAAGCGCCGCTCCCCCAACGCACAAGCCACCGATCGCCCAGGCGAACCCACCCAGCCCAAGGCCAACCGTCTGTGCCGATCCGCCCACCGCTGCAGCAACGGCAGCCCAGGTTCGTCGCTGGGTCCCCGAAGGGGGCTTCCCCTGTCGCAGCGCCCGAACCACAGAAGCCGAATCCTGAGCACGCATGCGCTTGGCCGTGCGGTCCAGCTCGAGCCGGGCGGATCGGACCCTGGCGTAGATCGTGTTCATGTTGACCCCCAGCGCCTCCGCGATTTCTCGGCCAGCCATGCCCGAGAACTCCGAGAGCACGAATGCCCGGCGCCGATCTTCGTCGAGCGCCCACAAGAACTGCTGCATCACCCCAGCGGCCATCGCCTGGTCGAGGTCACGATCGGGGTCGTGGTTCGCGGGCAACTCGGGAAGTTCGCACGTGCGGGTGGCATCCCGCGCGGCTCGTGTCCGATAACGGTGGGCGATACGACGCGCGATCTCATAGATCCATGCCGCGATCGGTGCCCGCTCCTCGAAATCGGGGAGTCGGCGATGGACGACCATGAAGACGTCCTGCAGCGCGTCATCCACGGCGCCTTCGTCGACACCGAGCACCCGAAGGGTGCGCCACACGAAGCTGAAATGAGCCCGGTAGACGGACACGAACGAGCGCGGAGTGTCCTGGGAAACGGCGAGCATCGGCGGCGACACCTGGGAATGCACGTCCCCCGGTCGATTTGTGGACCGAACTACCAATGAATTTCCAAACCCACCCACGCTCGAAACGCGACGGACCCGGTTTGGTAGAGATCTGCAGGAACACCGCCCACCGAGAACTCCCAGTCTCGAAGCGGCGCGAGCGCAACCGCGGACAGTACAGGCGCCACCCGGTCGGTGACATACCAAGCGACACCTGCAGATCCGCCGGCCCCCAACCAAGTTCCCCATACCGCTTCGGAGCTTCTCACTGCACCTTCACCGACAGCGCGGATCCCCGTGACCGCGAGCCGGCCACACACCGGAAACTCCACAGCTCCAAGACTCGGGACTCCACACCCAAACGCCTCGCCCGTCACGAGATCGAAGCGTCCGCGGATGCCAGGCTCGCTCGGATGCGTCTGCATCCGCCGCGGAACCGTCTGCACGCTGATCCCCGCCCGCCACCACTGTCCGGTCACGCCGCCATCGAGGGCAAAGC
>CAJXVA010000410.1 GCA_913061055.1 uncultured Pseudomonadota bacterium
GATTGACGTTGAAGGCCGCCAGGCGGTTGCCAACCGTCGCGATGACGTCGGCTCGGGCGTCGCCGTCGAGGTCGACGATCGCGGCGGGGCGCATCCAGGTGTCCTCCGCCTCCGGCAGCGCGTCGCCGGATTCTGTCCTCGGACGGATCGGGCCCAGCCGAACGGTGCCGTCGGCATCGAGGACGACGAACCCCTGCGCCGTGGTCAGAAACACTTCTCCTTCAGGCTCGTTGTCGAGGTTCGCGACGTGGGGGAGCCCCTCGGGGATCGAGCCCGTGAGGTTGTACAGCTCTCCGTCCAGGTTGGCGGCGATCGTGCCCCACACGACCTCGGGCCGCCCATCCAGGTCGAGGTCAGCCACGGTGGGGAGTAGGGCGGTCGGGCTTCTTGGAATGGAGGTCCGCTCGTTGCCCCGGGCGTCGGTGACCACGGAATCCACGATGATCTCCGCGCTGCCATCGCCATCCAAGTCTGCGATCGCGATCGCACCGCGCACGTTCCTGCGCCACGTGGTGTCGCCCATGAAGCGCAGCGTGCCGTCCGCTCCGTATCCCGCAAGTCGAGCCCGCCGGGTCTTGTCTTCGCTGGCGTCGGTGACGACGATGATCTCGATGCTCCCGTCGCCGTCGAGATCGGCCAACGCGGGCGCATACCCGGGCAGCGCGTCCGCTTCGATGAGCGTGTGGAGCTGGCCGCTGGCGCCGTCGAGGATTGCGATCCCCGCCTCACGGGCGAGCGCGAGGTTTCCCTGTGGTGGGGGCTCGGAGATCTGAACGACGATGTCCGGGGTGTCGCAAAGATCGATCGCGCCATCGCCGTTGTCGTCGGTGAGGTTGGCGACCAGCGCGGGCGTCAGCACGTCGGTCCGGGGCCCCACGCCCGACCAAGCCCAGCGCTCTTGGGGCTCAAAGGCCTCCGGCGGCGCGGAGAGGTTGCAAGGGGCGAGGTCCTCGTCGATGCCCAGCGCCTCGCAGACGGTGGGGGGGGTCGGCGGGAGGTCGAGCGCGGAGCTCGGCCCGGTGCTGTCGTCGGTCTGCTCGGAACTGGACGAGGTGGACGCGGCGGCGGAGGTGGAGGTGTCATCTCCAACCACCCCCACGGTGCCGGCGACGGTGCACCCCGAAAGGGCGAGACCGAGCAGGCTGACACAGCGCCTCACCTTGTCTTTCTATCCGACGCGGCCGAATCCTTCACGCCGATGATACTTTTTCCGAAGGCAGTCGAAGTTCCGGACAGAGACTCGCTGATCCGGGCCTCGTGACTCACGACACCCCCATCGATGCCGGAACCCTGTTTCGGCGACATGCCGCGTTCGTGGCCAATTTCTTGGCGCGTATCGGCGTGCCACGCACCGAACTCGAGGACATCGTGCAAGAAGTGTTCACGACCGCGCATCGCAAAGGGGGCTATCGGCCCGGCGTTGCACGACCCACAACGTGGTTGGCTGAGCTCGCGATGAGGGCCAATGCCAACCGGCGCCGGGGCCAGCGGCGAGCGCGGGTTGCGTCGGACATGGGTCCGGTGGAGCGCGCGGTCGACCCGAAGGCGCGGGCGTCCGAGGTCGTGGCAAGTCGAGAAGCCCTGGACGACGTCCAGGCTGCACTCGGCACGATGGATGACGACAAGCGTGCGCTGTTCGTGCTGTTCGAGATCGAGGACGAACCGTGTGAGGCCATCGCGGCGGCGCTGGGCATTCCGGTCGGCACCGTCTACTCGCGACTGCACGCCGCACGAAAGCAGTTCAAGAAAGCGTATCGGCGCCAGCAGGTGCTTCCGCGGCGGCAGGGGGCACGCGCATGAGTGATGAACTCGAGCGGCTCCTGGACGACCCGGAGCTCGACTCCGGGCTGCGCGGCGGTCTGGCAGCCTTCAAAGCCGAGGCGGTCGACTATGATCTGGCCGCCGGTGCGGCGCGATTCGAAGCCTCGCTCGGAGGTCCGGCTGCAACCACCACCGCCGCCGCCGTGACGTCCAAGACGGCCCTGTGGGTCGTCGTCGCGGTCGTTGTTGCCGCAGCCGCGGTCGCTGCGTGGGCCTTGTCGGGAGAGTCGCAAGACGTGCCGGATCCCGCGACGTACGCGGCGCGTCCGCCGGCTGCTCAGGACCCGGATCCCCGTGAGGAGTCGGTGGTTGAAGCTCCGACCCCTGCGCCGCCTCAAGAGCACCAAGCGCCCGCGAATCAGCCAGATCCGGAGCCCGCGCTTGCACCCACCCCGGACGACGACACCGGTCGTGGGCAAGGGCAGGCGCCGCCGACGAAGACACGCACGCCGGCAGAGCCGAAAACGAAACCGACGGCCAAGCCGCAGAACCCAGACACGCTTCGGGCCGAGATGCGGGCGACGCATGCGGCGAAGACCAAGCTCGCGGCGGACCCCGCGGAGGCGCTGCGACTGGCCCGTGCTGCGAGCAAGGCGTATCCCGACGGGGTGTTTGCTCCGGAGCGCGAGGGCATCATCGTGCTCGCTCTGTTTGCGACCGGCGCTGACGGAGAGGCGAAGCGCCGGGCCAAGTCCTACCTGCGTCAGCATCCCCGAGGCGCACACGCTGAGCGCATTCGGGCGGCGCTGGAAAAGTAATTCCGAAGGACGCGCGGGTCCCGGACAGGGACCGGTGAGATGCGAGCGCGACAGTGGTGGATAGGGTGGGTCGTCGGTGCGACGACGTTGGGATGCGGCACCGAACCCGGGGTCTCTGGAGCGACCGACACCGGGGGAACTTCGTCGACGGGAGGGTTGGACTCCTCCTCGGGGGAGGGCGAGGGGTCTTCGGGAGCGACGACCGATTCCGGTGAGTCTTCGGACGCCGACGACAGCCAGTGCGACGGCGTTCCATGCGACCCGGAGCCCGGCGAGGTGGTGATTCAGCGTGACGCGACCGGGACGCCGCACATTCGCGCGGCGACGGAAGGCGGGGCGATGTACGGCCTGGGTTATGCGACCGCGCAGGACCGGATGGTGCAGATGCAGCTCGCGGTTCTCGCCGCGCAGGGCCGCATGGCAAGCATCGTGGGCGAGGATGGCATCGAAGCAGACGTGCGGGCGCGAGTCTGGGGAGATTGGCGGCATGCCGAAGCCGTGGCCGCGGCACTCCCGGCGGAGACCCGCGAGCTGCTGCAGGCCTACGCCGACGGGGTGAACGCTGTGCTCGAGCACAGCGGGGCACCCGAAGCTCTGGAGAGCTTGGGCGTCCAGTCGCAGCCGTGGTCCGCCGCCCACAGTATTGCGCTGTGGACTCGCTTTGGATCGTTCTTCGCGTCGGACCCGTCGGACAAGGCCGGTGCCTACGAGGCGTTCGTCGCCGCGGCGGAGTCCGATGGACTCGAGGCTGCGCTGGCGGAGCTCCAAGGCACGCCTCATCCGGGGAACGTCGCCGCGGCCGTCGTGCAGGCCGACGACATCGATCCGAAGCTTCGTGCCGAAGTCGAAGCCTACGCAGCCACGCTGGGGTACGGCCCGCTTGCCGCGGCACTCCCCGGAGGAGTGACCCACGCCACACCCACGTTCTTCAACCACGAGGCACCCAAGTTCTCCCACGCCTGGGCGGTCTCTGGCGAGCACACCAGCACCGGGGCGGCTGCACTGGTGTCCGACCCTCAGACGCCGGTGACCAACCCCAGCCTCTTTTATGAGTTCTCGGTCGAGGGCGGAGAGATGCACGCGCGCGGTATCGGGATCGCTGGCGTGCCGGGCCTGCTGATCGGTGCCACACCCACGGTGGCGTGGGGAATCACGGCGGCTGGCATGGACCAGCGCGACCTGTTTGCCCTCGAGATGGTCGACAACAACACCTATCGCGTCGATGGCACGGAGCACGACCTCGATCGTTCCGTGGAGACGATCGACATCCTCGGCCGTCCGTCGATCGAGGTGGAGACCGCGATGAGTCTGTGGGGTCCGGTGATCACGCCGACGTTGACGAACCCCGCCGGTCCGTACGCACTCAAGGGGTACCCATACGTGCAAACGGAGCACGCGACCGTCGAGGGAATGCTGGGCATGATGCGCAGCTCGACCCTCGCGGAGATGCGGGAAGCGATCGAGTTGTGGACCTTCCCCTCGGCCAACATCGTCGTGGCCGCCCCGGACGGGGATGTCTTCTACACGCTCTTGGGCGCGATTCCAGTTCGGTCCCAGCTGTCGCCCGGCGGCGGTCTCATCGCGCAGGACGGAGGGAGCCTCGCGCACGATTGGCAGGACATCATCCCGCAGACCTACAAGCCTTGGGTGATCAATCCGAGCCGCGGGTATGCGATGTCGGCGAACCATCGTCCCGTCGGCGATTGGTATCCGCTCCCCTTGGGGTTGGGTTCCGGCGGCAAGGGCGACACCTCGAGGTCGCGGCGGCTCCGAGAGCTGCTCGATGCCCGGTTGGCGAGTGGACCTCTCGAACCCGAGGATGTGCTTGAAGCGATCCAATACGACTGCGTCAACGGATTCCGCCGAGACCTGGCCCGGCTGGGTGTTCATGCCGCTCAGACCCAACCGGGTGCGCTGCGAGCCGCCTCGATTGCCACCGCTGCGGTGTCGGGGCCGTGGCTCGGCGCGGGCGCTCACATGCTGACCGACCAGGCCGGTGTCGGTGTCGCCGCGGGGCTCAATGTACAGTTCCGCCAAGGGCAGGTTCCCGCCGCGTTGATCGATGCCTACGGGGGCGGAGAGACCGGACTCGGTTTGTTCCTCGACGCGATGGTCGCAACGCTCGACGCGGATCCGGACGCCGTGTTGGATGCCGACGTGCTCGCCTATCTCGACGACCTGCTCAGCTCGGCCGCGGTCGAGGATGCCGCGGCCGCGGACCTCGCGTATGCCACCGGTCAGGCGTCGTGGTCGGCGCCCTGGCAAGCGTCGTTGGATTGGGGGGACCTCGGCATCGGTCCCACCCTGGACGCTGGACCCCTTGCGTGCGCCGACGGTGGCACCGTGTGGTCACAGGGCTCCGAGGCGTACACCCAGTTCGTCTCCCTCCACGCGCCCGACGAGATGTGGACGGTGATGGCGCCTGGCGCGAGCGAGGTGGAAGGGGCCGCCGCGGCGTCGTCTCAGCTGGACCCCTGGGTTGCCGGTGAACTCAAGCCCGCGCCGCTGAGCGCCGCAGCGATCTCCGCGGTTGCCGTCGAGACCGAAACGTTGCCTTGGGGCGGCTGAACGGTCGACGCGTCGTCGGGCGCCGTGTATGAGGGGCCCGATGGTTCAGCTGATCGTCACGCATCCGGGCGGCGCCCATAAGGACGACCTTCTTGCAGCCTGTGTGCTCGCGGCTCAGCATGGCGCGCCGATTGAGCGACGCGACCCCACGCCCGAAGACCTCGCGGATGCCGGCGTGGCGGTGGTCGACATCGGGGGCGTGCATGAGCCCGAGATGATGAACTTCGACCATCACCATTTCGACCGCGAGCACCCCCCCACCTGTGCGCTGAGCTTGGTGCTGCAGGCACAGGGCCTGTACGAAGACGCAAAGCGTTTCTGCGACTGGCTCGAGCCCGCAGAGTGGTTCGACAGCCGTGGCCCGGGCAAGACCGCGACGTGGCTCGAGGTCCCTCGCAAAGCGATCTCGCAGCTCAACTCTCCGATCGACATGACGTTGCTGCGTCGGTTCGCCGGGCAGCCGCGGCACGAGCCCGGCCAGCCGCTGTACGCATACATGCAGATGGTGGGGCAGGACCTGCTCGCCTATCTCTCGACGGTGCGGACCCGCATCGCGTTCGTGCAGGAGAACGGTGTCCGCTGGCAGCTCGCCGTGGGAGACGACACGATCGAGGTGGTGTTCCTGCCTCGCACCGAGCCCCCGGCGGATGAGCCGAGCGCCGCGGCCAAGGCCTACGTCCGGGCCGAGGGTCTGGAGAAGACGGTGGCTGCGATCGTCTATCCCGATCGTCGCGGCGAGGGCTACGGCATCGCGCGGTACGAAGACCACCCGCGGCTCGACTTCAGTCGGGTCCAGTCCGAGGACGACGTGCACTTCGCCCACAAGAGCGGGTTCATGTGCAAAGTGACGGCAACCACGCCCGAGCGCCTGCAGGCGCTCATCACCGCAGCGTGGCAATGAACGGCGCACAACGGCGCACGCGGCGAGGTGCTACAACCGGTCTCATGACGCGCTGGTTGCGGTGCTCGCTCCTGATGCTCGCACCCGCGGCTTGTTTCGGTGGTGAGGGCACACTTGGCGCCGCCTGCGAGCGGGACGCGGACTGTGGGGATGAGCAGAGCTGTCAGCGTCAGATCTGCAGCCTGTGTGGCGACGGCGTCGCGCAAGCCGGTGAGTTGTGTTTCGAAGGGCCGCAGGCCAGCGATGCCCAACCCGCCGGTGCCCCGTTCGTCGCGCTCGTCGATGTGGATGGCGATGCGGTATTGGATTTGGTCTGGCCGGCGCCTGGGGGGCTCGCAGTCTCCACAATGTCCGCAGACAGCTTTTCGGCAGCGCAAGAGCGGCCGTTCGATGTCACCGCCTTGTGGTCTGGGGATATCGACGGCGATGGCATGGCCGAACTCCTGACCCGAGACGCCAGCGGCGGTGCGGCGTTGTGGCGGCCAGACTCCGCGGGCGCGTTGCTCGTCGTCCCCGAACTCGACCTCGAACCGCTGCGCGACCTGACCGACGCGGTCGTGCACCCGGACTTCGGGATCGTTGCTCAGGTTGGAAGCACGCTTGTCCGTGTCGGGCTGGATCGAGAGCCAGCCTCCGTCCAGCTGGAAGGGGATGTGACTCACCTTCGCGCCTCGGCCGGTGACGGCGCGTCGTTCGGGGTCGTCGTTGTCATCGACGGTGAGGCGCTCGTCCCGGTCCTCGCGGCAGCCGAAGCACTCGAGGCGCAGCCCGCAACGGCACTTCCCGAACCGGTCCTCGACGTCGCCACGGCCGCGTGGAACGGCGATGCATTCGGCGACGCGGCGGTGTTGTACGACACCGGTGAGGTTCAGGTTTGGCTTGGCAACGGCGGTGGCGGCTTCGTCGAGGGGCCCGGTGGCGCGGCGTTGCTCTCCAGCGAACGCATTGCGGTTCTCGACGCGAACTCCGATCGATTCCAAGACATCCTCGCGTTGGGTCCGGAGTCGAGCATCCAACTGCTGGTCCGTCGCGGCGCGGAACTCGACGACGCGATCGAGTTCGACGCCACATCTGCGTGGTGGGTGGCACCGTTGAGCTTGGGCTCAGACCGCTTCGCCGACCTCATCCTCTATGACGGAACGACCATCTCCGTCCTCAGGAGCGCCCCATGATCCTCCGCCAACTCAGTGCCGCGTCCCTCGTTCTCTCGCTCAGCGCGCCCGCGGCCGCAGCCGACCCTGCGCCGCCCGAACCCGCGCCGGCTCCGTCGCGAGCCGAGCCCGGACGCCCGATGGCCATCGCGGGGAGTGTCTTGATCATGGCCAGCGCCGCCGGCTACGTCGCGATGGCCGTGGGCCTGGGGATCGGATCCAACGCCGATGCCGAGCTGGGCTCCCTGGGATCGTCCGATGACATCGCACGGCGGCGCGAAGTGATGGACCGGGGCCAGCTTGGCAATCGGCTCGCGCTGGGTGCCGGGCTCGCGTCCGCTGCGCTCATGGCTACAGGAATCGCGTTGGTCGTGGTGGGCCGGCGCAAAGCCCGCGAGAGCACGGCCACCGTGGGCTGGCTGCCTCTCGAGCGCGGGGCCGGACTGCAGCTTGGCGCTCGATTCTGAGCATTCTGGCAAAAGTCACGAGCTAGGCGAAAGGCTTGGTGGGCATGCGCGTTGGGTTTGGCAGGAATGCTCCTGCTCGCCCTCCCGCTGCTTGCCCTGGCGTCTGAGCCGCCGCGTCACGAGGTCTCGGCCCATCTGACGTTCCCGTTTCCTCGCTGGGGGGCCGCTGTCGGGTTCCAGCGTGCGGTCGCCCGTCGGTTGAGCTTGTCGGCACAACTCGAGACCGTCGTGCCGACCCGCGGGTTCCTTCACCTTCCAGGGTTCGAGGAAATCCTTGGGGTGGGCGTATGGCTTCGGCGGGTTGGCGTCGGACCTTACCTGTCTCCGATGGTCAGTCTGGCGCAGAACTTCTTCTATCGGCTGCCCGACCAGTCCCGCCATGTCGCTCGGCTCGGGGGGGAGTTGGGGTGGCGTATCGCGATCGCGAAGCGCCTCAGTGTCGGGGCAGGTCTTGCCGGCCAGTGGGGCTGGGCTCTGGGTCAGCAAAGCAGCATCTGCACCTACGACTATCAGTGTGCATCGACGCGGCCTGGCGGCGTGGTCAAGGGACGCGTCACGATGGGAGTCCGGTGGTGAAACGCTTCGCGTTGATACTGGGGATGCTGGGCTCGACGGGTTGCAGTGAACTGCCTGAGGTTGAGTACCACCGCGCGGGCTTCGATCTTGCGGTCGAGTTCGACCACCCAGTCTGCGAGGGAACCTTGCTGGGGATGGAGGACCGCGTTCAGCGTGTCGAACGCGAGACCGGGATGGGGCACGAGACCCCGATGACGATCTACTGGCTCACCGGTGAACTCGAGCGAATCTGCCCGCGCCCGACCTCAGGTTGTTTCATTCCCGGCACCCAGATCGTCGCATCGACAGGGCGGTCGCTGCACCACGAGATCGTGCACGCAGTGCTCAACACCCGAGGCAGCAACCCCTTCGCCGAAGAGGGACTCGCCGAAGCCCTGAGCGACGTCGCGGTCCACCAGAGCGTGCAGGAACGCCGCAGCCCCCTTCGGGAGTTGAGCCAGACGCCCAAGGATGCACGCCACGGCGACTTGGACTACGACCAGGCTGCGCACTTCATGCACTTCGTCCGAACCGAGTCCGGAGAGGACACCGTCGCGGCTCTGGCAGCGGCCATCGACCGCGGGGACTCCCCCGATCGGTTCGTGTCGCTCCTCGAGCGCCAGTTTGCATTGAGCGGCGAGGAGATCGAGCGAGCCTATGCGAAGGCGCCCGACTTCTATGCCGGGGGCTCGAGCGAGGCCGAGTCGATCACCGACTTTGACCTCATCGTCGGTACGAACGTCTCGCTCGACTGCAACCACGAGGCGACGTTCGGCCCCATTTCGGAGGAGGACGGCGGCATGTATCCTGTCTCTTATACACATCTCCGAGCCCACGAGACCTCTCTACA
>CAJXVA010000411.1 GCA_913061055.1 uncultured Pseudomonadota bacterium
CTCTGGCTCTGGCTCTGGCTCTGGCTCTGGCTCTGGCTCTGGCTCTGGCTCTGGCAGGGGAGGCCCTTGGTCGGGACTCAGCGCCAGCGAGAGGATCACCGCGGCCGCATCCCCCAGGGCGTCGCAGGACTCCGCCTCGAGTTCCTTGGTCGAGTCGCGAAAGCGCAACACCAGCCGCCAGCGCTGTCCGTGCCCCGTGACCTCGCCCTGAGCTTCCAGCGGTCGCACGGGTGCTTGCTCGAGCAACGCGTCGATACGGGCTCGGACCTGGACCTCGGTCGGACATCCGTCCGGAGCGTCCCATGCGAGCCTCAAGGCGTCGGACTCGGGCGGCGCTATCCCGATCGCCCCCGCGAGGACTCCGGCCACGAGCACCCTCGTTGCCTATCACACTCTCGATGGGCTCAGGCGTTGCTCGCGGCAACGGGCAAGTGCGGCAGGGCGAGGTTCTCTCGCAGAATCTGCTCGACCGCATCGACCCACGCGGTCTCGGTGTTGAGCGAAGGGACCAGCGTCAACTCGCGACCCTCGCCGGCCTTCTCGAACTCCTCCTTGAGGCCGATTCCGATCTCCTCGAGGGTTTCGAGGCAGTCGGCGACGAAGGCTGGACAGAATACGACCAGCTTCTTGATCTCGCCCTTGTCACGAATCTGTTCGAGCACGACGTCGGTGAACGGCGTGATCCACTCTTTGGTCAGGCGGGACTGGAACGTCACCGTGTACTTGGAGGCGTCCAGGTCGAGCTTCGCGGCGAGGTCGCGCGCCGTGCTCACGCTCTGCGCCCGATAGCAGTTGCGATTGACGTCGGTAATCGCATCGCAGCAGTTGGGCTTGGCCAGGCAGTGCTTGCTGGAGCTGTCGCCCTTGCGGAGGTGTCGCTCCGGGAGCCCGTGGAAACTCATCAGGACGTGGTCGGGCTGCTTTTCTTCGAGCACCGGGCGGCCGACTTGAGCGAACGCTTCGATGAAGGCGGGGTGGTCGTAGAAGGGCGGCACGACCGTGATGAACGGCGTGTTCTCGAGCTCGGCGGCGATGCGGTAGGCCGCTTCGGCGGTCGATCCCGTCGAGCTCGAGGCGTACTGCGGGTACAGCGGGAAGGCGATGATGCGGTCACACCCATCTTCGATGAGCCCTTCGATCCCCGAACGCAGTGACGGCGATCCGTAGCGCATGCCGAGCCGCACGCGGACGTCGGCTTCGTCCGCGAAGCGTTCGGTGATCGCCGCGGCGAGGGCTTTGCCGTGGATCAGAAGGGGCGATCCGTCCTTCGACCAGATCTTCTTGTAGGCATGCGCTGACTTGGCGGGTCGGAACCGCAGGATGATCAGGTTGAGCAGGAACCACCGGCTCACCGGGTTGATGTCGATCACCCGCGGATCGTTGAGGAACTCGGCCAGGTAGCGGCGCACGTCGCCGGTCTCGGGTGAGTCCGGAGTTCCCAGGTTGACGAGCAGGATGCCGATGCGGCGGTTCACGGCTCGCAGCCTGCGCAAAAACCCCGGCCCGCGCAAGCGAACCGGGGCTCCGGGATGCAGGGCGCGCCGCGTCCTTACTTCTCGACCAGCGCGTCGAGCATCGACTGAATGCGCGCGACGGTGCCTTTGGGGTCGGGGACCTCACCCTCGGAGAGGTGGGCCTGGTCGTGCAACAGCTCGATATACGCGTCGGCCCGAGCGGCGTCGTCCCCGGACTGCACCAGCGCACAGGCTGCTTTGACGAAGCTGTGCCCGCCGTTGAGCTCGAGGACCCGGGGGCGGCTGGAGACTTCGCGTCCGGCGGCCTGAAGGATGCGCTCCATGTTGCGACCCATCCCGCCGGCGTCGTCGACGAGGCAGGAGGCGCTGGAGGTGAGGCGCCGAGAGACCCGGACGGCGCTGACGCGATCGGCGAGGAGTTCGGTTGCGCGTTCCAGCAGCGGGGCCAGCTCGGCGGCCAGGCCGTCGTCCTTGTCGTCGCTGTCGTCCTTCTTCTCTTCGTCGCCGGTGGACCCGTCGAGGTTGAGGTCACCGGCGGTGACGCTGATGAGCTTCTTGCCGTCGTACTCGGCGAGGTCTTGGACGACCCACTCATCGACTGCGTCGGTCATCATGATGACCGCATAGCCTCGGTCACGAAGCGCCTCGAGGTGCGGGCTTCCGCGCAGCTCTTCTTGAGACCGGCCCGTGATGTAGTAGATGGCCTGCTGGCCCTCGGGCATGGTGTCGACGTACTCCCGAAGCGAGACCCATTTCGCCTCGTGTCCGGTGCTTCCGAAGCGCAGCAGCTCGGTGAGCTCGTCCTTGTGGCCGGCGTCGAGGTGGAGGCCTTCTTTGAGGAAGACGCCGAAGTTCTCGAAGACCTTCTCGTAGCGTTCGCGGTCTTCCTTTGCGGTGTCCGAGAGCAGGCGCAGCGTCTTGCGGGTGAGCTGCCGGCGGATGGCGGAGAGGTTCTTGTTCTCCTGCAGCATCTCCCGGGAGACATTCAGGGGCAGGTCCTCTGAATCGACCACGCCTCGCATGAACCGCAGATAGGTCGGCAGGAGCTTGTCGCAGTTCTCCATCACCATCACGCGGCGGGCGAACAGCTGCACGTGCTTGCTCTCCTCGTTGAAGAGGTCGGCGGGGCGACGGCCGGGGATGAACAGCACCGCGTGAAACTGGATGGGTGCATCCATCGACAGGTGCATCCGCCCCAGCGGCTCGTCGCCGGGCAGCACGAAGCCGCCCATCACGTGCTTGTAGAACTCCTTGTAGTCCTCGTCGTTGAGCTCGGATGCGTTCTGCGTCCAGAAGGCGCCGATCTCGTTGAGCTGGGTCCACTCGGGCTCGTCTTGGTCCTCCTTTTTGACCGCGAACTGAACCGGGTACATGACGAAGTTGCTGTACCGCTTGACGATGTTCTCGAGCCGGTAGTGATCGAGGTACTCCTTCGCGTCTTCTTTGAGGTGGACCTCGATGCGGGTGCCTCGGCCGGCCTTGTCGCTGGGGGCGATGGTGAACGAGCCGTCACCGGTGCTGCTCCAGTGCACGCCCTCACTGCCGGGCAGGGCGGAGCGGGTGAACACGTCGACCCGGTCCGCCACCATGAACGCGCTGTAGAAGCCGACGCCAAACTGCCCAATCAGCTGCACATCGGGGGACTTGCCGTCGGCCTGGGCCTTGGCGGCCTGCTCGAGGAACGCAAGCGTGCCGGAGTGCGCGATGGTGCCCAGGTTGGCGCGCGCCTCATCGGGCGTCATGCCGATCCCGTTGTCCTCGATGACCAAGACACCACGCTCCGGATCGGCGGAGAGTCGGACGCTCGGCTCGAGCTCCTGGCCCTCGAGGCTGGTGTCGACCAGCGCCGTGTATCGAGCTTTATCGATCGCGTCGGATGCGTTGCTGATCAGTTCCCGGAGAAAGATCTCTCGGTTCGTGTACAGCGAATGGGTCACCAGTTTGAGAACGGCGGCGACCTCCGCCTTGAACTCGTGCTTTTCGGGTGCTGGCGTGTCGGACATGACTCTCGGCGCCCAACGCTAAACATGGTCTTGGCCACGTCAATACGCGCGCCGGCAACCGGGTTGAAACGGACGCTTGCGGGATCTCACGGCTTTCCCGGGGCTCTTGTCACGGAGTCGGTGTAGCCCCTACAGTCATGGGGTGAGGTTGCTGGGTTTCGTTGGTGGTGCTGTCTTCGCGTGCGCGCTGTTCGTGGGCTGCGATGCGCCGTCCTCGGGGCCGGTGGCCAATGCCCCGCGAGACGCCGAGTTTCCGCTCTCGGCCCCACCACCGACGATGCAGGTGCCGGCTCCACTGGCCAGTGCCTACTGTGATGTGAACGTCACCGGCACGGGCGTCATCGACCTCGAGGAGGTGTACCTGCCCGGCGTCGTGACCTGTGAGAACGGGGGGGCGGACCTCGAAGCGCTCAAGGCTCAAGCCATCTCCGCCCGTTCCGTCGCCTACTACAACATGGCGACCGAGGGCGAGATCTGCGACAGCCAGGGATGCCAGGTGTTTTCCTGTGGGAATGACCCTTCCGCGCTGGCGATCCAGGCCGTGCAGGAAACCTCCGGGATCTACCTCATGTACAACAGCACGTTGACCTACGGGTTCTACGTGGCGGGGGACAACAACACCTCAGGCCCCGGATGTGTCGGTTCCAGCGGCTCCACGGAGCACTGGATCACCTACAACAGCGGCCAGTCGGGGACCAACGTCGAGCAGACCGAGCTCGGGTTCGTCCATCCCAACGGCGACCCTTCCTACGGTCAGAACCGCGGGTGCATGGGCCAGTGGGGCGCGCGCTGCCTCGAAGAGGGCGGCGCCGACTACCTCGACATTCTGCGCTTCTACTACGGTGAAGACATCGAGCTCGTGCAAGCCGAGGGCGAGTGCGTCCTTCCCGGCGAGACAACGGACGGCTCGGACTCCGATTCCTCGAGCGGGGGTGACCCCTCGACCAGTGGTGACCCCTCGACCAGCGGTGACCCCACAGACCCCAGCGGGAATCCGACCGACCCGGGGGAGGGCAGCACGGGACTTGGCAGCGGGACCGGCGGAGGCGAGACCGGCAAGCCCGGTGGCGAGGACTCGGACGATTCGGACGACAGCTCGGACCCCACCGGGACACCGGGTGGTGAGACCGAGGGCGTCAGCGACAGCGCGCTTCCGGGCGGCTTTGGCGAAGACGCCACGAACTCGGGCTGCAACTGCAGCTCAGGTGCTGCGGACGAGCGGCGCGGCTTCGGGTTCACCGCTGCGCTGGGGATCGTGTTGTTGGGGCTGCGTCGACGCCGGCGCGGCTCGTCCAGTGCTCACGCCTGATGCGACCGAGAGCCTCGCGGGTCCGTGCCCGTGTCCCTGTCGCTGTCCCTGTCACTATGTAGGGTGCGGACATGAAGAAACCCCAGCCGCAGCGCGGTCGGGGTTCTTCGTTGCCACGTGAGCCGAAGCCCAAGCGGCGGTTGAGGCGTGATGCCTACTCTTCGGCGGTGGGTGCCTCAGCGTCAGCCTCTTCGGCGGACTCTTCAGCAGCTTCGTCGGTGGACTCTTCTTCCATGGCGTCGTCAGCCGAGGGAGTCTCAGGGGTCTCAGGCGCCTCGGGGGCGGCAACGTCGGGAGCAGCGGTGTCGGGGGTGGACTTGTCGCAAGCAACGAGGGTGCCGGCAGCCGCAACGATGAGAAGCAGGTTGGTGATCTTCATGGTGGGTCGCTTCCTTGTGGAGGGCGAGCCGAAAGAGCTCGCGATTTGGCTTGATTACCCCAACCTGGCGCCCTTGTGAAGCCGACCCCTGGAGCATTCCTGAGCACAATTGAGGTCTTGCGCACGATTGGTAAGCATCTCCACGGGTTTCGCGCAGCCCATGCGGCGTGGACGCTCACAAAACAGACGAGCACGCCAGCCGGACGGTAGGATCGCGCCGATGGGGACGCTCGGGAAGCTGTGGCCGCTGGTTCTGCTCGCCGCCTGCGGAGGACTTGCCTATCAGGGATGGGCCAACACCCAGATTCCCCATCCGGCAGATGCGCAGGCCGAGGCCATCGCGTGCGACGAGCTCGATGTCTGTCGCGGGGCGGAGGCGAACTGGTCCGCGCTCGAGACCTCGCCGTTTGTCCGGACTTACCGGATCGATTCGGGCAGCGGTCCGGTCACGATCGAGTGCCGATGGTCTGCGATCGTGTTTGGAACGATCTCCTGCCTCGCCGACCGGGAGAGCGTCGCGGATGTCGTGCAGGAGACGCCGGACCAGCTGCCGCACGAGCTGCGCCGCGGAAACAGCAAGCGTCGGTAGGACAGGGGAACGAGAAAAACCCCAACGCTGTTTGGCGCTGGGGTTCTGTCGGAAGGCGTTGGTGACGTCGGGCGACGTTGTGGCTTCGTTGTTGGGCGTTGGTGTGCCCACTCCCGAGCGCACCCTCTGCCCAGCCCGAGGTGGTCGCAGCGGTCGTCTTCAACAACAGACGTGTGGGACGACCGGAGCGACCCTCGGGTCGCGAGCAAGCCCAACCGGGCGCCCTGGGAGGGGTGAGCGAAGGGGGCTAGGCCCCCGAAGCGAGGGGAACCAAGCGGTTCCCCTCCCAGATTAAATAAAGCTCGGCAGTCTCGGCGAGTTGCTCGAGGTCAGGCGGCGATGCCACAGCTGCACGCCGACGAAGTCGCCGCTCGGCTTGACCACGTGGTCGGTCAGGCGGGCGGTGACCTTGAAGCCGAGCGTGGCGTAGACCTGGTTGCACAGCTCGTCGTCGACGGGGCTGAGGCCGAACACGCTCGCGGTGTCGATCTTGAGGAGCTCATCGAGCAGGGCTCGCATGGTGAACTCGTAGTGGGGCATGTCGTCCTCCTTGAGGGGGACGGTCATGAGGTCGACCTTGGCGTGCCCGAACGAGCTGTCGGTCTCGGCGCCGAGCCAAATCTCGCGTTTGCCCTGCTTGCCGTGCACAGCCACATCGGGGTGGAACATGCCGCGGCGGAAGGGGGCGTAGACCGAGCCGTCCTGCAGCGTCTCAGTGATGGCCTTGAGCCGATCTTCCTCGGTCACCATCTCGAGGTTCAGACCGCGAGGCTTGCTCTCTTGAGGCTCACGCGTGGCGACGTTGGGGCCGGTGAGCTTGGGCGCTCCACCTTGGATGGGATCGCCATCCTCGGTGTAGACCCGGCTCATCACGTAGGCGTCTGCAGTGCGGAAGTAGCCCGGGATGGCGCCTTCGCGAGAGAAGCCGACGGAGCGCCAGCTCTTGCTGTCCTGCTTCTCGACGACGGTGAACACCTTGCGCAGACCCTCGGCGCGGGCGATCCGGTCGAAGAAGTCGCGCTTCTGCTGGTAGTTGCCTACCCTGTAGTCGAACACCCGCAGGTTGTGATGACGCCGATTCAGCAGAAAGCAGAAGTCGATGTCGCCCTTGCGGTAGTAAATCTCTTCGACGGGCTCTTCCGTAGGGACGGGAGCGGCTTGGGCTTCAGCCATGCTTGGTTCTCGATTCAAGTCGGGGGAGAGTGTTCCGGGGGCTCGTGTCTGCTCACGCGTTCACCGAGGGTCCTGAAAACACTACGTTTTGCCGGTCCTGGAGGCCGGCTCAGATGATTGCGTACCCCTACCACCTACATATTTTCATGTCAAAGCGCGGCAGCACGATCGGCCTTGACGGAGCCCCCCGTTGCCGGGTACCGGCTGCAACTCTGTGCGTGCTAAGCGCGGTGCTGGGGTGCCGACCGGAGACCGCACCGGCCCCAAAGACGGGGTGCACGAAAGATCTCGACTGCAAGGGCGAGAGGATCTGTGTGGACTCGCTGTGCGTCGACGCAGATCCGAAAGATGCCCTGCAGGGTCAGGCTGCGGAGCCAGCGACGCCAGATGACTCCTGGAGACGGGGTGGCCCCGCGGGAGACCGCCCTTCGCGCGGCCGGGGACCGGTGGAGGCGCCCAAGGCTGCGTGGGAGGTCGACCTCGGATCAGTTGTATTCGCGAGACCTACACTCGGTACGGACGAGAAAGGGCGCACCGTCGCGTATGTGGGGACGCACGCGGGTCGATTTGCGGGGGTGATCGCGGATGGGCCCGACGCTGGTTCCATCGTCACGGACCTGACCGTGGGGGGCATGGTTTGGTCGACCGCCGCGCAGGACTCGCGGGGGCGCCTGTACGTGGGCGCGGACGACGACACGCTGTACGCCATCGAGCCTGGGGCCTCGAAGATCGTCTGGTCCAAGAAGCTCGGCGACTGCAACCCTGCGCGAGCGCCGGGCCCCGAGGGGGCGCGCTGTGACGTGGATGGAGGCCCAACGCTGGGGCCTGACGGCGACCTGTACGTCGGCGCCGACGGGGTCTACCGAATCACGACCGGCGGCGCGATCGTCTGGCACTGGCCGGCGGATGAAGACAAGGCCAAGCACGTGTTCTCGAGCCCCTTGGTCACGAAGGAAGGCCTGGTCGTGTTTGGGGGCCAAGACGGCTTTGTGACCGCGCTCAACTCCGATGGCACCCAGGCGTGGCGCTACAAGGTGGGCGCCGATGTGGACGGTTCGGCGGCGGCGGGTATCGACGGTTCGATCTACATCGGGGCCGACGACGGCCGCATGTTCGCGCTGCGGCCCGACGGCAGCCTCAAGTGGAGCTTCGTCTCCCAGAGCGACATCCGCTCATCCGTGGCGGTCGCGGCCGATGGCACGATCTACTTGTCATCGTTCGACGGCAACCTCTACAGCCTGGACCCCGCCGGCAACGTGCACTGGATGCTCCCCTCCGGAGGACGCATCGCGGCGTCTCCGGTGCTCGACGCCGACGAAGTCGTCTACGTGGGGAGCCAAGACGATCGGCTCTACGCGGTCACACCCGAGGGCAAGGTTCGCTGGAACGTCGAGTTCCCGACCGACATCGACAGCTCGGTGGCCATCACCGACGCCGGCACCTTGGTGGTCGGGTCCGACGACGGCAAACTCCGCGGCTTGCGTTGAAGCTCCGCGCGGGGCTGCGGGGTTGTCCCGTGGGTACCAGGGAAGCTCGGCCGGCTTGCCCTCCGGTCGGGTTTTCCGTGGGCCGGCTGGACTGATAGCGTGCCGCCGTGGCTCGCAAGCCGAAACCGAAACCGAAGACGAAGCAGGCCAAGGCCAAGGCCAAGCGTGGTGCCCGGGGTGCCTCGACGGGCAGCCCGAAGCGGGGCTCCTCGAAGTCGTCGTGGGCGAAGGGATCGACGCGCCGCAAGCCCGCAGCGTCGGCGTCTGATCAAGGGGCGAGCTGGGAGCCGAAGACGCCGGGACGAGTGCGTCCCGGCGCCGAGCCCCGTCCGACGGCGCCTCGGAACGCTCCCAAACAATCCTCCGGCGACCCTCACATCGTCCAAGGCAAACTGCTGGTCAACCCGGCCGGGTTTGCGTTCGTCGATCGCGGCGACGGGGGGCCGTCGGTATTTGTGCCGCCGCCGGAGCGCAATGGCGGGATGGATGGCTGTCTCTTATACACATCTGACGCTGCCGACGAGCGATCTAGTGTAGAT
>CAJXVA010000412.1 GCA_913061055.1 uncultured Pseudomonadota bacterium
GTCTCGGGGACGTCATGCACACGAATCACGGCCGCCCCGTGCTGCACGGCAACCACAGCCGCCGCAAGCGACCCGGGCAATCGGTCGGCAGGAGATGAGGGCACGACCGCCCCGATGAAGCTCTTGCGGGACGCCCCGATCATCACCGGAACACCAACCGCGCGTTCGAGCGCGGCCGAGCAAGCCACCAGCGCTGCACTCTGCGAGGCCGTCTTTCCGAACCCCACGCCGGGGTCGACAACAACATGCGCCAAAGAGACCCCCGCATCCTGAGCGCGCGCAACGGAGCAGGCGAGTTCCTCGGCAACTTCAGCGAGCAGGTCCGAGAAGTCGATCGACGCCTGCATGGTGCCGGGTTGCCCGCGTAGGTGTCCGATGGCCAGGCCGGCACCGTGCCGGGCGACAACTTCGGCCATCGCAGGATCCGAGAGCCCAGAGACGTCGTTGACGATGACAGCCCCGGCCTCGAGTGCAGCCTCGGCGACCGAGGCCCTGCGCGTGTCCACACTGACCGCCACGTCCAGCGCCGCGATCGCTCGAATCGCGGGAAGCACTCGCGCCAGTTCCTCCTGTGCATCGACCGCGCTCGCGCCCGGGCGCGTGGACTCGCCACCGACGTCCAGCAACCGCGCCCCCGCACGAACCGCTGCCGAGGCCGACTGCAGCACCCGGCCGGAGTCGACCTCACCGGCACAGGACAGAGAGCCACCATCGTGAAAGCTGTCCGGGGTGACGTTGAGCACCGCCATCACGATCGGGGGGTCGAGCTGCAACGAACCTCGCGCGTGCCGCCAGGCTCGCGTGCGTACGTCGGGGTCGGTCATCGGCCGCCCGATGGTATCGCCCCAAGGCAGGCCCGTGTATCCCGGAGCCCGCGCAACCTCAGCGTCGCGCGAACAGCTTGGCGTCGATGCCGTACCGCCGCAGCAATTTGTGCAGGTACTTGCGATCCATGTCCGCCTCGCGAGCAGCGCGGGAAATGTTGCCCTCGGCCCGCTGGAGCAGCCACTGAAGGTACGCCTCCTCGAACAGCTCCACCGCCCGCTCCTTCTGCTCGCGGAACGTCAGCGTGGGGTCGAAGTCGACCGCCTCGCTGCCGCTTTGCACCCGCCGCCCCGTGGTGACGAGGTCGATGACCCCATCCGGGGAGAGGTACGCACTGCGCTCGACGACATTGCGAAGCTCGCGGACGTTGCCCGGCCAGTCGTAGCCGACCAACCGCGCCATCGCCTCGGGGCCCGGCGCCTTCCACATGCCCGGTGGCAAGCGACGCGAGAAATACTCGATGAGGACCGGGATGTCGTCTCGCCGGTCTCGCAGGGGCGGAACCACTGCGGAGACCACTGCCAGTCGGAAGTAGAGATCCTCGCGGAAGTCTCCCTCCTCGACGAGCACCTTGAGTTCGCGATGGTTGGCGGCCAGCAGGCGGATGTCGATCTCGACCTCGGCGGTGCCGCCCACACGGCGGACGCGGTTGGTCTCGAGCACCCGCAGAAGTTTCGATTGGAGATCTCGCGGGAGCTCTCCGACCTCGTCGAGGAACACCGTTCCGCCGGTACCCAGCTCGAGCGCCCCACCGCGGCTCGTCCCGCCGGGGACCGGTGTGCCTCCGGGAACCGGCGGCCCTTCGCTCCCGAAGAGTTCGACCTCGAGTTGCTCGGCCGTGAGCGCGCCGCAATCGACGACGACGTACGGACCGTCTCGGCGCGGCGAAGCCAGGTGAACCGAGCGCGCGATGACGTCCTTGCCGGTGCCCGTCTCGCCTTCGAGCATCACCGTCACATCCGTGGGCGCGACGCGCTCCAAGACGCCGAAAATCTTCCGCATCGCGAGGCTCTTCCCGATGACCTCACCGAAGCGGTCTGCCTCCGATGGCAACAGCTCGGTTCGTGCGTCACGGGGCATGAACCGCAGCTGCACCTTGCCCACGCCCAGGACGTCCCCGGGCTTGAGGTACGCATCGGTGACGCGAGCACCGCCGACGTAGCTCCCGTTCGTCGACCCTCGATCACGAAGCCGATAGGCATCACCTTCACGTCGAATCTCAGCGTGAACGCGGCTTACAGAATCGTCGGGAAGCACAACGTCGCAGCTGCGCGACTTTCCGACCGTGATCGCCTCCGACAACACGTCGATTTCGCGCCCCCGTAGCTCGCCGGTGAGCACGAGTAAGCGGTATCCATTGTGGCGCAGGGGGTATGCGTCGGGTTGGACCGACGTCACCTCTGCGGGATGGGCCTTGGGGTCCGCCACGTCCCTAACGCTACCAGGCGCAGGCCTCGACTGGGAGACTGCGTCCGCCTGCAAAAAACACGAAGGGGCGCAGGACTTTCGTCCGTGCGCCCCGAGTCTGAAGTGGGGGTGAAGGGATGAACTCCCAGGGCTTGTCTGAGCCCGTGCGACCCTTCGGCTCAGATGTAGAAGTCGATCTCCGCGATGCCCCGCTCCGGCTCGCTTGCCGGCTCGTCGACCTTCTCCTCAACCGCCGGGCGACGGCTCGGCGCCTCGAGGGTGAGCTCAAGCCGAGCCCCTTGGGTCGAGTCGCGTCGTTTGCGCGACCCGCGGTAGCCCTTGGGAGACTCCGGCGTAGCGGGGGTAGGCAGAACCTTGGGGATCCGAAGCATGGTCATGGCGCGCAGTCCCGCAGCCAAGTCCTCGTCCGTTGCCGGAGCCGTGAACGCCGCAGGTGCGAGGATTTCGCCACAAACGGCGCTCAGTTCCGATTTTTCCGCACACATCAGGGTGCGGGACATCGAGCGATGAGCGGATGCAGTCATCTGAGATCATCGTAACTCGTGTGCGAGCCCACGCAAGGGGCTCACACAAAGTCTCCCGAGATGCTGCGGAACACTGTAGGCTCCGCGGTTGCCTTCGTCCTACACTGGGGAATCGCACAGTGCCGAGCGCGCCTAGCCGCCGCTCGACGCCGCCGTGTCCCCCAGGAAGTCGACGATAACCCACTGATTTTCCTCGCGTTCGAGGTGAACCACATGCGCGGGGCCAACGGTCAGCGTGGCCTCATGGGTGTCGGCGACGATGGCGTCGGCCAGGTGGGATGCGACAGCATCTCTCGCGGTTTTCAGCACATCGGCATACTCACCTTCGCTCCAAGCGATCCGTAGATCGTCCTCGGACAGACCCATCCGATAGCGCTTCGGGGCGAGGCGGAGCACCACATCCCACCGCTGCGCGCGAGTCGCCCATACCAGGGCACGCAGCGCGTGACGGGGTGTATCGCTGGCGTAAACGGCGGTCGGGTCCTCAGCGAACCTCCAGCCCTGCGCGGTTTGGACCACGTCGACGGGGAAGTCGGGGGCGAGAAAGACCACCGCGGTCGGCTCGACCGCGACCGGCTTCTTCAGGGCCGCCTTCCACGGTCCGCGCGCGCTCTCCGAGACGATTGCCTCGGTATCCAGCCTGCCGCGCATACCAGGCGCAGCCGTCGCAACCACGGCACCCGCGTCCCCGCGCCCCACCGACCGCGACAGCCGCTGACTGGACTGCTGGAGATCGCGGCCAGCATCGTGACCACACCCGGTCGCGATCAGACTCAACGCCGTGGCGAGCAACACGCGACGCATCGGGTCACTCCGCCGGCGCGTCGGCCTTGGCCTTGGCTTTGTCTTTGGGCTCGATGACCGCGGTGATCGTCGCGCTGCTGCGGAGTTCTTCACCGACATAACACTCGCCGGTGAACTTGCCGACTCGCCCCAGCCGTTCCGCCTTCACACGAATCTGAAGCACGTCCCCGGGCGCCACCACTCCACGAAACTTCGCCTCTTTGATGCCGATGAAGTAGCAGTGATGAAGCTGCGGATCGAAGCGCCCCGACTTGTTCGCGAGGATGACGGCGGCTTGCGCCATGGCCTCGACCTGGACGACACCGGGAAGCACCGCGTGCCCCGGGAAGTGACCCTGCAGGATGCTGCTGCTCATCGATACCAGGTGTTCCGCGACGATCGAGACGTCGGGGTCGACTTCGACGACCCTGTCGATGAAGAGGAACGGGTACCGGTGCGGGAGAATGGTCTGGATCTCGGTGGAATCGATCGCCATGCGTAGGCCGCCAGAAATGAGAGAAGCCCGCTGTCCCAACAAAGTTGGAACAAACGGGCCCCGAGCATACAGAGGCGTTGTCGCCCGCGCTACTTGTGCTTGGCGTCGTACTTCTTGATCACGCTACTGGTGACGTCGAACGCGTCTTTGGCGTAGATCACGGTCATCTGGTCGCGCACCAGGACGAGATCGATGCCCTCGGTTTTGGCCATGGCAGCCACGATCGACTGGGCGTTGCGATACATCTTCTCGAGCATCTTGTTGTGCTGCTCGCCGAGTTCCTGCTCGAGCGCGTAGAGCATGCTCTGCAGCTCCATGGACTCACGCTGGAGCTTCTCCTGCGTCTCCATGAGCGTCTGGCCGGACATGCCTTCGAGCTTCGCGGCGTCGGCCTCGAGCTTCTTGCGCTTCTTGTCCAGCTTTCCTTGTTTGGCTTTGGAGCTGGACTCGAGTTCCTTGCGGGCGCGCTTGCCTGCGGTGGTCTCATTGAGCACGCGCTGCATGTCGACCATCGCGATCTTCTTGACCGCGGGCACTTCGGCCTGGGCCGAGGCGACGGGCGCGAGCGAAACAATGCCTCCCAGGGACAGGGCGGCGGCAACGGTGATGGACTTGAGGATTCGGCGGGTCATGATGGACTCCTGGGACAGCATCACTTCTTCGAGTTTTGCTTGTCGTAGCGCACGATGACGCGGTTGGTCAGATCGAGCTTCGGTGATGCGTAGAGCACGGTGAGCTCGGAACGAACGAGCACGACCTGCACGCCGTCTTCGAGGGCCACCTGCTTCACGATCGCAGAGACCTTGTTGTAGATTTTCTCGGTGAGGAGGGCTTCTTTGTTGGCGACCTCCTCTTGGAGCTGCATACCAAGCTGCTGCAGCTCGGACTGAGAACGCATCAGCTCCTGCTGGCGCTTCATCAGCTCGGCCTGGGAGAGCATGCTCGCCTTGGCCTGCAAGTCGCGGAGCTTGGACTCCAGCTTCTTCGCTTTGGCGTCGAGCTTGACCTGGCCCTTGGAGAACGTGCGCTCGAGGTCCTTCTTGGCCGCGCGTCCTTCCTTGGTCTCCATCAGGCAGCGCTGAACGTCGACGATGGCGATCTTCTCGATTTTGGGGACAGCTGCTTGGACCGGAGCGGCCGGAGCAGCCCCGGCGAACAACACGGTCGCCAGGGTGAGGAAGAGGACTCGACGCATGGGGGGCACCTTAGTGGTTGGTAAACACGGCGGCAAGGGCCGGTGCGGTTGGGACGGCCGGCGTTTGGGACACATTCACGGCGTTTTGGGACGTACACGCCTTTGCTTGCGCGAATCTGTCACCGCGCCGGGGCACCCATCCGCGCCTGCGGTGATCTGGGACACGTTGACCCAGGATCCTCGGCGCTGCCTGCTACGTGAGCGCAGCGTCACGTCTTGCACTACCGGCGTCCTCGTCGCGCGCGTCGTGACGCGTCTTAGAACGAGTTGCCGATCGAGAACTCGAACACGACGGGGTCGTCGGCGATCGGGTCGAAGTCGGTGCCGCGCTGGCGGTCGATTGGGAAGCCCCACTCGAACCGCAGCGGTCCGATGGGTGAACGCCACCGGAACCCGAAGCCGACCGAGTATCGAAGGTCGCGGACCCGGAAGCTCTGACAGGGGTCCGCCTTGGGCAGGTCGGAGGGGTTGGGCTGCTCGCAGAACAGCGACTCCGTGTTGAAGGCGTTGCCGATGTCCGAGAAGATCACGCCCTTGATGTTGGCCGGCGGGATCATCATGAACTCCAGCTCGGCATTCATCGCCGTCAGCAGGTTGCCGCCAACCTCGTAGGGGGCGATTTGGTCGGAGGGTCCGGGACCACTCGCCACGCGAATCTTGGGACCGAGGCTTCGCAGACGGAAGCCGCGAATCTCGCCGGCACCGTAGATACCGCCGGGGAAGTAGCGCTCGAAGATCGGCACGCCCTGCGGCTGCAGGCTGTGCACGTAGCCGACTTGGAACCGGGTCTTGAACACCAGCCAGGCGCGGAACTGCTGCTTGGACCGGATAACCGGGAAGTAGAACCGTGAGTCCAGCGTGTAGCGGTTGAAGCGGTTCTGCGAGCCGAAGTACTTGCTCGCGAACTCCCCGCGGAGCTGGTGGAACTGCCCCGAGGTGGGGAAGAGGAAGTTGTCCCGGGTGTCGTACTGCAGCCGAGCGGTCAGCGCGGACGTGATGCCGTCGGAGAACAGGTTGCTGATCAGGAACTGCTGCGGAACGGTGACCAGCGACCCCGGCGAGAACACGCCGCCGATGGAGCCGAACGATCCGAAGCTGACGTTGACGTCCTCGAGGTTGTAGCCAAAGAACAGGGTCAGGTCGCGGAGGATCGGATACCCCCAGCTCACCCGGAAACCGGTGCTGCGGCGCTGGAAGCTCGGGAAGATGTTCTGCGAGTTGAAGACGTTGAACAGGAAGTTCCAACGGCTATCGAGGAAGTAGCGCGTGAAGTACGAGAGGTTGAACAGCCGCCGCAGGCTGGAGAGCTGCGCGACGACCTGTACCGTGGCTCCGCGGCCCAGGAAGTTGTCGTACGAGACCTGGCCCTGCAGGACGAAGTTCTCGATGGTGGAGAAGCCGGCGCCGACCTGGAACGTTCCGGTGAGCTGCTCAACAACCTCGACGTTAATGACGATTCGGTTGTCCGCGGAGCCACGCGATGTGGAGACGTTGACCTGCGAGAAGTACCCAAGACGCAGCACCCGGTACTCCGAGCCCTCTTTCTTGGTCTCGGAGTAGAGGTCGCCCTCGGAGAACTCCATCTCGCGGCGGATGACCTTCTCGGCGGTCTTCTCGTTGCCCGTGATGTCGATGCGCTCGATGTAGACCAGCGGACCCTTTTGGATCTCGTAGGTCATGTACAGCTCGAGCTTCTCGGGGTCCTGCCGGGAGTTCGGGATCACGTTGACGTACGCGTGGCCCGAGTCCTTGTAGCGGCGCTCGATCGCCTCTCGAATCGTCTGGATCTTGCCGGTGGAGGCGATGTCTCCGACCTCGAGGATCGGGTCGATCTGCTCCTTGAGCATCTGCTCGGTGTAGAGTTCCTTCTCGCCGGCCTGCAGCGCCTCCTTGGCGCGGATCTGGCCGATCCGGAACTGCGGTCCCTCATCGACGGGAATCGTCAGGTAGACGAACCGGCGGTCGGCCGACAGAGAGAGCTCGGGGTCTTTGATCGAGGGGTTGAGGTACCCCATGTCGCCGTAGAAGCTCCGCAGGAAGCTGTAGTCCTGCTGGAACTGCTCGCGGTTGAAGAAGCCCCCTGCCCGCTGCGCGACGACGGAGATGTAGCCGCCGACGCGGGTCGACACGTTCTTGCGCAGCTCGGCGTCGGTGAACGCCTTGTTGCCCACGAAGTCGATCTGGCGAACGATCACCTCGGTCGACTCGGTGACCACGATGGCCAGATCGACTTTGCCCGGCTCGTCCGGAACGGGGCGCAGCTCGTAGCTCACCTCGGCGAGAAAGAACCCGCTGGCGGTGTAGAGCGCTTTGACCTTCTCGATGTTCTCGGCAACTTTGCCCAGATCGAGGACCTCGTTCTTCTCGAGGTCGAGTTCCTCGTTGATGTCGTCGAGTTTGATCTCGTCGTTGCCCTCGATGATGATCTTTCGGACGCTGGGTCGCTCGGTCACCACGTAGGTCAGCACGACGCCGCGGGAGAGCAGCTCGCCTTCGACCCGAACGTCTTCGAAGTAGCCCAGGGCCCACAGGCGTTTGAGATCGGTGGCGAGTTTGCGCTGGCTGACGAGTTCCCCGACGTTGCTGTCGAGCTCCAGCAGCATGGCCTCGGACTCGACCCGGCGGTTGCCCTCGAAGCGAACCTCGACGATGGGCTGCCCGTAGACATCGTCACCGACGCCCTCGGCGATGGTCTGCAGCAGCGCAGCGTATTGCTGGGCCGGCACCGGGATGGCAGCGCTCGCCGAACGCGGCAACAGCGTTGCGGCAGCGACGAAGCAGGTGAGTAGCAATCCCACCCACCTCGCGAAGACACGGGGCTTGCCGGGCATGCCCTTCATGCGTCCCCTTCTTCCGCGTCGGGATCCACAAAGGCGAGTTTCCGCGCCCGGGCGAGGTCTTCGGCTGACTTTTGCTCGCTCGCGATCAGTCGCCCGTCTTGCATCCGGATGCTCCGCGGTACCTGCGAGGCGAGTTCGCGGTTGTGCGTGACGATCAGCATCGTGATCCGCTGCTCTTCGTTGAGGCGGAAGAGCAGCTGGTGAACCTCGCGGCTGGTCTTGGTGTCGAGGTTGCCTGTCGGCTCGTCCGCGAGCAGCAGACGCGGCTTCATGACCAGCGCTCGGGCGATCGCAACGCGCTGCTGCTCGCCTCCGGACAGCTCACCGGGGCGGTGCGTGAGGCGTTCGCTCATGCCCACTGCTTCGAGGAGTTCTTCGGCGCGCTGCTTGGCTTCCCGGTTGGGAAGGCGCGCGATCATGGCCGGCATCATCACGTTTTCAAGCGCGGAGAACTCAGGCAGCAGGTGGTGGAACTGAAAGACGAAACCAATGGTTTCGTTGCGGAACTTCGCAAGTTCCGGAGGAGGGAGCGAGACCACGTCGGTCCCTCCGAACAGAATCTGACCGCGCGTCGGGAGGTCGAGCGTTCCGACGCAGTGCAGCAACGTCGATTTTCCGGCACCCGAGGGGCCAACGATCGTCGCGCACTCGCCTCGGAACAAGGTGAGGCTGACCTCGGAGAGGACCCGCAGGGGAGGCGCATTGCCGCGCTCGAACTCCTTGGTCATCCGGACGGCGCGAAGGAGGACTTCGGGTCCGGCGTCGGGGGGCGATGCGGTCATGGGTGCGGGGGCTGTCTCTTATACACATCTGACGCTGCCGACGAGCGATCTAGTGTAGAT
>CAJXVA010000413.1 GCA_913061055.1 uncultured Pseudomonadota bacterium
CACTAGATCGCTCGTCGGCAGCGTCAGATGTGTATAAGAGACAGGGCACCTCTCGGACGAGGCGCTACGGGCCGTTTCGGACGGCTTGAAGATCCCGCTCGCCGACCTGTTCGGCACGGTGACTTTCTATCACCACTTTTCGCGAACGCCCGGTGGCCTCGCGGCGCCACGCGTTTGCGACGGTCCCGTCTGCCGGATGCGTGGCTACGACGGATTGCACGCGGCGCTGACCGACGCCACACCCATGCCGTGCGCAGGACGGTGCGACGGTCCGATCCCGGTGCTGACGGGCCACACCGTTCGGGTCGGGATCGACGCTGCGACGCTCGAGGAGACACCCACGCCGCTGCCGCCCGCCTACCCCGGAGCGGGCACCGAGTGTGTGTTCGACAAGATCCGCGAGCCCGGCCGCGCGACACTCGAAGGCTATCGACGCACGGGTGGGTATGCCGCGCTCGATGCCGTCCGTGCCGACGCATCCAAGGTCCTGGACGTACTCGAAGCGAGCGGCCTGGCAGGGCGAGGTGGCGCCGGCTTCCCCACGGCTCGGAAGTGGCGGGCTGTTGCCGACGCCGACCCCCGCGGTGGACACAAGACCATCGTGTGCAACGCGGACGAAGGCGAGCCGGGCTGTTTCAAGGATCGCGCCTTGATGGACCACGACCCGCATGCACTCGTCGAGGGCATGGCGATCGCCGCGCTGGCCACCGGGGCGAGCGTCGGGTTCATCTACCTGCGCTACGAGTACCCGCAAACGGTCCCGATCCTCGAACAGGCGATCGCTGACGCGAAGGCTGCAGGCCTGCTCGGCGACTTCGACTTGATGATCCGCCGCGGCGCGGGGGCCTACGTGTGCGGCGAGGAAACCTCCCTGCTCAACTCGCTCGAGGGCAAGCACCCCTTCCCTCGCAACCGGCCGCCCTACCCTGTCACGCACGGGTTCAACGACCGGCCCACGGTCGTCAACAACGTCGAGACGCTGTGTGCCGTCGCGCCGATCTTGAACAAGGGCGCGGATTGGTACCAAAGCCTCGGGCACGGTGAACACGCCGGCACCAAGGTCATCAGCCTCTCCGGTGACATCGCCCGCCCCGGCAACTACGAGGTCCCGATCGGCCTCCCGCTGATGGACCTCATCAACGACTGGGCTGGCGGCCCCCTGCCCGGGCGCACCGTGCAGGCCGCCACGATGGCGGGACTCTCGGGCGGCTTCGTCGCGAGCGAGGACCTCAGCGTCACGCTCGACGAGCCCGCCCTCCGGGCCAAGGGTTCGTTCCTCGGCGCGGGCGGCATCATGGTGTTCGACGACACCCGCGACATGGTCGACGTCAGTCGCCAGGCGATGGAGTTCTTCGCCCACGAATCGTGCGGCAAGTGCTTTCCCTGCCGCATCGGAACCCAGCGGCTCTCCGAGCGACTCGGCGACGCCGGGCCGCGCTCCCTCTCCGTTTGGAACGAAGAGGTGGCCGACATTGGCAACACCATGAAGGCGACCAGCGCCTGCGGGCTTGGCGTGGCGGCCCCGCTCATCACCGACAGCCTCGTGCGCTACTTCCCCGAGCGCGTCCAGCAACACGTGGAGAAGACCCGAGCATGAACGACCCAAACTCTGAGTTGGCCTCTGACTTGGCCTCCGACTCGCCGACTGCCCTGCCTACGATGGACCTCGACGGGCAGAGCGTCTCCTTCACGCCAGGCGAGACCATCTACGAGGTCTCCCAGCGGCACCAGAGCAACATTCCGACCCTCTGCTACGACGACCGCCTCGAGCCGTTCGGAGGATGTCGGCTGTGCGTGGTCGAGGTCGAGGGCTACCGCAGCCCCGTCGCCTCCTGCACCACGGTCGCGATGGCCGGCATGCAAGTGCGTACGGCGACGAAGAGCATCGAGAAGCACCGCAAGACGCTGATCGAGTTGCTCACCTCTGAGAACCCGGATGCCGAGATCGATCCGCTCAGCGGCGCCGCGTCTCAGGAACTCGTCACCCTGAAGAAGCGCTACGGCGCCACCGGGGAGCGCTTCGTCGGCAAAACGTCCGGCACCGCTCGCCCGGACGACACCAACCCGTTCATCGCCCGCGACTACGACCAGTGCATCTCCTGCTACCGCTGCGTCCGGGTGTGCGAGGAACAGGAAGGCGACTACGCGATCAGCGTGATGAACCGTGGGTTCTCCACCCAGATCACCACGGAGTTTGGCAACAAGCTCGACGACTCCGACTGCACGTTCTGTGGGCAGTGTGTGCAGACCTGTCCCACCGGCGCGCTCGCAGATCGCAAGGCCCTTCGTGCCAAAGATCTGCCCGAGCCGATCGAGGCGACCCGTTCGGTGTGCCCGTACTGCGGCGTTGGATGCTCGGTCGACCTGCTCAGCAAAGGCGACAAGCTCGTCGGTATCCGGCCCGCCCGAGACGGCGGCGCCAACGAGGGTGCGCTGTGTGTCAAAGGTCAGTTCGCCTTCGACTTCGTGCAGCACGATGATCGGCTCAAGTACCCCATGGTTCGCGAGGACGGAAAGCTCCGCCGCGCGAGCTGGGACGAGGCGCTCGACCGCGCGGCCGACGGCCTCGCCAAGGCGGCATCCGAGCACGGACGCCACAGCATCTACGCGATCGCCTCCGGCCGGGCGCCTCACGAGTCGACCTACACGCTGCAGAAGTTGATTCGCGCCTCGTACGGCACCAACTACATAGACAACTGTTCTAGGGCCTGACACGCCCCCACGGTCGCCGGTCTGGCGGCCACAATCGGACGCGGTGCAATGACCAACCCGCTGCGGGACATGGAAGAGCCCGATGTCATTTTCTGCATCGGCACCAACATGACCGAGTGTCACCCGGTCGCGGCCACCCGGATCAAGAAGGCGCACCGCAAGGGCGCCATCATGATCGTGGCCGACCCTCGGAAGATCCCGCTGACGAAGCGGGCCGACATGCACCTGCAGCTCAAGGTCGGCACGGACGTCGCCTTGCTGCTCGGGATGGCGCACGTCATCGCCCGGGAAGGTCTGGTCGACGAGGCGTTCATGCAGGACCGGACCCTCGACGGCGCGGCGTTCCTCGAGCACGTCAAGGCCTACCCGCCCGAGTGGGCAGAGAGCATCTGCGAGGTCCCGGCCGCCGACATCGAGCGCGCCGCGCTGGCCTACGGGCGCGGCAGCAAGGGTGCGATCTTCTACACGCTGGGCATCACCGAGCATATTTGCGGCGTCGACAACGTGCAGAGCCTGTGCAACTTGGCGCTGATGACCGGCCACATTGGTCGCGAGGGTACCGGCATCAACCCGATGCGCGGTCAAAACAACATCCAGGGCGCTGGGGATGCGGGCGGACTGCCCAACAACTACGTCGGCTTCCAACCCGTCGACGACCCGGTCAACCAGGCTCGGTTCTCCAAGCTCTACGGGCGGGAGATCGATCTGGAGCGCGGCATCACCAAGGTCCGCGCGCTCGACTATGCCGCCGACGGCAAGATGAAGGCCATGCTCATCTGCGGCGAGAACACCCTCGTCTCCGACCCCGATCGCCGTCATTGCGAGAAGGCGCTACGCAACCTCGACCACCTCGTCGTCGTAGACCTCTTCCTCACCGAGACCGCAGAGCTGGCGGACGTCGTCCTGCCCGCCAGCGGGTGGGGCGAGACGGATGGTGTGTTCACCAATACCGAGCGACGCATCCAGCGGGTGCGCGCCGCCGTTCCAGCGCAGGGCGAAGCCAAGCCCGAGTGGTGGATCATGTCGCAGCTCGCCAAGCGGCAAGGTGTGTCCGGGTTCGACTACGAATCGGCGAAGGACGTGTTCAACGAGCTGTGCGAGACCTCGCCCATCTACAAGGGCGTCAACTGGGAGCGCGCCGGTGAAGGCACGTATCAGTGGCCCGTACCCAGCGAAGGGCATCCGGGTACCTTCCGTCTGCACGAAGACGCCTTCCCGACCGAAACCGGGAAAGGCACGTTCAAGCGGGTCGAGTACCGCGAGCCCGCCGAGGTGGTCGACGATGACTACCCCGTCTGGCTCACCACCGGCCGGCGGCTGCAGCACTACCACACGCGTTCGATGACCGGCCGAGCGGGCATGGACTACTTCGTGCCCGAGGAGACGCTCGAGGTGCACCCTGCCGATGCCGGCATGTGGGGCCTCGTCGATGGAGCGCGGGTGCGAATGGCCTCCAGGCGTGGGGCGGTCGAGTTGGCCGTCGAGGTCACCGATCGTTCCCCGAGGGGGACGGTGTTCTGCAGCTTCGGCTTCGGCGACACCCGGATCAACGACCTCACGGGCGCCGGATACGACCCGATCACCGAGACGGCCGAGCTCAAGGTGTGCCCGGTCCGTTTGGACGTCGTCGCGCCGGAGTGAGCAACTCGCGGACCCGTCCTCGCACGGACGGGTCCCGCGGAGTGGGAACCGTGGCGCCGCCCTCAGGTGTTGATTCTCGACCGTGGCCTCTTCTTGGTCGGCTTCCTCTTGCCGGCCTTCTTCTTGGCAGCGGCCGGCTTCTTGCTCGCCTTCTTGCCGACCTTCTTCTTGGCCTTCTTTCTGCCGGCCGCCTCCGTGACTCGTGGGTCGCGAGAGAGCGCGAACGTCAGCTCGTGTCGCGTCCCGGCTCCGAGTGAGATCCGCGTGGGAGTCTCGCCATCGGCCATGCATGCCAGCAGCTCCTCGGAGATGCGGGGCAGAACGGACTCATCCAGCACGTGGTCGATGTTCCGCGCACCGCTCGAAGGATCATCGCACCGTCCCAGCACCAGCTCGCGAGCGTCATCGCTCACTTCGAACGAAAGCCCGTGCTCGCGCTGCAATCGTCGACGGATCTTGTCGAACTTGAGATCGATGATGGTCCGCATCACGGCGGACGGCAGAGGCCGGTACGGGATGACGGTCATCCGCCCCAACAAAGCCGGCTTGAAGCGCTCCAGCAGGACCGGGCGGATGTCCTCCACCAATTCGGCAGCAGGCGGCGGTTCGGCTCGGGCACACGCGCGATCGATGATCTCGGTCCCGAGGTTCGAGGTCATCACGAGCACGGTGTTCTTGAAGTCGACAACCCTGCCTTCGCCGTCGGCGAGCATGCCCTTGTCGAAGACCTGGTGAAACAGATTCATCACTTCGGGGTGCGCCTTCTCGACCTCGTCGAGAAGCACCACGGAGTAGGGGTGATGGCGTACGGCCTCGGTGAGAACCCCTCCTTCCCCATAGCCCACGTATCCCGGAGGCGAGCCGATGAGACGACTGACCGTGTGCTTCTCCATGAACTCGCTCATGTTCACGGTGACGACCATCCGTTCCCCACCGAAGAGCAACTCGGCCAGAGCCAGCCCCGTCTCGGTCTTGCCGACTCCGCTGGGGCCCACCAACAAGAACGCGCCAATGGGTTGCTCCGGAGGTGACAGCCCGGCTTTGGATGCACGAATGCGCCGGGAGAGAGCCGCGAGCGCTTCGTCCTGGCCCACGATCCGGGAACGGAGGTTGTCCTCGAGGTGCAGCAGTCGGCCAAGGTCGTCGCGCAACATGTTGCCCACCGGGATTCCGGTCCAGTCGCTCACGATCTTCGCGACCAAATCCGCATCGACATGTAGGGGCACCATCGCCGTCTCGTCTTGCAACTCGGCCAGCGAGTGCAAGGCGCGCGTGAGCGCTGACTTCTGCCGGCGAGATGGCGACTCGCTATCAACCTGCAGCTCCCGAACCTGCGCGACGGCGTCGCGTTCGCGTTGCCAGCGTTCCTCCAACTCGATGCGGTCGGCCTGCAGAGCCTTCTTCTTGGCTTTCAGAACCTTGGCATCGGCGTTGGCCTCCACCCGAGCCTCGACGCGATCTCGCTCCCACGCGTGCAGCGTCGTGTCGATGTGCATCAGCTGTCGCTCGATGTCGTCGAGCTTGGCAGGCTTGCTGGTGTGTCCCACTGCGACCCGAGCGCAGGCGGTGTCCAGCAAGTCGACGGCCTTGTCGGGGAGCTGACGGCCCGAGATGTAGCGGTCCGAGAGATTGACCGCGGCCTTCACCGCGTCATCGAGCACATGCACCTTGTGATGAAGCTCGAACTTGGTCTTCACCCCACGCAGCATGACCGTGGCGTCCTCGACGGAGGGCTCCTCGATCGTGATCGGTTGGAAGCGCCGCTCGAGGGCGGCGTCCTTCTCGATGTACTTCTTGTACTCGCTGAAGGTGGTGGCCGCGATCGTGCGCAGCTCTCCACGCGCAAGCGCCGGTTTCAGCAGCTGCGCCGCATCCGTGCCGCCCGCGGTCCCTCCGGCGCCGATGAGGGTGTGGGCCTCGTCGATGAAGACGATCGTCGGCACCAGCGCGGTCTTCACCTCGTGGATCACTTGCTTGAGGCGGTTCTCGAACTCGCCCTTCATGCCCGCTCCCGCCTGCAGCAGCCCCAAGTCGAGGTTGAGCAGCCGAACACCCCGGAGCACCTCGGGCACGTCATCCGCTGCGACCCGCAAGGCAAAGCCCTCGACCACCGCTGTCTTGCCCACGCCCGCCTCCCCGACGAGGATCGGGTTGTTCTTGCGACGACGGGTCAGTACGTCGATCATCTGACGAATCTCGGCATCGCGGGCGAGCACCGGATCGATCTCGCCCGATGCCGCCGCCGCAGTGACGTCGATCGTGAATCGATCCAATGCTTCCTCGGCAGCCGCGCCCACACCGCTCCGGGTGCCTTTTTTGAGTCCCTTGCTCCCACGGGCCACGCGGGCCTCTTCCGAACTCCCCGCGGCGATCGTCAGCAGGTCCCGGCGCAAGCCATCGGGCGGGATCTTGTCGAGTTCGTCGGTGTGACGCCCGAGGCCGGTTCGTCCAGGCTGCATCAACAGGGACAGCAGGAGGTGGCCCGACCGAACCTCGTTGAGTCCCTCCTCGACCGATGCCACGAGGTAAGCATCCTCAATCCACGAGAACAGCAGCGGCGAGAACACCGGTTTACCCGAGTTCCCTGCCCTCATGCCCTCGAGTTCTTGTTCGAGTGCGGCGACGATGCGCGGCGCCTGAACCTCGTAGTTGTGGAAGATGAGCGGGATGTCTCCCTCGCTCGCTTCGAGCATTCGTCGAAACACATGCTCGACCGTGACCTCGTAGTGAGTGCGGGCAACGGTAAGCGTCACCCCTTCTTCGAGGACCTTTCGGCACAGCGGATCGAGACGACGGACGAGGGATTTGGGATCGACACGCACGGCTTGTCCAAGTTCACCGTGGCAGCCCTGTCCAATGGAAACTCCGCAGGTTTTGCGGTGTTACGGCGGGGCCGATTGGTTTGCGGGGGATCGGGTGTCGCAGCGCGCACGGATAGCCGGCTGGGTGAACGCGGCCAGTGCCACGCTCGGAGTGATGGCAAACGTCCGAGAAATCATGACCGCCGATCCGCTCACGCTGGAGCCGGAAATGACGGTGCTCAAGGCCCTGGAGATGATGAATCAGGTGTGGATCCGGCACCTACCCGTCTGCAAGGACGGCAAAGTGGTCGGGATGCTGAGCGACCGAGACCTGCGGAATTTCGAGATGCAAGACTGGGTCAGCGCCGTGTCGACCGAGAAGGTCCGCGAGTACCTGGCCATGCCCGTCTCGACGATGATGTCGACCGAGGTGAAGGCCGTCGGGCCGAACGCCACCACCTCCGATGCGGCCTCGATGATCCTGAGTGCGGAGATCAGCGCGCTGCCGGTTGTGGATGACGGCAAAATCGTTGGCATCGTCACCACCGACGACCTGCTGCGCACACTGGTCTAGCCATCGTCCGCCTGACCGTCGCTTGTCATCACCTCGGGGTGAGCTTCCTGCTCAGCCTCTTGGGCCCGCCACGTCGCGTGACCAGGGACGTCACTGCCGACGCGGCCAGGGCCCGCGCTCCGCTCCGAGGAGCCACACGCAAATCGTCAACCTGGCATTCGCCATGCACTCAGCGGCCTCCAGGTTGCTGCGACACATGCTCTTGTCTTTAGCAAGGCGCGTGCCGAACCCTGTGGGGTTCGGTTTCACCCAGTTGCCGGGCAACCCCAGGCGTGCCCCATGAGACATGCCCATGGGACACCTCAGGCGCGTCGCAGGTGCTCACGGCCAGCCGTCTAGCAACTGGTCGAGCCTGTGATCGGTGATGCGTGTCCACGCGGCCACATCGGCTGGTTCGACCCAGTCGCGTCCGATCGCGTCCCAGTCGGGGTCGGCAGGATCGAGTCCCAGCCACTGGATGTAGGGCGCCTGCACGATCTGGAACTGGTGCTTGTACGGCAACACAAAGCCGCCGGAGCTCGCCCGGGCCTCACGGGCCTCCGCATAGGAAGCGCACCAAATGTTGCTGATGGCGCCATGCGAGTCGCGGTACATGAGCGTCCCGCGATCGGTGACATTGGCTCGCTCCAGGACGTCCCGCGCGTGGGTCCAGCTGCGAAACCCGACGCGTTTCGCGACCGTCTGAAGACAATGACGCCGTTTGGGCCCCCCTGCCGGGAGTGCCTCGCTCTGAGCGGCCTCTATCGTCTCGAGGAGATTGGGTTGTCCCTGTGCGGCGGCCCGCTGCAGGCGACGCGCGAGGTGTTTCAGACGCGAGGCCAGCGGCCCCACGATGCACGATTCTTCCATTTCAGATCTCCGTTTTCGATGCCCCGGACCGCTCCTTGGGGACGAAGATGATGGATGTGCGGGTGGCTGGAAAGCCCCCGGGTCGTGCGACGAGCGTCGCGGTGGGCAACCGGTTTAGGGAGCGCTGGCTTTCGGCGGGTGGGCGGCCCCATCCACCCAGGCGGCTACCGTAGCAGAAACGATTCCGGGTGCACGCATCGATTCTTGAGCGATGCGTGCACCCGGCGGCAGGTCCCCGCTAGCAGCCCGTGGTGAAACCCGGCGCGGCGGATCGCGACGGATTTTTCGCTCCTGGGTAGGAGCCGAAACGCCGCTGTACCGGGCGTACTGCTAGTTTTGGCGACACCCCCAGG
>CAJXVA010000414.1 GCA_913061055.1 uncultured Pseudomonadota bacterium
GGGGCTTGCCGTCGGCCTGCGACTCGATGCTCTTGACGAGCACTTGAATCTTTTCGCCGACGGACAAGACGTCCGAGGGACTGGCGACGCGCGCCGAGCTGATCTCGGAGACGTGCAGCAGGCCTTGAATGCCGCCGATATCGACGAACGCTCCGTAGGCCTGCAGCGACTGCACGATGCCCTCGAGTTCCGCACCCGCTTCGAGCCGTCCAAGCAGCTCCTGTGCCTTCTCGGCCCGCTCAATCTCGAGCAGAGCGCGTCGGCTGACGACGATCGAGCGTCCGTTGTCGCGGACCTCGAGCACCTTGAAGAAGTTCGTCTGTCCCACGAACGCCTCGAGGTCTTCAACAAACTGGACGTCGACTTGCGAGGCGGGGCAGAAGGCACGCTTGCCCGAGATGTCGACCTCGAGGCCGGCTTTGACTGCCTTGGAGAACGTTCCCTCGACGGGCGTCCCACTCTCGGCGGCCAGTTCGAGCTCGGCGGTGCCGGCTTCTCCTCGACCCAGCGCCATCCGAAGCACCGGGGCGCCCCGACCGGCCTGCACGACCGTCGCTTTCACCGTGTCTCCGACAGACACCTTGGGCTCGCCGTCGTCGCCGAGCACCTCGTTGCGGGCGAGGTGCCCCTCGACACGGCCGCCGACATCGACAAACACCGTGTCCCCGGTGATGGCGACGACTGTGCCTGTGATGCGCTGACCTGCGCGAAGTTCGCTGCGCTGCCCGCCCTGTCCGGAAGTGTTTGATTCGAACAGGGCGGAGAAGGACTCGTCTTGGCTCATAGCTTTTCCATCGGCGCGAGCTTGGGCAGCGGCTCGGCAACGCTCTTGGGCTTCCAGACCTTCACCAGGTCTATGTAGCCCTCTTTCTTGGCCCGAATCTCGTGTGAGAGGCCGTCGCCGACCGGCACCTTGACCTCACAGGGGGTGTCACACTGGTACTTCTCGTCGACGTACACTTGGGCACCCTCGACGTTGGTCTGCACCAGGGCACGGTTCATCGGCAGCTTCTCGGGGCTGCTCGCGCCGGCACCGGAGTCGGACTCCCCGGACTTGCTCCCGTTGTCGCCATCGCTCTGGGGACCGGAGCTCATGTCGCCGAAGAACATGGCGACAACCAGGCCGATGGCCAGCAGGCCCAAGCCGATCGCGATCGTGCGACCGCGACTGTCTTCGGCAAACCCTGGGACCGGACCTGTGGTCGAGGGAAGCGACGAGGTGCTCCCCGAGCGACCACCCATCGTGATCGCTTGATGGCCGGTGGAGACCGCGCTGGAGGAGACGAGCTGGCCGCTGGACGGGCCGGAGTCCAGGCGGTTGCTCCGGCTGTCGCCGCCGGTGCGCAGGTACCCGATGCACTGGCCAACGAGTTCCGCCAAACGCCCCGCGGTCTGAATCCGCTTCGAGCGATCCTTGCGGAGTCCCATCAGCACGACCTTGGCCGTCTCTTTGGAGGCGTGTCGCGGCGTGGGAACCTTGGCCCGCACGTGCTTGAGCATCGTGGCCATCGGCGTCTCCGCGGCGAACGGCGGCCGACCCTCGAGCATCTCGTACAAGATGCACCCGAGGGAGTAGATGTCCGTGCGGTGGTCGAGCGGGAGGCCGTTGCACTGCTCGGGCGACATGTACTGCGGTGTCCCGAAGACCTCGCCGGCCTGGGTCAGCCGGGTGGCGTCGACACCGCCCGCGATGCCGAAGTCGAGCACCTTGACGACCTTGGAGACACCGACCGTCTCGATGAAGATGTTGTCCGGCTTGAGGTCGCGGTGGAAGACCCCATGCTCATGCGCCTCGGACAGCGACTCGGCCGCCTGGCGTGCGATCTGGAGCGCTTCCATCTCGTCGAGCGGACCCTGCTCGAGCCGGTCGGCAAGGCTCTCCCCGGTGAGGAGCTCCATCACCATGTAGGGGCGCCCGTCCTTCGTCTCGCCGTGCTCGAACACGCGGATCGTGGAGGGGTGGCGCAGCTTGCTCGTGATCTCGAGCTCACGCCGGAACCGACTGAGGAACTTGCGGTCGGTGGTGTCGGAGCGGACGAGCTTGATCGCGACCTTGCGCTCAACCTGGGTGTCCCAGGCCTCGTACACAACACCCATGCCACCCTCACCGATGACGTCGGTGATCTTGTAGCGGCCCGCGATCTTCTTCCCCACGTCGCGCGTGAAGGTCAGCTCCATGTCGGATGCGGACGCAGACGGTGCGGGGGGCGACGTCGTCGTCGACGGTGCGGGTCCGCCCCGCTCTTCGCGGGACTGCCCGGTGTCGAGCCGGCGGGTCTTGGGAATCCCTGTGGGTCGTTCAGACATGAAGGCACGGGCGTCGACGTCGCTTGGCGACCCCAGTGGGGATGGAGAAGTGTACCTGGCTCCTACCCCAACCCCAAACGCTTCGACGGTTGTTCGCATTGCACCCAAGTCGCCCGCTAAGGCCCGATGCCCTGCATTTTGATTCAGGCGTCGCGGGGCTGGGTCCACTCACGCTGCGGGCGCGCGAGATCGGTCGCTTGGAGGTTGCGGGCTGTGCAGGTATCAAGCGGCATGCGGGCGCGAGCGCTTCTGTTGGGTACGTGTTTCCTCGGTTGCGCGGGCAACCCGTCGCCTCCGGCCCCCGACGCTCAAAAAGCGTCTAAGTTCGAGTCAACGGCCCTAGAGCCGGCCCCCGTCGAGGGTGGGGACGCGGGGGAGCAGAAACCTGCCGAAGCCGCCGCAGACGCCCCACAACCGCCGCCAAAGCCCACCAAACCCGCGCCGCCGGCACTGGAGACCGCCCCGGACGGGACCGAGGGCATCCCGTGCGCGTCGGCGCCCGATCGCATGTCCTGTATCCCGGCCGGTCCTTTCCTTCGCGGTCGGGACGAAGCCGAGCGAAGCAATGAAATGCCCGCGGCCACGATCTGGGCTCAGACGTTCTACATGGACCAGTACGAGGTCACGTACGCCGAGTACAAGACGTGCCAGAAAGAGAAACGCTGCCCTCGCTCGGGCCCGCGATACACCGACTTCGACCATCCCGACATGCCGATTCAAGGTGTGAGTTGGTTCGACTCGCTGGCCTACTGCGAAGCCCACGGAAAGACGCTTCCCACCGAGGCGCAGTGGGAAAAAGCCGCCCGCGGTCCCGACGGTGAGATCTACCCGTGGGGCAACGAGCCGGCCGACTGCGACAAGGCGATCATCAAGGATGAGACCGGGCGCAGCTGCGGGTTGAAGAAGGCGATCAGCAAGCCCGAGACGGGGAGGCCGTGGGACGTCGGGTCGCGACCGGTCGGGCGTTACGAGCTCTACGACATGGTCGGCAACTCTTGGGAGTGGGTCTACGACTGGTACAGCCGCAGCTATGAGGCGTGCGGAGAGGCGTGCCTGGGCGTCGATCCCCGGGGGCCGTGCGATGGCGAGGAGACGTGCAAGGGCCACTCGCAGAAGATCATCCGCGGCGGCTCCTGGTACTGGGACGAGACCCGCGCCACTGGGACCTACCGCCGGGCGCACTTCCCGAGCAACGGACCCCACTTTCACCACTTCGGGTTCCGCTGCGCGGCGACGGCTCAGCAGGCTCAGGCGCTGACGAGTTCGGAGCCCGAGGCGGGAGCGGACACAACGGAAGAAGCCGCGGCCTCACCCCAAGCAGGGTGAGCGCGCGGCTCTCGCTTCGTCGCAGTGGGCCTCTGTCCTTGTAGGACAGCGACTTCATCGTCGCTAAGGCTTCGTTTTGCCTTCGGCGATGACAGCTTCGTACAGCTTGTCCTTCGGCGTGCCCTTGGCGAGCAACGCGTCGGCCTTCTTCATCTCTTCGTCGATGATGGCCTTGAAGGCTTCGAAGGGCTGTGCGCCGGACAGGAAGCGACCGTTGACGAAGAATGCCGGGGTACCCCGCGCACCGAGCGTAGAGCCCTGTGCCTGCTGCTTCTTGATCTTGGCCTCGATGTCCTTGTCCTTGAGGTCTTCCTTGAACTTGCCCATCTTCAGGCCGAGTTCTTTCGCGTACTTCTCGATGTTCTCATCGGTGAGCGCGCGAGGATCTTGGAAGAGCTTGTCGTGCATCTCCCAGAACTTGCCCTGCTTGCCGGCGGCCTCGGAGGCCATCGCTGCCGGCATCGCACGGTTGTGCATCGGCAGAGGGTTCTGTTTGAAGATGATGCGTACGTCGTCTTTGTACGTCTCTGAGATTTTCTTGAGAGTCGGACCGACTCTCTTACAGAAGGGTCATTGATAGTCCGACCACTCGACGATGGTCACCTTGGCGTCGGCGGGGCCTTTGGCCGCGTCGTCGGGGGCAACCGCCACTTTGTAGGTGGCTTTCGGGTCGGGGCGGCCCGGACGAGGGCCTTGTGCTTTGGAGGGGGGCGCAGCGGGGCCTGCTTTACCAATCTTGCCTTCAAGCTCACCGAGCTTGGCCAAGATGTTGTCCTGCTTCTGGTCGATCGCTGCGAGCTGCTCTTGCATCTGCGCGAAGGACCCGGACCCCTGACAACCCACAATCATGAGGGCTGCCATGGCGGCTGCGCCAAGCCCTGCGAGGCTCGGTCGATTCCGTGTCATGTAAATGGTTTCTCCTGTTGGATGTGCCGGAAAGCCAAGCTGGATGCCCGGCATCGACTCAACGGTTTGAGTCGGCGGACTATATCGATATTTTCTATCGCCGGGGAACGGGCGTGACGAATGGCCGCCGTGGGGGCACCCTGAGGCTGTGGACGACCCGGACGCGCCCAAGCCGGCCCCTGTGGAGCCTGTAACGCCCAGTGAGACGGACGGGCTTCCGCCGGTCGTCGCACGATTGGTCGTGGAGATCCGCTCCGATGGGAGCCGGACGGTGGCGCGAGGAGCGCTGGAGGATGCGGTCGCGGGTCAGGATGTGGCGATCGCGGTCGAGGCCGAGTCGCCCGCGGCGTTGCTGGGCAAGCTCACACGGAGCCTCGTGTCGCTCCCTTCGTTGCTTCGTCCGCCCCGCGCCGAACTCGCCGAGGCCGAGGTCTCGGAGCCGTTCGTCCGACCGTCGCTCCGAGCCCTCGGTCGTCGCTTGCGTCGTCGCATCACCCGGCGTCGATGAGCATCGCGAACGCCGTGTTGGCCAGCACGGTGCTCGACGCGAGGAACTCGAAGTTCACCGTGTCGTAGCTGTCGCTGCTCAGGTGGTAGTGCGGCGTCGTGTCTCCGTTTACGAACTCCTCGGTGATGCCGATCGCGGCAAAACCATAGGCGCGAAACGAGACGTGGTCGGTGAAGCCGGTGCCGGTCGCGTGCAGGGTGACGGGGGCGGCGAGCGAGGCATTGGCAGCCTCGTAGATCTCGTAGAGGCCAGCGTCGGCGCGTTCGAGTTCGATCGCTCGGTCACCGTCCTGGTCCCAGCCCATCTGGTCGATGGTGTGAACGGCGATCACGTCTTCACCCTGGTCCACGAGAAACGCCGCGTACGCCTCGCTGCCGACCAGTCCGACCTCTTCTTGATCGAACCCGACGAACACCACGTCGTGGGTTCGGCACTCGATCGAGCCCAGGTACCGGGCGAGCGCGAGGACGAACGCCACGCCGGTCGCGTTGTCGTTGGCGCCTGGCGATCCGGGGACGCTGTCAAAGTGCGCGCCGACGATGAGCGTGCGCCCTCCGGACTCGGTCGCGGGAAGCCGCCCCACGATGTTGGTGCCCTGGGCTGCGTAGGCGTGGCGCTCGACGTCGAGATCGAGCGCGGCGAATTCGGTCTCGAGCCAGTCTGCGGTTGCGGCGCGATTCATCGGCGTGGAGCGCTCGGCAAGCGTCACGCCCGGGGACAGCTCGGTGGCGCCCGCGAGACGCCCGACGATCTCGTCGAGGTATCCACCCAGCCACGCCGGATTCGCGTCGGGGGCCGGGGCGCAGTCTGTCCGCCCCGTGGAGTCCGAGTCATCCGTGGTCGTGTCCGTGGTTTGCTCGCCGCCGGTGCTCGACGCGTCCTGCATCGTTTCTGCGGCACCGGTGCTGGTGCGCGGGCCCGAACTCTCGGTGCTGGCCGTGCGGGTGCTCGAGGTCACCCCCATCGTGGACTCCGTCGCCGTTTGTTCGGGATCCTCGGGGTCTGTGCACGCGACGCACAGGGCAAGGACGACGGCAACCGGGGCGCGCATGAGCTCAGGCTATGGTGGCGCCTCGCACCGGGTCAACGGCGCGACTCGCCCATGTCGGAAACCACGGCCATCGTCATCACGCTCATCCTCTACAAGGTGGCGCTGCTGGGCATCGGCATCGTCGCGCAACGGCGCACGAGCGGGGCCGGGGACTTCTTCCTAGGCGGCCGGAGCCTCGGCCCGTGGGTGGCCGGATTGTCGGCCTCGGCCTCGAGCAGCTCGGCCTGGTCGCTTCTCGGCGTCAGCGGGTTTGCGTATGCGAAGGGCATCAGCGCGCTGTGGCTCTTCCCGGCGTGCGTGGGCGGGTTCTGGCTCAACTGGTACGTCTTGGCGCCGGCGCTGCGGCGACGGAGTCTGAAGGACGGCGCGCTGACGGTCACCGAGATGCTGGCAGGACCTCGGGAGGCGCCCGGGTCTCGCCTCATCCGCAGGGTGAGCACCGCGATCGTCTTGGTGTCTCTGATGGCCTACGTCGCCTCCCAGTTCCAGGGCGCGGGGAAAACCTTCGCCGAGACGTTCGCGATGCCGATGACCGAGGCGGTTCTGCTGGGCAGTGCGGTGGTCGTCGTCTACACGATGCTCGGCGGGTTCTTGGCGGTCAGCCTGACCGACACCCTGCAAGGCTTCGTGATGGCGCTGGCGTCGGTGATCCTACCGGTCGCGGCGCTGGTGTCGATCGGCGGACCCGGTGCGCTCATCGACGCTCTCGCCGCCGTGCCCACGCCCGGCTTCAACAGCCTGACCCAAGGCATGCCCACCGCCGCGGCCTTCGGGTTCGTGTTCGGGCTGCTGGGGATCGGCTTGGGCTATCCGGGCCAACCGCACGTGGTCAACCGCTTCATGGCGGTGCGTGATGAGAGGGCACTTCGTCAGGCGCGTCTGATTGCGATGGGGTGGGCGGTGGTGCTGTACAGCGGCATGATCGTGCTGGGCCTGTGCGCTCGGTCTCTGCTCCCCGCGCTGGGTGACGGGGAAGTCGCATTCGTCGCAGCCGCTCGCCATCTGTTACCGCCGGTCGTTGCGGGCGTGGTGCTGGCCTCCGTGCTCTCGGCGATCATGTCGACGGCCGACTCGCAGCTCCTCGTCGCTGCGTCCGCGGTGGTGCACGACCTGCCGGATCAGGCGGACGAGGACCCCGCGCGCATGGTGAAGCGTTCGCGCATCGTCGTCCTGGCCCTGAGCGCGGTTGCTGTGGTCGCCGCACTGGTCGGGGACAAGTCGATCTTCGACAAGGTCCTGTTTGCGTGGACGGCGATGGGTGCCGCGTTTGGGCCCGTCCTCCTTGTGCACGTGTTGCAGGGGTCGGTTCGGTGGAAGCCGCGGCTGGCCTCCATCGTGGTGGGCTTTGGCAGCGCCGTGTTGGCCTATTGGATACCGGCGACCGCAGGGACTGCGTGGGAACGTGTGGCTCCGTTTGTGTTGGCGCTGGCGATCGCGTGGTGGGGCACGAGTTCGAACCCCCGGCGCAGTGCTCGCGGCCGCACTTCCTGAGAGGTCGGTGTGGCCGTGGCCGTGGCCGGGGTTGCGAGGCTGTGATATTTCCAGCCGATGCGCGTCACCTTGGCCACGCACGGCTGTCGACTCAACCAGTCGGAGACGGATGCGATGGAGGCTGCCCTGGTGGCCTCGGGCCACGACATCGCCGAGGGTCCCGAGGACGCCGAGGTGTTCGTGCTGAACTCGTGCACGATCACCCATCAAGCCGATGCCGATGCCCGGGCCCAGATTCGGCGAGCCAAGCGTCGCAATCCAGCGGTGCGGGTGCTCGTGACCGGTTGTTACGCGAACGCCGAGCCGGAGCTGGTCGCGGCCATGCCCGAGGTTGATGCGGTGCTCGGCAACGGCGAGAAGGACGAGCTGCAGGCGGTCCTCGAAGGGTTGGCTCCGAGGGCTGGCGCCGAACCAGCAGCCCCCTTCGTGCAGGTGACGGCGCTCAAACGTCGCAAGAGTTTCACCCCGCTGACCGCCGCGACGCCCCGGCGACGCACCCGGTCGCTGCTCAAGGTTCAAGACGGCTGCAACTACCGTTGCTCCTTCTGCATCGTCCCGCAGGTTCGCGGTGGATCGCGCAGCCTCGCCGTGGCCGACGTCGTCTCGCAGGCTCGCGGCCTGGTCGACGCCGGCGCGCCGGAGGTTGTGCTCACGGGGATCCACTTGGGGACCTTCGGACGGGACCTGCGTCCGCGGGTGCGGCTCGCGGACTTGGTCGCCGCGGTCCTTCCGGTGTTGGGCGATGCTCGCCTTCGGCTGAGCTCGCTCGATCCCCACGAGGTCGACGACGACCTCATCTCGCTGATGGCCGAGAACGCGCCGCAGCTGTGTCGCTACCTGCATCTTCCGGTGCAAAGCGGAGACCCGGATGTGCTTCGCGCGATGCGTCGTGGACATACGGCGGGAGACTTCGCCGAACTCACCGCCAAACTCGCGGCGCGGGTTCCCGGCGTGGGTCTGGGCACCGACGTGATCGTCGGATTCCCCGGGGAGACCGAGGCCGCGTTCGAGAACACCTACGCGCTGCTGCGCGACGCACCGGTGGCCTACCACCACGTGTTCACCTACTCGATTCGCAAAGGCACCAGCGCGGCAAGCATGCCCGACCAGGTGCCGCCGCAGGTGAAGGCCGCCCGCAACAAGGCGCTTCGCGAGCTGTCCCATGCCCAAACCGAAGCCTTCTCCGAGCGGATCGTCGGCGAGGTCGTGGACGCCGTCATCGAGCAGGGGCGGCAGGAGCACCCGATGGCGCTGGCCGACAACTACGTCCGGGCTGTCTCTTATACACATCTGACGCTGCCGACGAGCGATCTAGTGTAGATC
>CAJXVA010000415.1 GCA_913061055.1 uncultured Pseudomonadota bacterium
GGTTCGGGCTCGGGATCCCACAACGCAACACCGGCGACCACGGCCCCAGCCAGTGCCGCAGGAATCGCGGCGGCGGCGACGATCTTGCCAACCGCGGGAGACTTCGAGCGGGATGGTGGATCGGGAATGACAATCTCCGGCGCCTTCTCCGACACCGGAACCGGCGGCCGCTGCATGCCCGTGACCCCGGGCGGCACCGAGAAGTTGGAGGTCCCCTCCATCGTCGCCTGACTGCTCTGGATGGACATCATGTCCGCGGTCGTGCCGGCCATCTGCGCCAAGTCGGATCCCGCAGCCGCGCCAACGGGGCTCAGCACCGGTTCGGACCGCGCCACGGAGGCTTCCGCGGGCGCACCCGGTTCCGGCAGAAGCGCTCGCTGTGAAGGTCCCGCGGCAGCCGCCCAGGGCTGCAGCACAGCACCCAGCGCGACCATGGCCGCACCGGCATCCGTGAAGCGCTCACTGGGCTCACGCGCCACGCACTGGCCGAACCAGTCATCGAAGCCCGCGGGGATCCGCTCGGCCACGCCGTAGGCCTCCGCCCGCAAGCTAGGCGCAACCAGGTCCGCGAACAACTGCTCGGCGAACAACGCTTGCACCGTCACGCGCTGACCGTAGGCCGCCTTCCAGTACACCCGGCCGCTGACGGCCCAAAACGCGAGCAACCCCAAGGCCCAGACATCCGTGCGCCCCGAAACGGGTTCGGCGTTGATCTGCTCGGGCGCCATCCACATCGGCGATCCGATGGTCGCGGTGTCCGTGCTGACGACCGCCTCGTGGGTGATCTTCGAGATTCCGAAGTCGAGGATCTTCACCAAGTACGGCGCGTCTGCGCGGCGGCTGCGGGAGACGAACACGTTCTCGGGCTTGAGGTCGCGGTGCACGACCCCGGCGGCATGCGCCGCGGCGAGACCATGCCCAAGCTGGGCGAACACGGCGTGCACATGTGCCGGCTCCATGGAGCCGCGGGCATCGGTCAACCGCTTGAGGTCCATGCCGTCGAGCAGCTCCATCGCCAGCCACGGCAACCCGGTCGCGTCATCGATCCCCGCACCGATCACGTCGACCACGTGGTCGCTTCGAATCTCGGCGCCCACCGTCGCCTCTCGCACGAAACGAGCCTGCGCTTTGTCGTCGCTGCCGAACCGGTTGGTCAGGACCTTGAGTGCTCGATGCTTGCGCGTCGAGAGCTGTTCGGCCTCGTACACCGCACCCATGCCCCCGGATCCGACCCGGCGGATCACCCGATAGCGATCCGCGAACAGCGAACCTGGATCGAGGACGGCCACAGCGCTGAAATCTTACCAGACCCGACCGTTTCAGCCCCCGTCCCAACGGCGCTCAGTGCCCACGAATCCCGTCCCATACTGCGCTTCTGAGCCCCGGTTCGGGGCTACGCTCACTGTGGGTTTGGGACCCGCACCGGCTGTCGTCGGTGCTCAAAGACGATGTTGGTCTCGAGGTGACGCACCAAGCTGTGGGACGCGATGCCTTCCAACACCACTCGCCGTAGATCGTCCGTATCGCGGGCCATCACGTGCACCACCAGGTCCTGCGCCCCGCCCACGTAGAACACCTGAACAACCTCCGGCCGCTCCAGGATCTCCTCGATGAACGCTCGGCTGCGGTCGCGACCGTGCGACTCCAGCTGAACGAACACCACCACCTGCAGCGCCAGACCAAGGGCTTCGGGGTTTACTCGGGCGCTGAATCCGGTCAGCACACCGGACTCGGTCAAGCGCTGCACCCGGGCCAGTGTCGTGGACGGAGCGAGCCCGACCCGTTGCGCCAGTTCTCGATTCGTCAGCCGAGCGTCATCTTGGAGCAGGTCGATGATCTTGTGGTCGATCGAGTCGAGGGCCATCGCGCGCTGAAGGTAGTGCGATCGCCCATCGCGTCACGGACGAGCGCGGCCAGCACGCAGCTGGAACACCCCTCGAACCAACGCCGGTCGCGAAGCCGAAAACCCGGGTTCTGCGTTCGAGGGGCACGCTGGATGCACATCGAACATCGAATTATATTCGGCCATGTTCGATTTCACGTGAACTTATCCGCCAGTCTTCCACATTTGCCCGCGATGGAATTCGCAGCCCAGCGCATGACGCGCGAGCGATTCATTCTGCGCGTCGCAGAGCTTTTGCATGCTCACGGCACGCCGACCCATCGGGGCGAAGCACTCGTGGTTCGGTTGGGAGAGACGCTGCGAGTCCCACTCCAGGTTTCGTTCTCCCCGACCGATCTGTTGCTGTCGTTCGGGGAGGAGCCCGACGTACGAACGGTCGTTCGGCGAGTGCTTCCCGGAACTGCACAGCTCGGGCGGTTGGCGACCACCACGGAAGTTCTCGACGACGTATTCGCCGGCCGACTCGGACTCAACCGTGCCCGACGACGGCTTGAAATGATCGCGCGCCAACGGGCCGCGTTTGGCCCCGGCATGGTCGTGCTCGCGGTCGCGCTCACCGCCGCGAGCGCAGCGCCGTTGCTGGGAGGAGGCCCCCGCGAGATCGCCGTGGCAGGACTGCTCGGTGGCCTCGTCGCGGTCCTCGAATACGTCCTGCGCTCCAGCCCGCGCACGGCACTCTTGGCCGAGCCCACTTGCGCGTTGTTCGTCGGTTTCGCCTCGCACGCCCTCGCCCGCTCGTGGTTTCCCCATGCCGATGGCGTCGTCGCGCTCGCGACTCTCATCGTCATCGTGCCCGGATTGACGTTCACGACCGCCTTGGTCGAGTTGGCCACTGGGCACTGGGCCGCCGGAACGGCCCGCGTGGCCGGGGCGCTCGGCATGTTCTTGCAGATCGCCGTCGGTGTAGCGCTCGGCAGGACCCTGGCTGGTTCCTGGGTTGCGCTCGTTCCCCAGGCCCCCGTCGAGGTCGATCCGCTGGGCCCGATGGCGACTGTCTTCGCAACCGGCGTCGCAGCGCTGACGTTCGCGATGCTCTTCCAAGCTCGTCCGAAAGACTGGCCATGGATCGTGCTGGCCTGCATGTTTACAAGCCTGGGACAGACGCTCGGCGTGGAAGCCCTCGGCCCTCGGCTGGGAGCTTTCGGCGGTGCCCTCGTGCTTGGGCTCCTCAGCAATGCATATGCTTCCGGAGGCCGCCGCCCGGCGCTCGTTCTGCTTACGCCCGGCATCCTGTTGCTCGTGCCCGGGTCCGTGGGCTACCGCTCACTCGACTTGTTCATGGCCCACGATGTGTTGGCCGGCCTCGAGACCGGGGTCGAGATGCTGATCATCGCGACTTCGATCGTCGCCGGGCTCCTCGTGGCCGGGAGCATCCTGCCCCCGCGACGCGACTTGTGAATTGATCCTTGACGGACAATCTACTCACGAGTAGATTGTCCGCATGGTCCGCTCGTTGCCGTATTGGGTCGTCTTCGTCGTCCCGCTCATCGCGCTGGCCGGCTTGCGTGCCGGGGGCCTCGCCACGCTGGCCACGCTCGCGTTCGTCTTCGGGGTCATTCCAGTCGTCGAAGCGGTGCTTGGCCTTCGGACCGACAACGACGACACCGAAGGACCGACCCGGCGGTTCGCCTACGACCTGCCGCTGTATGCCTGGGTCCCGGTGCAGCTCGGGCTCCAAGCCTTCGCGTTGCACCTCATCCTCAGCGGTCAGCTCGTGGGTTGGGAAGCCGTCGTCGCGACGCTGTCCATCGGGGTCATGGCGTCAGCTGGGGGCATCAACATCGCGCACGAACTGATGCACCGAAAAGACCCTCGGGAGCGAGCCGTAGCCGAGGTCTTGATGGGCTCGGTCACCTACTCCCACTTCTGCGTCGAGCACGTCTACGGACACCATCGCCACGTCGCGACTCCGCTAGACGCGGCGAGTTCTCGCTTCGGAGAGTCGGTCTACGCGTTTCTCCCTCGCACCATCATCGGTGGCCTGCGCAGCGCAATACAGATCGAGAACGGGCGGGCCCGAAAACAGGGCATCTCGCGGTGGAGTCTGCGACATCGCATGACCCGGTATGGCCTGACTCAGCTCGTCGTCTACGCCACGCTCGGGATCGTGTTGGGGCCCATCGCTGTGGCCTACTGGGCGGGTCAGAGCCTGACGGCCGTCCTGCTGCTCGAGGTCATCAACTACGTCGAGCACTACGGCCTGTCACGCCGGGAGACGTCGCCCGGCCGCTACGAGCGCATTGCGCCGCGACACTCGTGGAACGCGAGTCATCGCCTGACCAACTGGTTGCTGTTCAACCTGCAGCGCCACAGCGATCACCACTACTTGGCCTCCCGCCCGTACCACATGCTGCGGCACTACGAAGACGTCCCGCAGCTCCCCGCTGGCTACGCAACGATGATCCTGGCCTCGTTTGTTCCGCCGCTGTGGCGATCGATCATGCATCCGCGGGTGGAAGCTTGGACGGAGCATGTGGCAACCGATGCGCCAGCGGCCGTGGACCCCGCCGCGGTCAAAGGCGCGGCCTGACCTGCCGACGATCCCGAACTCAGTCCAGCCCGCGGCCGAAGTTGAACGCGAGGAAGTCTCGGTACAGGCGCGGGGGATCGGTGTCGGGGCGCCCGAGTTTCTTGCGCACCTCCGGAAGCAGCGCCCCGCCAGCCCACGCGACATCGGCCGCTTTGCGCAGGGCCACGCCGTAGTTCTTCTCCAGGTAGTACGCCCGCGACTCGAACCAGAACTTGGGCCGGCGTTTGAGCTTGTCCTTCATCCCGGTAGAGACCTGCCCGATGTGCTCGGCACCGCTCTCCATGACGTAGTGCGTCTTCCAGCCGGCCCTCGCAGCCCGGAGCGAGAGGTCGGTCTCCTCGAAGTAGAGGAAGAAGTTCTCATCGAACATCCCGATCTCGTCGAGCATCGCGCCGCGGAGCATCACGCTGGCACCGGAGACCCAGTCGACCGAGCAGGTCTGGGTGGGTGCCGGCATGGAGACCCGCCAGCGATCGAGCAGCCGACTGGCCAGTCCAAACTTGAGCCCCGACTCCAGCTCCGAGAAGACCGACGGAAAGCGGAACGCGGAGAGCCTCAGCTCCCCGCCTGGATGGCGGACCCGACTGCCTGCCAGACCAGAGTCGGGCGTGCGATCCATGAAGTCGACCAGCGCCTTCATGCCCCCCGGATCGGGCAGCGCGTCGGGGTTGAGCAGGTAGAAGTACTCGGGCGGATCTGCCCAGCTCAGCGCGTGACGGAACGCGATGTTGTTCCCCGCGCCGAATCCGGCGTTCCGGCCTGAGGCGAACACCTCCACGCGGTCGCTCCAGCCACGTTTTTCGACCTCAGCGCACAGCTTCTCGTAGGAACCGTCCTCCGAGTGGTTGTCGACGACCAACGCGCGCCCACCGAGAGGATCGAGGTCGCCCAGCACGGCCTCCACCGCTCTCAGAGTGAGGTCGGCGGTCTTGTAGTTGACTGTGACGGAAACGACCTTCATCGAGCGCCTTCCAGGGTGTATCGCATCCCACTTTGTGGTTCACCCCGCGCCGTGCGGAAATCCCCGATTCCAGGCCGATGACACGGGGGCGGCGCGGAGTCATCGCTGATACCATCCCCGCGCCTGGGACCGAGTATGACGGAGTACAACCTCACCCACCTCAAGCAGCTCGAAGCCGAGAGCATTCACATCATCCGGGAGGTCGCCGCAGAGTTCGACAACCCGGTGATGCTCTACTCCATCGGCAAAGACTCAGCGTGCATGTTGCACCTGGCGCTGAAGGCCTTTCACCCGGCCAAGCCGCCGTTCCCGCTGATGCACGTCGATACGACGTTCAAGTTCAAGGCGATGACCAAGTTCCGCGACGAGTACGCGGCCAAGGAGTTGGGCCTCGACCTGATCGTGCACATCAACGAAGACGGTGTGAAACAGGGCATCAACCCGTTCGACCACGGGTCGGCCGTGCACACCGACGTCATGAAGACGCAGGGTCTGCGCCAGGCGCTCAACAAGTACCGGTTCGACGCAGCCTTTGGCGGCGCTCGGCGGGACGAAGAGAAGTCCCGCGCCAAGGAGCGCGTCTTCTCCTTCCGCGACGAGAACCACCGCTGGGATCCCAAGAACCAGCGACCGGAGCTTTGGAACATCTACAACGCCCGCGTCAAGAAGGACGAGAGCATCCGCGTGTTCCCGATCTCCAACTGGACCGAGCTCGACGTGTGGCAGTACATCCACCTCGAGAAGATTCCGATCGTCCCGCTGTACTACTCCGCAATGCGCCCGGTCGTTGAGCGCGACGGCGTGCTCATCATGGTCGACGACGACCGCTTGCCCCTCAAAGAGGGCGAGGTCCCGATGCAGAAGATGATCCGGTTCCGGACGCTGGGCTGCTACCCGCTGACCGGCGCCGTCGAATCCGAGGCGACGACCCTCCCGGAGATCATCCAAGAGATGCTGTTGACCACCCAGTCCGAGCGACAGGGCCGCGTCATCGACTACGACTCCTCCGGCTCGATGGAAGAGAAGAAGAAGGAAGGCTACTTCTAGCCTCGCTCGCTGTTCTCACAGCTGCGCCCCTGCACCCCTGACTCCGCGAGCAGATCATGTCCCACAAGTCGGACCTCATCGAAAAAGACATCAACGCCTACCTCCAGCAACACGAAAACAAGGAGCTTCTCCGCTTCTTGACGTGCGGCTCGGTGGACGATGGCAAGAGCACCCTCATCGGTCGTCTTCTGTACGACAGCAAGATGATCTATGAGGACCAGCTCGCCGCGATTCGTCGCGACTCGGCCACCGTCGGCAACGTCGACGGAGACTTCGATCCTGCGCTTCTCACCGACGGCCTCAAGGCCGAGCGGGAGCAAGGCATCACGATCGACGTCGCCTACCGATACTTCTCGACCGCCAAGCGCAAGTTCATCATCGCGGACACGCCCGGGCACGAGCAGTACACGCGAAACATGGCCACGGGCGCGTCCAACTGCGACCTGGCGGTGATTCTGGTCGACGCGCGCCACGGCGTGCTGACCCAGACCAAGCGCCACAGCTTCATCGTCTCGCTGCTTGGCATCAAGCACGTGCTGGTCGCCATCAACAAGATGGACCTCGTCGACTTCAGCGAGGAGCGCTACAACGAGATCGTTCGCGAGTACGAGGAGTTTGCCACCAAGCTCGACGTCCCCGACCTCGACTTCATCCCGCTGTCGGCCCTCAAGGGCGACAACGTGGTCGATCGATCGGAGAAGATGCCCTGGTACGACGGGCACACGCTGATGGGGTTCCTCGAGAACGTCTACATCGGCGCAGACCGGAACCTGCAGGATTTCAGGTTCCCGGTCCAATACGTGATCCGGCCCAACCTCGACTACCGCGGATTCGCGGGCACCGTTGCCTCCGGCGTCGTTCGCCAGGGCGACGAGGTCATGGTGCTTCCGTCCAAGAAGACCTCGCGGGTCAAGACCATCCACACCATGGACGGCGACCTCAAAGAGGCCTTCCCGCCCCTGTCGGTCACCCTCACGTTCGAGGATGAAATCGACTGCAGCCGGGGCGACATGATCGTCCGCCCGGGCAACGTGCCCCGCATTGGCTCCCGCTTCGACGCCAGCATCGTGTGGATGGCCGAAGAAGCGATGGTTCCAGGACGCGAGTACCTCTTCAAGCTCGGGCCCAAATCGGTCGCCGGTCAGGTCAGCACCCTGCGCCATCAGATCGACGTCAACACCCTGCACCGCAAGGACGCGCCCACGCTCGCTCTCAATGAGATCGGGCGCTGCGAGGTCAAGCTCTCAGCCTCGATCCCGTTCGACGGCTACAAGCGCACCAAAGGCACCGGCGCGTTCGTCATGATCGACCGGGTCACGAACGCGACCGTCGCCGCCGGCATGATCCTCGACCAGCAGTCCGGCGGCACCGGCGATGCCTGGGACGCCGAGCCCGAGTACGACCTCGCCTCGCACGAGAGCCGGGTCAGCGCCGAAGAGCGCCACGCTCGGCTGGGGCAGAAGCCCGTGACGGTCCTCCTCACGGGACTGACTCGAGCCGGCAAGACCACGGTCGCCTACGGCGTAGAGCGCAAGCTCTTCGAAGCCGGCCGAACCGTTGCGGTCCTCGACGGCTCGAACCTTCGTCAAGGCATCAGCCGAGACCTGGGTTTCTCTGGCGACGAACGCTCTGAGAACCTGCGGCGCAGCTCCGAGCTCGCCAAGACCCTCAACGACAACGGCCTCATCACGCTGTGCGCTCTCGTCTCCCCGACCGACGACACCCGCCAGAAGGCCAAGACCCTGATCGGAGAGGACCGTTTCCTCGTCGTGCACCTCGACGCGCCCATCGACGTCTGTCGGGAGCGTGACCAGGCCGGCCTGTACGAGGCTGCGGACAAGGGCGAGATCGCCAACTTCCCCGGGGTCTCGTTCGACTACGAAGCCCCGACCAACGCCGACCTCACCCTCGACACCACCTCGTTGTCGGTGGACGAGTGTGTCGGCAAGGTCATCGCCTTGCTCGAAGAGCGCGGCTTCACGTCCTGAGCGCATCCGCGAGGTTTCGACCTCCGCGGGACTCACAGACGCACGGCTCCCCCACCCCAGGGGCAAGCCGTGCGTTTTTCGTGGTTGTCTCGGAACCGAAGGGTGCGGCGCCCGAACATATCGCCGTGGCCGCGTTTTGCTGTCGCGGCCGAGGGAGGGATATACCGGCGGGGTTGAGAACGTTGCTGCCCGTGTGAAAACACGACACCTCGTGCTCATGGCTTCGTTGCTGGTCGCCACCGCGTGTGAAGCGGCCGTGGCCGATGGCGCTGACGCGTCGTCTTCCACGACCGTAGACGGGACCACGACGGAAGACTCCGAGGCATCCACTTCGACCGGAACACTCGAGGTGACTTCGAGCTCGGACGCCGACCCGGAGTCTTCGTCATCGAGTTCGACCGACCCCACAGGCGGGGTGACGACGTCGGACGAGTCTTCCAGCACCTGTCTCTTATACACATCTCCGAGCCCACGAGAC
>CAJXVA010000416.1 GCA_913061055.1 uncultured Pseudomonadota bacterium
TCGGCAGCGTCAGATGTGTATAAGAGACAGTTGTATCGCCGCGTGCTGGCCAAGACTGAGGCCGAGTTTGAAGGTGTCCTCGCTGCGGTCTCGGGCGACCTGTCCCGCAAGGCGCTGCTCGGCGAGTAGGGCCGGGGCCCGGCGCGGTTCAGCCTGCGGGCGGAGCCGCTGGTCGACCGCCTTCACCGCCTCGGCCGCCTCCACCGCCTCCACCGCCTCGGCCGCCTCGTCGTCCGCGACCGGGTGGCCCGGGCCGGACTTCCTTGTACTGCTCGAACTGCTCGGGGGTGAGCATTTCCTCCACACTCGCGTCCGTGGCCTTCCGCAGCTTGTCGGCCTCCTCGCGAACCTCTGTGAAGGGCCGGTCCCCCTCTCGTGCCGCCACGAACAGCGGCACCAGTTCCTCGGACTCCGTCTCCCACAGCGCATCGATCGACTCGCGCTCGGAGGACTTCAGGCCCGCGACCGCGACCAACTCGTCGAGGATCTCGCTGTGGCGGGCGGTAAAGCGGTCCCGAAGCGCATCTGTGCGGCGCTCTCGCGCTTCCTCGCGCTCGGTCTCGATGATGTCGCGGACGACGCCCTCGAACACCGGTTCCTCGCCGTCGGGCTGGGCGTCTGGGTCGAGGGTCGCGCCTCGAGCCGCGACGGAGCCTCGAGCCATGCGCATCTGCTTCATGTCTTGGCGAAGCTTCGCAACCTCCCCTTCGAGGTCAGCGACTCTTGCTTCGAGGCCACCGTCCCCGCGTTCGGGCCGATTTCCTGGCCGCCTTCCGCCCCGCTTGCGGACCGGGGCCTGCTCCGCGGTCTCTTCGGGCGAGCCGCGATCGAGGACCAACCAAGTGCCAAGACCCACGGCGAATAGAGCAGTTGCGATGGCGATCAGGGCTCCCCGCGACATGTTCGGTGTTTTCCCATCACGAGCGCCGCATTGCTGTGTCCGCGCTGTAAACGCGCCGCAAACGAAGTTGTTCGGGACCCGGACGGAGTTTTTCTATCCCGAACCCTCAAGGGCTCGGTGTGTCCGCCGATGACTCTCTCAGCCGCCCAACCGTTCGACCGTGGGGGTCGAAGCACAACCGGCGGCCCCGGAGCGAACAATGGAACACCTGCCCGTCTCACCATCCACGTCCCAACCGTCATGGCGCCCGAACCTCTCGGACTTGCCTGGCCATGACTCGACATCGGCGAGTGGGGCGGAACGACGGGTCCACGAGCGGGTCGCGGTGGCGCTGCCGACGACAGTCTCTGGCAATGGGCACACGCAGTCGGTGGCGACGCATGATGTCAGCCTTGGCGGTGCCTGCATCTCCGTCGATGTTCCGCTCGAGGTGGGCGCGATGGTCGACGTGGACGTCTCGCTGCCCACCATGGACGCGCCAGCCCGCGTGAAGGGGGAGGTGCGGTGGTCTCGACAAGGCCGCGCCGGCATCATCTTCCGGTCCGGTGCGACGGCTGCAATCGCCGCGTTCGTGGGCAGCATGCTGATGTCGCCCGAGGCGATGGCCGCCAAGACCTCGGTTCCAACCTTCGATGCCAACGCGGATGTGGTGATGGACATGAAAGCGGGCGGTGAGCGGCCCGACGAGTTCCAGCTGACCTCGGTCTTCGAGCAGCAGTACTCGAGCTTCGATCAGTGTGTTGCCGACGCGAAGAAGAACCCCAACAAGACGCTGCCCGGCGACGTCGACGTCGAGATTCTGCTCAACCCCAAGGGACACGAGCCGCTCGGCATCAACGCGACACTTCCAGACACCGTCGACAAGCGATCCCTCAGAGAGTGCCTGCGCGGCGCAGTGGCTGCAGCGGACTACCCGTCCTACGACGGACCGCCCGTGGTCGTCTCGTTCAGCTTCGAGCTGGACCCCGGCACGTACTGGGAGGAGGAGTGATCACGAAGCGAGGATAGGGAGGGGTCCCTAGGGCGGGGAACAAACGTGCCCCAGGATGGACGGAGCGCTCGCGCCCGTCACCTGGGGCACGCTCGAGGGGAGGTTGGCCAGGGTCCGCGCTGCGATCAGGGCCATCCCGGCTGGTTCGTGGTGCATCGGCGCGAGAACACCATCCGTTGCAACGTGAACGTTGAGCTGGGGCGCTCGGGCGCAGACGTACTGCCGCAGCTTGGGGTGTAGCGCGCCGCCGCCGGTCAGCACGACAGACTTCACGCTTGGGGCATCCCGCTGAGCGGCGCGGACAATGGCCGCCGCCGTCGCGTCGACGCTGGAGGCCAGCAGATCGGGTCCGGTCAGGTGCGCGAACTGGTCGAGGAGCGACTCGACGTAGGCATGACCGAAGTCTTCCCGTCCTGTGCTTCGTGGCAACGGACGCTCGAAGAATCCGTGGGCGAGTACGGTCTCGACGAACTCAGGGTGTGGGGTTCCACCTTCGCTTAGCGTGCCGTCGTGGTCGAAGCTCAGGTTGCCGGCGGAGACGTGCCGGGCCAACGCGTCGGTGATCATCATGCCGGGTCCGAGGTCGGACGCACGAACATCCTCGACCGCCGGAGTCACACAGGTGTAGTTCGCGATGCCTCCGATGTTGACGACAAGCCGCGTCGGAGATCCTTCGGGACAGAAGAACCAGTGGGCGAACGGGATGATCGGGGCCCCTTCACCTCCGCGTGCGATGTCGGCACATCGCATGTCGGCGACCACTGGGAGCCCGAGATCGGCGGCCAGCACTGCACTGCTGCCGATCTGAAGGGTGCAGGCGACGGCCGGGCCCTGAGAGGGAGGCGCGTGCCAGATCGTTTGGCCATGCATGCCGACGACGTTCGCAGACTCCCAAGCAGGCAAGCGTTTGACCGCCTCAGCGTAGTGGCGGGGCAGGATGAAGTGCAGCTCGGCGACGCGCGCGACCGTGAGGCTGGTGGGATCGGTGAGCTCGGCGCGGAGGTCGTCGTCGAACGCAACATGGGCGTGTCCGAGAACCGCTGGCTCGTGCCGCGTTTGAAGGTCGCCAATCTCGAGCAAGACCGCATCGACACCGTCACCCGACGTGCCGCTCATCAGGCCGATCGCTTTCATCGCGGGCCTCCCATCCGGAGGTCGAGTTCCTCGATAGCCCGCGCGCCTCCCGGGGAGTCGAGCACGATGGCTGCGGCGTCGATGGCGATCGGGTGCGCGTCGGCGACGGCGACCCCGTATCCGACCGCTTCAAACACCTCGGCGTCATCCGGACCGTCGCCGATGTGGCAGACCTCGTCTGGCCGCACTCCGAACGCCTCGCAGATCTCTTTGAGCGAGGCGATTTTGTCGGACGTGCCGACCCAGCGGGTATCCATGCCGAGGCCCTCCATCCGGACGCGGGCAGCCTGCGTCTTGTTGCGGGAGAGCGGAACCGTCGGTATCCGCTTCTTGATCCGCAAAAGGGCTTCCCCATCCCGGACGCTGTAGCGTTGGAGCCAGCCCAGCTCGGGGCCGCCCCACCACGTGGTGGCGTCGGTCAGAGTGCCGTCGATGTCGAACGCGAGGAGAGCGGCCTGGGCGAGATCGGGCATGCTTCGGGCGCACCGTAACAGGGCGCCGCCACAACCCCCCAATTCGTCACGCCGGGCTGCGCAGACCCTGCCGGGAGCCCAACATGTGGTCGGCGATGCGGCCGGCCAGCTCTCGACCCGCGTGGGTGAGCGCGACGCACTTGCCCGCGCGGGAGACCATGCCCGACCCGAGCAGCTGCTCGAATGCCAGCTCGCGGCCGGGATCGTCCAGCTGCACCGTGCCGTCGCCGTCGAACTCGCTTGCAAGCAACTCGACGAGCAGTCGTCTTTGCATGCGGCTGGGCGTCACGACCTCCATCCACAAGGTTCGACACTCCTGTCGCCGGAATTTCCAGGTGGTCGTTGATCAACCAGTCACTTTGCTCACACACCAAGCCACTATGGGCGAGCCGGACCTACGGTGTGGGACCTGTGCCGGACGAATCCTCTGCGGATCGAAATCGCTTCTGCCGTGAAATGCCAGCGACCCTGCTGATCCTGCGAGCGACCGCGCGATACGGTCTTCCGCAGGACCAGTACAGAGGAAGGCTGGCCTGCCCGGATTCGCCAAGGACGATCCCGAAGTACCGAGCGTGGTCGTATCCGCACTCGCGTGCTGCCAAGCGCGGGGCCTGCTGGCGTAGGTATGCGATCAGGCGGCGTGCGCTGGCCGGTGCGATCTTGGACCGTGCGGGGCCGAGTGGCTGGACATGTTGGTGTCCTTCCCAGTGGACCCGCCCGTCGGCAAAGACTCGCACGGTGTAGGTCGTGCACCGGGTGGCCTCGGAGTCTCGTCCGGTGCAACCGACGTTTTGGAGCTCAACCCACTCCATCTCGGGGTGTGCATTGTCGACGGATTGCAGCGGGCTGGTCCGGGGCATCGATGGCGCCGCGCAGCTGAACACGAAGACGGAGCCAAGCCCCAATAGAGCCACCCTCCACGTAGACCTCTCCTGGCGGCTTGGCGGTAGATTCTGCGTCGGCACGGGTGCTCGTGCGAGCTGGGCTCGCCGCCGCATCAGACGTTCCCAGTGGGCTCGGAAGTCATCGGGTGGGGCGCCTGGGTGCGGCGAGCTGCTGTTGATGACCGTGGACGATCGGCCGCACCTCAGTGTGGGATGAGGTGATTGGTGCCGCAGTGCGTTGGAGGGAACACAGCAGCCATCTCCGGCTGGCTCGACAATGACATGCTCGATCGCCCCGACCCCCTCGCGACCACAAACCACCAGGTACGACCCGACCGGGGGGGTGAAGCGGGCGGCCCGGAGTCGACGGTCGATGCCTCTATCGCTTCGTTGCTGGAGCGCTTGAGCAGCGGCGAACTCGTCGCCGATCCCGGCGTGGTCCGGCTCGGACCCACGATGGTTGGCCGCATCAACGACGAGGTGGTGGCACCGCTGCGACTGATTGCGGAACGTGGAGGGAAGGCATGGCGCGCAGCGTTGTCGTTGACCGTCTGTGAGGCGCTTGGTGGAGACCCGAGCGCGCTCGAACCGTGGACCGGCGTCATCGAGCTCCTGCATGTGGGATCGCTGATCGTCGACGACGTGCAAGACCAGTCCGAGCTGCGCCGAGGGGGACCGTGCTGCCACCACGTCTACGACGAGGCGCGTGCTCTGAATGCCGGCTGCTCGGCGTACTTCCTGCTCGACGAGATGATCGAGGCGGTCCCGGCTTCGGCTGACACCAAGCTGGCGATGTATCGTCTGTTCTTCCAGACGCTGCGAGCCGCGCATGCTGGGCAGGGGGTTGATCTCGGAGGACTGGCGCAGGCCGCTCGCGCCGCGGTGCACGGCGGCGATCTCTCCGGCCTGGTGCGCACGGTCCTGGACGTGCATAGGCTCAAGACCGGATATCCGGTGGTGCTCTGTGCACAGCTCGGTGCACTCACGGCTGCTGCGGCGCCAGCGAGCCTAGACGCGATGAGCCGCTACGCGATGGCCTTGGGGACCGCCCTGCAGATCGGGGATGACCTTCTGAGTCTGCGCGGGTTCGAACGGGGACTGAAGACCTCGGGCGAGGATCTTCTCGCTGGGAAGATCACGACACCCGTCGCGTTGACCCTGGCGTCGCTCCCGAGGCCCGAAGCCGCTGCCTTCCTCGAACGGCTCCTCACGCCGATGAAGAGAGACTCAGACCTGGCTGCGCTCCAACGGCAGATTGAGGACGCGGATGCACCCGACGCTTGTCTCGAACTCGCGGCCGATCTTCTCGAGTGCGCGTGGGCAGAGGTGGCACCTCACCTCCGCCCGGGCCCGGCCCGAGACGCGTTGAAACACTACGGTCGGCTCTTCCTGCATCGGCAGTTCTAGCAAGCTGAGGAAGAAACACCGTCCTGCCGACCCGCGACTTTTTCCTCAGCCTGCTAGCCGCCGTGAAGACTCCGCAATGCATCTGACGTTCCTCGTCGCTTGCGCGTTCGCGGTCGCCCTGTTTCCTGTGGTGGTCCGCGCACCGCTGCCGTACAGCAGCACGCCCAAGCTTCAATACGAGTGGTACCACTCGCTCGCATACCCCGCGTTGAGCGCTCTGGCCGTCGCGGCGGTCGTCGCCGAGGGTCCGGTCGGCCCGCGGACGTTGGTTGAAACCCCGTTCGCACTCCACACTGCCTGGGTTCAGCTGGGGTTCTTCGCGGGCGGCCTCGTTCTCGCCGCGACGAACTCATCCTTCCCGCGGCTGGCCGGGTCCTTGGTCCATCACGGGGTCACGCTCGGCACCTTCGGTGGGCTCCTCCTGCTCGGCGCCTTTCCGAGCATTCTCCTGTGGGTCTTCGTCATTCAAACCACCGGGGTCGTGTTTCACCCGCTGCGCCTCCTTCGGTTCAGCGGGCAGGGAAGCCGGCGGCTCCTCGCGGCGCTGGAGTGGGTGCATCTCGTGCTGTTCGTCGGGCTACGGATCGTGGGCTACACGCTGGCGACCTGCGTTTTCCTGTGGCGCGACCACGCGGATCCCCTCTTTGACTCCAGCGCGTGGACCCTCTGTAAGTACACGGTGTTGCTGGTCTACACCGTCCTCCATATCAGCTGGGGCGCGGGGTTGATCCGCAGCGTTCGCGCCGTTCGACTGGAGGAACGACCCGAACCGCTTCGAATCTCCAAACTCTGAAGAACTTTTGCGGTGCTGGGACGTGTGTGTGTCCCATGCTTCGCGCAGCTGCCACTTTCGCCCTTCCTGCAGGACTCGCGGTCCTGGCGATGTTCTCGGCCGGTCACGCGGAGGCGAAAGCGAGCTACATGGACCTTGCCGAGACGGTTTCCGGCGCCGAAGCAGTCGCCGTGATCCATACCGAGGCGACGGCGCCGTGTGAGATCGAGGGCGAGTACAACACCTACCGCCAGAAGGTGTTCGCCACGCCCATGGACGTCCTCAAAGGCGAACTCGGGTCGCCGTTCGAGTTGCTCGCCCAGAAGAACTTCATCTGCGGGAGCGTCACGTACGACGCGCCGGCGGATTACCTCGTCCTGTTGCATCGAGACAACGGACACTGGACGACGCTCAATCATGGGAAGGGAGCGCTCCGGATCGACAGCGAGGAAGTCCAGTGGCCGTACGGGTCCGAGCCGTCGATCCCCCTTGACGACGCGCTCGCGAGAGTCCGCGTGCTGATCGGCGAGCAACCCGCTGTCGAGGTCGCGGAGCCTGTCGCGCCTGATCCGCCAAAAACGGAAGCCCCTCCGGTCGCGGAACCTCAACCCTGCGGCTACGCGATCGGGAGGATGCAGGAAGCCGAAGAGACTCGTGAACGCTGGGTGATCGTGGGCGCGGCCGGAGCGGGTGCGGCCGCGATCATGCTCGGGTTCTTCGTTGGATTCCGCCGGCGTCGTCGCTCCTAGGGCGCGCCGCCGCTCGCTCCGTCGCGGCCGATTCGACTCAGCGTGCGGGGAAGAGGCGGCATTTCGATGCCGCTCTCGCGCGCGAGCAAGTAGCCGCCGACTACGAGCGAGCCCGCGGCGGTGAGCATGTTGGAGAGGGCCAACGCGACCCCGCTCCAGCTTGGCCACGCCAGCACCACGGTGAGCAGATCGGCGAGCGCTTCGATGCACATGATCCCCCCGAACAGCGCCACGGCTCCGGCCATCAGGCGTCGGACACGGGGATACTGCTCAACGTTGGTCCGCGGGAACAGAACCCAACCGGCCAGGCCCACAACAACCACGCCGACCAGCAGGTCGGGCGTCAGGGCCTTGAGTCGCCCACCGAATCGCTCAAAAGTGAGCAGAAGGTGAACCAGGGCACGCACGCCCCGGCCAAAGTGAAATGCTCCGACGAGCAGAAGGGTCGCCACGACCGTCTTGGCGCCGATCTGCCAATCGCGAGCGTCGGGTTGCGGTGACCGGGCGGCATCCCACGTGAGTCGCCCGTAGAGCAGGCCCGCGACCGGAGGTGCGAGCAGGAGCGGTCCGATCTCCAGCTGGGTCGCGAGCTCCGCCAGGCTGGCCATGCGGTGATAGTAGAACGACGAGCCGAGTTCGGGGTCGCCTCGGAACGTCTTTTTCTGCCGCCGCCGTCGGTCGGGCGACTGCGCCGCGCCGACGGCAGAGACACGGAACGACTACTTCTTCTTGGCGGCCTTTTTAGCGACCTTTTTCTTGGCGGCCTTTTTAGCGACCTTTTTCTTGGCGGCCTTCTTGGCGACCTTTTTCTTGGCGGCCTTCTTGGCGACCTTTTTCTTGGCGGCCTTCTTAGCGGCCTTTTTAGCGACCTTTTTCTTAGCGACCTTTTTCTTAGCGGCTTTCTTGGCGGCTTTCTTGGCGACCTTCTTCTCGGGAGGCTTGGCACTCGGCGCCTCTTCCCAGAGGCCGAAGACCGCTCCGCGGGGATCTGCAAGGATCGCGAATGCGCCCATCCCGGGGATCTCGGTGAACCCGACGACGATGGTCGCTCCGAGCTCAACAGCTCTCGCGAGGGAGGCCTTGGCCGACGCGACGGTGATGTATCCGATGAAGGACTCCGGGGCGCTTTCGTTTTGAGCCGGGACAATGCCGCCGAGCGACTCGCCTTTGGCGTTGGCGACCATGGTGTAGGAGCCGCCGGGCATCGGCATCTCGCTGTATGTCCAACCGAAGACTCCGCTGTAGAAGGCTTTGGCGGCGGCGGGGTCTTGGCTGTGGAGTTCGACGTGCGTGTACATGCTCATGGAAGTTCTCGCGGGGTGTCCGGCGCGCAGTATCGCCGATCAGACATGAATCGAACACCTGTATGCAGCATCAGCGGTGAGACGGGCTCGGTCGCGCCACGGCGGCCGCGATCCGGTCGGGGTCGCGCCTCGTTTCCGTGTCGTCGCCGCGGTCATCGAAACGCGGAGCAGAGCTTCACCGAAGCCCGCCTTGCACGGACCGTCGCGTGGTGGCTACGCTCTGCGCCCGGAACCTGTCTCTTATACACATCTCCGAGCCCACGAGACCTCTCTACATCTCG
>CAJXVA010000417.1 GCA_913061055.1 uncultured Pseudomonadota bacterium
GGACGAGCGGCTTCCAGCGCGGCGTATCGGTTGCCCGACGTGAGTGCCTGCGGCCGCCAACCTCGGCTGCTGGCCATGGCGCAGTCCGCCCCCGCCACGCAACACGGCCGGGTGAAGCTTGCCGCGGCGGACGTCGCGGGTGCGCGGGCGCTCGGTTGGCTGGGTTCGGTGACGAAGGGCGAAGCGATGGCGGCAGCGGCGGTCGAACAGGCCCGTGCGATCGGGCATGGGCCGTTGTTGGCGGACGCGCTCCTGGCTCAGGGCGAGATCTTGGCGATGCGCTACGAGGTCGATGCTGCCGTCGAAGCGCTGCTCGAGGCGGTGACCATCGCCGAAGGCGCGGATGCGGCCTGGGTACGAGGGGTGGCTGCGACGCATCTCCTCCGCCTCCACGGCGCGCATCAGACCAACGTCACCAACATCGAGCGTTGGCGGCGGGTGACCGGCGCGTTCGTCGAGCGGCTCGGCGACCCGTTCGCCACGGCGGAGGTGATGCTGGCCGAGGCGGATGTCGTGGACGGTCTCGGGGAGTTCGAGAAGGCTCGAACATTGCTCGGGTCGACGCTCGAGCTGCACGAAAAGCTCTACAGCAAGACCCACCCGAAGGTCGGTGGCGTGCACCTCCGACTCGCCGAGGTCGAGTTGTCGCTGGGCGCCTTGGATGATGCTCGCACCCACGCCGAGGCCGGGATTGCGGCGTTGGAGGTGACGCTGGGTCGCCATGCGCTGCAAACCGTGGGTGCGGTACGGGTCGCGTCGCGGGTCGCGCTCGCGCAGGGACGGCTCGAGGACGCCGAAGCGCTCGCCCGGCGCAGCGTCGAGGACCTCGCGTTGTTCTCAACCCCAAGACATGACCTCGACCGCGGGTCCGGGCTGCTTCTGCTCGGCGACATCCTGGTCGCGCAAGGCGACCGCGAGGCGGCACGCGAGACGTACGAGAAGGCGAAGGTGTTCCACTACCTGGGTCGGTGGCGCGCGTATCCTCTGCTTCGGCTCTCGGCGTTGGTGCGGACCGACGGGGACACCAAGGGGGCCCGAGACCTTGCTCGCGAGGGCTTGGAGATCCTCGAGGCAGAGCTGGGCCCCGATGACATTCGGCGGACCGCTGGGCTGCGGACGTTGGCCGAAGCGCAGCGGGAGCATGGCGACCTGGACGGGGCCCGAGAGACCCTGCGCGCGGTCCTGGGAATCGTGGATACGCAGGTGGGGTTCGGCCCCTTGAAGTCCCGGTGCCAGCACGACCTGGCGGTCGTGGAGGAGGCCGCCGGGGATCCTGAGGCTGCACTGAAGCTGCGCGATGACGCGCACGTTCCGTTCTCCGGCGCCTACGGACAGGACTCGCCTGTGGTGACGGACGCTGTGCTCATCCGGGCCGACCTCGCGTGGGACCTGGAAAAGCGCGAGTACGCCAAGCGCCTGTACGGCTCGCTTGTTCGGCGACTGGCGGTGCTGCGCGGTGAGGATGACGAGGCCACGGTTCGAGCTCGGTGCCGCAGCCGGTAGAAAACAATCCGGCACCGGGCGACACCTCCACCTCGGCCTCGTCTTCCAGGGCATGAAGACCGCACTCAAGGTTATCGGAGGCATTTTCGCGACGCTGATCGCTGCGATCGCCATCTTCTACTTCGGCTGGCTCAGCCCGCCATCGGCGGAGTCGGTCTGCGAGAACGTCGTGAAGGTCAGCCAGGCCGAGTTGGAATCGAAGGGCGCGAAGGCGACCGAAGACACCCTCAAGCAGCTCGAGGAAGGATGCATGTCCGCCGCCACGAAGGAGCCGGAGTTCGGGAAGGGCCCGTGGGTCAAGCGCCTCAAGTGCATGCGCGACGCGAAGAACTACGAGGCGCTGCAAGCGTGTGACGAGATCCGTAGCCTCTGACCGTCTCGCTCACGCGCTGATCCGTCGCCCTTGCGCACCCGCATACGCGAGCCGCGGGCGGATCAGTCGGCCGTGGGCTCGCTGCTCCCGCGCGTGGGCGATCCACCCGGCGGTTCGAGCCATGGCGAACACCGCGGTGAACAGGTCGTCGGACAGGCCAAGAGCATGCAGAAGCAGGGCCGTGGCAAACTCGACGTTGGTCGCGATGGACCGGCCAGGCTTGAGTTCGGCGAGCGTCTCGAGGACCGCTTGCTCGTGTACTTGTGCGTCGTGCAGCAAGGTCGCATCTCCCAGCAAGGTGCTCGCCGCCTCGCGCAAGACCACAGACCTTGGGTCGCGGACCCGATAGACCCGATGGCCAAAGCCCATGATGCGCTGCCCCGCGTTGACCTGCTCCCGGACCCAAGCCCCGGTGGTGTCACGGAGGTCGCCGCCGGCTGTCCGAAGCTCGAGCAGAGCCGCCAGAGCGGGGCCAGGAGCGCCGCCATGCAGGGGGCCCTCGAGCGCACAGACACCCGCCTCGACACAGGAAGACATCGAGGCGCCGGTGCTGGCGACCACCCGGGCAGCGAAGGCCGACGCATTGAGGCCGTGGTCGACGACGGTGCACAGGTAGGTGTCCAGTGCTCGGGTCTGGGCGGGTTCAGGCATCACACCGGTACGCATGCGGAGGGTGTCCGCCGCGATGCCGAGACTGAGGTCGGGCGCGATCGGCTCGAGTCCTTGTCGGAGCCGGTCGTAGGCGGCGACGATGGTCGGCGTCGACGCGACGAGTTGCAGGTCCGAGGGGTCATGCAATCCGAGCGTGGCGACGCCGAGCCGAAGCGCGGTCATCGGGGTGGCGTCGCGGTCCGCGGCCGTTCGCAGGACACCCAGGACCGCGGCAGGCACTGCTCGGTGAGAGGCGAGTTGGTGGGCCCATGCCCCGTCGGGAAGGGGAAGCGAATCGTACCAGAGCAGGTGGGTGACCTCTTCGAAGCTCGATTGTGGCGCGAGGTCCTCGATGGCATAGCCCGCCAGGGTCAAGGTTCCGGCAACGCCGTCAACCCGACTCAAGCGTGACTCGCCAACGACGACCCCCTCCAATCCAGGGGGTGCCATTTGCGGTTTCACGTCTGGACCTTGTGCGTGGGGTTGGGGGCTGTCAACGTTGATTCAGCAATCAACATGAGTGGCTCGCGATATCTCTCCGCAGATCAGGCTGTCGCCTTGCTCGATGTCCGGAAGGCGACGCTCTACGCGTATGTCTCTCGGGGCCTCGTGCGGTCTCGGGCGGTGTCCGGAACGCGGAAGCGTCAGTACCTTCGCTCGGACGTGGAGCGACTTCGGGCCGGGAAACGGGCCCGTCGGGATCCGCGGGGCGCGGCCAAAGCCACACTCGGCATGCGGGGCCTCCCAGTTCTGCAATCGGCGTTGACCTGTATCGAATCGGGGAAGGTGTTCGTCCGGGGACGCGACTTGGTCGAGCTCGCCCACACCAGTCCCTTCGAGGACGTGGTGGCGCTCTTGTGGGGTGCTTGGCCGCCGGACGTGCTGCCCGCCCGCAGACGTGGGCGCGTATCGAGCTTACCGCTGCTGGCGCGGATGCAACGGCGCCTGGCCGAGGACGATGTCCACGATCCCGCGGCTCGAAGCCTGAACCCAGGCTCGGTCCGCCGGGTGGGGGCGGCGGTGTTGAGACGCTTGGTCGCCGAGGTCTGCCAGAGCGCCCCTTCGCTCGATCCGATCGCACACCAGCTGGCTCGCGCTTGGGGAATCCCGACCGCGGACTCCGTCGACGCGGCTCTGGTGTTGTGTTCGGACCATGGGCTCAATGTGTCGGCCTTCACGGCGCGATGCGTGGCCTCGGCGGGGGCGTCGATTCCGATGGTGGTGTCGGCGGGTCTCGGCGCGCTGTCGGGGCGGAACCACGGCGGGCATGCGCAGCGGGTGTCGGCGATGCTGGACACCCCCGGTTCCGTCTCGCGGGCCCTGTCCCGGGTCGCCGAGCGCGACGGAGAGCTGCCCGGCTTCGGTCACACGCTGTACCCGCACGGAGACCCTCGTGGTGCCGCGCTCCTCGCACGCTTGGTCTCGGGGCCCGCCAAGCGCCGCGCGGCCCGGTTCATCGAGGTCGCGCGCGAGCAGCACGGCTTGCACCCCAACCTCGATTTTGGACTCGTGACCCTGTGCCGAAGCGTAGGTGCGCCGGTGTGGGCCCCGTGGGCTCTGTTCGCGATCGGCCGGACCGCGGGCTGGATTGCCCATGCGCTCGAGCAATACGAGACCGGGACGCTCATCCGGCCGCGTGCCGAGTACGTGGGCCCACTTCCGTCCGAGTGACTCCGCCGCCCCACACCCATGCGTGCGACGGATCGCGTAGGCTCGGACAGCCGACATGCGCACCGACGCCTTTTCTTCGCGCCTGCCCGTGCTCGTCGCGGGCCTTCTGCTTCTCACCACCGGTTGCGAGGCCAAGGTCTCCGTGGGCTCGACGCCGCCCACCGATGCAGCGCCCGTCGAGCCGGCGCCGGATCCAGGTCCGGAGCCGGTGACGACGAAGACGTTGCTCGAATCGACGGTGCTCGTCGCGACGCCGTGGGGACACGGCACTGGGGTGATCGTCGATGAGCGCGGTTGGGTGCTCACCAACTACCACGTCATCGCCAGCGGCAAGAACCTGGACTTCGGCTACGAAGCGACCGTGACCACCGCCAAGATGCAGGACGACGGCAGCATGGTGGTGGACGAGAAGCTCGACGCGATCGTGCTCGAGGCGGACCCGGACCGCGACCTCGCGTTGTTGGCGATCAAGGATCCCAAGCGGTCGTTCGCGACCCTGGCTCGCGCCGAGAAGGGTCCGATCCCCGGCAGCGGGGTTTCTGCGATCGGCAACGCCGGCGTGGGTTTTGGGTGGGCGATTAAGAAGTGCTCGGTCAACGCGGTCGGCACGTTCGAGAACTTCGCCACCGCCGTGTTCTCCAAGCAGCGCGAAGACGGCCGGTCCGAGGAGGAACTCGCCAAGGCGAAGGAAGAGATCGAGGAGGCCAGTCGCAAGAACGGTAAGCAGGTCCAGACCGACTGCAACGTGCTTCCAGGGGACAGCGGTGGCCCGCTGGTCGACGGTGAGACTGGGCAACTCGTCGGCCTCAACGTCGCGATCCGTCCTGCCACCGCCGGATTCGCCACGCTCGGGTCGGTTGCGTTCCACGTCCACATCGACGAACTCAACGACTTCTTGGCCGAGGTGCCGGAGTCTCCGCAAGCCAACCTGCCCGATCCCTGGGAAGTGGCGGGCAAGTTCGGGCGATTCCAAGACTTCGACGACGACGGCGAGATCGACACGTTGCGGTTCGAGGGGCTCTGCGAGGGCGGCATGTACTGCTTCTCCGTCCTGGCCGACCTCGACCAGAGTTCCTTCAAGAAGCGCAAGAAGGTGCCCGACGTCGCGAAGATCCAGGAATCGCGGAAGTTCGATGCGGAGCTGGCCGCGGTGCGTATCGCCCGGCCGCCACGCGACGTGAAGATGGGGCTCCCGGTCTCCGACCTGCTGGTGTTCGTCAACGCCGACAGCGCTGGCCCGTACGACAAGCTCATCGTCGTCGACGGCGAGAGCAACGAGACCCGCGGTTACGCGATCAAGGGCGAGCCGGGCGCGTGGTCGGTCGAACGCGACAAGGCCCTCGACGGCTTCGAGCTGACGAACATCGGGGAGCTGTACGAGAAGAAGCGCCTCAAGACGCTCGCGAACCGTTTCGTCGCCAATATGGCGGGCGGGGGGAGCGACGTGAAGAACCCCGACAAGGCCAAGGCGCTCGAGGCTTCATTCCGAGACGCGACCGGCGACGGGAAGCTCGACACGCTGTTGGCCAGAACCCGCATGGACTCGCGGGTCATCATCGACCTGGACCAGAACCAGTTCGGGAAGGTCGCCAAGCGGGTGGCCAAGAAGGCCGAGAAGGCGGCCGCGAAGGACGACGCAAAGCGGGATGCTGAGCAGATCGCGGACGCCAAGCTGCTCAAGAAGCTCCGCAACGGCAAGATTCACGGCGAGTTCCTGGCGGTGCTGGGTTCCCCGGTGAAGGTGTTCTACGACACCGACCACGACGGGTCGTACGACCTCCTGCTCGAAGGAGACTCCCTCGACCGCGGCGTCGCGTTGGGCGCGAGTCGGTTGGACAGCTCGGGCCGGAGGACCCCGGCCCCCGAACACCTGGGACGCAGGCTGCTGCGGCCGGGATTGATCGAGGAGCCGGAGTACGCGCAGCGACTGCAGACCGTGTTCAGCAAGACGTTCGCGGACCAGCCGCGGGCCGAGGTCGAGGACGGGCACAGCTCGTTCCCCGAGTTCGACCCCTCGCGCGTGGTGTCGGTCAACCGGATCCCCGACCTGGGCGATCGGGCGCTGAGCATGCTGGACCGCGCCGCGATGAGCCTCGTCGTCGACCTCGACGGCAAGTCGAAGAAGAAGACCAAGTCCAAGAAGGACTGGGAGCTGACCGAGTTTGTCCGAAAGGGAGGGTTCGAGTCGGAGTTCGTGTTCCGCACCGACGGACGGCTGGCCTGGGCGTACTACGACACCGACAACGACGGAAAACTAGACCGGGTGTTTGTGTCGCTTCCGGGCGATCCCCGGCACGTCGGCGCAGCGTTCTCGTTCGATACCAAGGGTGTGGTGACGGTTGATTCGTCGATGGCGGGCAAGGACATGTTCCAGGCCGAGCTGTTCAAGAACAAAGCGCACCGCAAGGCGTTCGCGGACGTGAAGAAGAAGACCGTCGACAGCGGGCGCTTCTAACCTGCTAGGGGCGTCGTGCTGGTGAGGCGGTGTGTACTGGCATTCTGCGCGCGGTGTGCCAGAACGCCGGCATGACCGCCTTTTCGGATGCTCTGCGGGACGCGACCGCGGGTCTGGAGCTGCAAGATCGTCGTTGGGTGTACGTGCCCTACGACCAGCTCACCGACGCGGTGGGGCCGCTGTCCGAGATGTCGCCGCGGGATCTGGGGATCGTGATGGTGGAAAGCCCGCGCAAGGCTGGGCAGCGCCCGTATCACAAGCAGAAACTCGCGCTGGTGTTGGCCAATGGGCGTCACTTCGCCCTGGAGCAGGCTCGGCGCGGTGTCGCAGTCGAGCACGTCGTGGCCGTAGGGTCGTACGCCGAGGCGTTGGGGGAGGTCGCGGCGCGGCGCGGGGGACTGTGCATGATGGAGGCCGCGGAGCGGGAGTTGCGGGCGGACCTCGCGAGCTTGGTCACCGACGGCACGCTGGAGATCCTTCCCCACGCCGGGTGGCTCACCGACGCCTCGGACTTCGACCCGCAGGACAAGGGGCCACCGTGGCGGATGGATGCGTTCTATCGGCGGGTTCGCAAACGAACGGGGTTGCTGCTGGATGCGGTCGGCAAGCCGGCCGGGGGCAAGTGGAGTCACGACGCGGACAACCGAAAGTTCTGGTCGGGTGAACCCCCTGCGCCCACGCCCCCAACGTTCGAGCCCGATGAGATCACCCGCGAGGTGGGCGAGCTGATCGATCGGGAGTTCGCCCACCATCCTGGCGTGCTCGATCTGACGAGCCTTCCCGCAACGGCCGACGATGCGCGGACGCAGTGGTCTTGGGCGCTGCAGCGCTGCATGGAGCACTTCGGTCCGTATGAAGACGCCATGAGCACGGCGAGCCGGACGATCTTTCACACGCGGACCTCGGCGCTGATCAATCTCCATCGGCTGCTTCCACGCACAGTTGTCAACGACGTTGCCAACGCCACCGTGCCACTGTCGAGTCAGGAAGGTTTCATCCGTCAGGTCCTCGGATGGCGAGAGTTCGTGCGGCATGTGCATCGTGCGACGGACGGATTTCGAAGCGTCGCGCCGACGCGTGCATCGCCGGGGGATGGCGGGTTCGAGCGGTGGGCAGGATGGCCGTGGCCCGGCGCAACGCCGCTCGCCGACGGTGGGGCGAGTCCAAGGGCGCTGGGAGAGGGCACCCCGGTCCCGCCCGCCTATTGGGGAACACGATCCGGCATGGCCTGCCTGGATACGGTCGTCGAAGGCGTGTGGCGCGAGGGATACGGCCACCACATTACGCGGCTCATGGTGCTCGCGAACCTCGCAACGCTGCTCGATGTCTCGCCACGCGCGCTCACAGACTGGTTCTGGGTCGCGTATGCGGACGCCTACGACTGGGTCGTGGAGCCGAACGTGCTCGGGATGGGTACGTACGCCGCCGGGGATGTGATGACGACCAAGCCCTACGTCAGTGGGTCCGCGTACATCGACAAGATGTCGGACTACTGCGCCGGCTGTGCGTTCCACCCCAAGAAAACCTGCCCGGTCACGCCGCTGTACTGGGCGTTCCTGGCTCGACACACAGAAACCCTGTCGGGCAACCACCGTCTCGCGTTGATCATGGGGGCGCTGCGCAAGCGGGGGGACGCGCAGAAGCGCCGGGATGCCGCCACCTTCGAAGCGGTACGGGACGCACTCGCTGCTGGAGAGCTTGTGCCCGCGGCACGTTGAGACCCGGCCACGGATTGGCTACAACGCGCCCATGAAGCTTTGGCGCGCAGCGGTTGGGCTCTCGCTCGCGCTCTACCCGGCGGTGGCCTGGGGCAGCCCGGTCAACATGGAGCGGATCGCGTCCAAGCCTAACGCGCCCGGCTGGAGCGCGTCCCTCGACTTCAAGGGCGGGCTCAAGGAAGGGAACGTCGTCAAACGCGAGCTCGGCTTCGGGGGTGGTGTCCAACACCGGACGTTCCACCCTTACTTGGATACGACGCGGCCAGCGTTCTTCCGCGACCGCTGGATGCTCTCGAGCAACCTGTCGCTGGTGAAGTTCTCCGGCCGCGACGTGACGGACAACGGCTTCATGCACGTTCGCTACACGCGGATGATCATCCCGCGGTTGGGTGCCGAGGTGTTCGTGCAGTCCCAGTACAACGCGTTCACCAACCTTCGCTCCCGCATGCTCACCGGCGGCGGCGCACGCTTCGATGTCTGTCTCTTATACACATCTGACGCTGCCGACGAGCGATCTAGT
>CAJXVA010000418.1 GCA_913061055.1 uncultured Pseudomonadota bacterium
ACGAGATGTAGAGAGGTCTCGTGGGCTCGGAGATGTGTATAAGAGACAGGGCCCACAGTCCTCACGATGCGCCCGGTGTTCGAAGCCCTGTGGGCCGAGGCCGGCCTGGACTTCGCCAGTGCCGTCGTGACCCAGCCGCTCGAAGTGTTGGCCCGTCACGCGTGGATGGACGGCTCAACCCTCGATCTGTTCTCCGCCCCACAGCGATCCGCCGACGCCATCGCGGAGTTTGCAGGGCCCCGCGAAGCAGACGCGTTTCGAGCCTTCCACAAGAATGCGCAGTCGATCTACGAGACCGTTCGCGCCCCGTTCATCGAAGCCGACACACCCGGAATCATGGCGGGGCTGTCCAACACCGGCCCTCGCGGACTGTGGCAGCTGATGAAAATCGACTGGCATCGGTCGCTTTGGCGAACCCTGGGCAGCTACTTCAAGGACCCTCGCCTGCGTCAGTTGTTCGCTCGCTATGCGACGTACTACGGGTCCAACCCGTTCTCGGCCCCGGGCACGCTGTCCTTGATCGCCGCTGTCGAGCAGGCCGGGGTCTGGCGCGTCCAAGGCGGAATGATTCAGCTCGCCCGGGCGACCGCCTCAGCGATCGAAACGCTCGGCGGGGAGGTCCACTGCAACACCGAAGTCGCCGAGATCGAGACCGATGGCAGCGGCGTGACGGGGGTCCGATGCACCGACGGCCGGCGGTTCAAATGCAAGACCGTGGTGTTCAATGGCTCGCCGGCCGCCCTTCGTGGCGGGCTGCTTGGGGATGAAACACGGCGCGCGGCCTCGGCCAAGCAACCGGAGCGGTCGCTGTCTGCGGTCACCTTCTGCGGCACCGGCAGGGCCGAGGGGTTCGAACTGCAGTGGCACAACGTATTCTTCAGCGACGACTATCAAGCGGAGTTTGACGCGATCTTTCGCGAGGGCCGCATCCCAGCGCGGCCAACCACGTACATCTGCGCCCAGGACCGAGGAAGCCTGCACGAAGCGCAGGCGCGGGAGCGGTTGCTCTGCTTGATCAACGCACCCGCGCGCGGCGACCAACGCAACTTCGACGAGGAGATCGAGACATGCAAGACCAACATGATGCAGCTGCTGTCGCGCTGCGGCCTGGATCTGACCATGGAGGACAGCATCGTGACCACGCCGTCGCAGTTCGCCTCGATGTTCCCGCAGACGGGGGGCGCCCTGTACGGGCCCGCGACCCACGGCGCGGCGGCGGCGTTCGCCCGACCGGGCGCGAGCACCAAGATCCCGGGGCTCTACTTGGTCGGTGGGGATGCCCACCCCGGAGCGGGTATCCCCATGGTGACGCTGGGAGGACGCATCGCAGCGGACCGGGTCTTCGACCACTTGGGTTTGACGCGACCGTCCCCGCAAACGGCTATGCATGGTGGTACGTCGATGCCCTCAGCGAAGACGGCGAATTTGCGCTGACGCTGATCTTCTTCGTCGGCTCGGTCTTCTCGCCCACCTACTACAAGGCGAGACAACGCCAAGCGCAGACCCCTGCCGAGTCGGTCTGTGCGGTCAACGCGGTGCTCTATCGCAGGCGCGGCAGTACGTGGGCGCTCACCGAAGCCCGCCCGGAGTCGGTCGAGCGCAGCGCCGACACGTTCGCGTTGTCGGGATCCCGCATCGAACGCAATGGGGACTCGCTGGTGGTGCACCTGAGCGAGCGCACCGCCCCCTGGGGACGGCCACTGCGGGGACGCGTCCGCATCGACATCGAATACGGCGCCCCGAGCCCCTTTCGCCTCGACCGAGCGGGCGAGCACCACTGGTGGCCGGTCGGGGCCCGCGCGTCGGCAGAGGTCGAACTCGACACCCCCTCGGTTCGCTTTCGCGGAAGCGCGTACCACGATTGCAACTTTGGTCAGGTTCCCCTGGAGGAGACCTTCGCGTCGTGGAACTGGTCGCGAGCCGACGTCGGAGACGACGTGTGCATCGTCTACGACGTTCACGAGCACGATGGCCCCGGCACGCCGCTCGGCCTGCGGCTGAGCCCCGGCGGTGTCGAGCCGCTGAGCGCAGATGTGGCAACCCCCCTGCCCCGCGGGTTTTGGGGCATGGACGGCAGCACCCGTGCGCACGGTGAAACCCGCGTCATCCGCACCCTGGAGGACACTCCATTCTACACCCGCTCGATGCTGCAAACGTCCTTCGATGGCCAGGCGTGCACGGCGATGCACGAGAGCCTCTCCATGACGCGGTTCGTCAAGCCGTGGGTGCAGTTCCTTCTGCCCTTCCGCATCCGCCGAGGTTGGAGGGCGTGATCCCCATCGTGCAGCTCGCGACGGCAGGCATGACGGCATGGGTCGCTGTCTACGCCACCACGTGCGGCGTTGCGATCGCGCGTGCGGCTCGTTCGAGAGCACCCGTGCGGACCACCGATGGCCCAGAGCCTTCGGTGCTTCTGGTTCGACCGTGCACCGGGGACGACGCCACGCTCGAGCCTGCCTTGCGCTCGACCGCGGAGCTTCGGTACGGCGGACCGCTTCAGATCCGTCTATGTGTCGAGAGCCGCGACGACCCGGCATGGGGCCCTGTTTGTCGGGCAGCACAGTGGCTTCGCGAACAAGGCCAAGACGCGGAGGCGGTCATCGCTGCCACAAACGCCCACAACCGAAAGGTGGGACAGCTCGCCGAGGTCACCCGCGACGCGGAACACGACGTCGTGGTGTGTGTGGACGCCGACGTGGACCTCAGCGGGTTTGGCCTCGACGCCCTGCTCGCGCCGCTGCGCAGCGACGCCGTAGCAGCGGTCTGGGCCCCTCCCGTCGAGGTCGGTGCGCTTCAGGGCGTGGGCGACCGGGCGTCCGCGGCCGTGCTCGGAGCATCGCTCCACGCGTTCAACCTGCTCGGCGAACTCGACCCGGGCGGACTTGTGGGCAAGACGTTCGCGGTGCGGTCCGACGCCCTCCGCGAGATTGGTGGCTTTGATGGGCTGACCGAACACCTCGGGGAGGACATGGAGCTGGCACGACGCCTGCGACAGCGGGGGTGGACCACCACAATGCTGCGCAGCTCGGTGCGTGCCATCGGGAGCGCACGTTCGATGGCGGACGTCCTGGCTCGCTACACCCGCTGGTTGTGGGTGATTCGCGCCCAGCGTCCGGCGTTGCTGTTGAGCTATCCGCTGCTGCTCGCCGCGGCTCCGATCCTTCTCGTGCTCCTGACGCTGCTGGCAACGCTCGCCCCGCTATGGTCCGTGAGTCTTGGTGCAATTGTCTTGTCCACGCGAATTGCGGTCGCGCTGGCTGCCTCGGCGCCCCGTGGCCGCAGGGTTGCCGCGGCGACCCACGAGTGGCTCCTGGCCGATGTCGTCCTGCTGCTTGCGTTCGCCCGCGCGCTGGGTCGGCCCAGTGTCTCGTGGCGCGACCGAACGCTACGGCTTGGGCCCGGTGGGCGCCTCAGCGCTGTCGACGGGCCGCTCGGCGGGTAGCGCGATGCGGCGCTTGGCCTGACGCGGCGCGAGCCATCCGGCGAAGTGATCCAGGCACGCGGTCGCCCAGCGAGATACCGCGGTGGGCTCCCGCTCGAACATCGTCGAGAATCCTTGGTCCCGCGATTCGACCTGACGGTTGATGCGCTGGCGCTCCGCTTCGACCGCACGCTCCTGCGCCTCCCGGCTGGCCCCGTCCTCCAGGGACATCGGCTCGCCCACCGAGATGTAGACATGCGGCTGCTCCTCCCGCTCGAACACGTAGGCGAACGCGACCGGGATCACCGGGACGCTCGCAGCCCGTCTCGCGATGCCGGCCGCGCCAGGCATGAAACGCAGGGGCAGATGCGACGGTTGCTCCGCCCCCTGCGGAAACACCCACAGAACAGTCCTACGGAGTTTCAACAGATCGAGGGAGTACCGCGCCGCCCGGGCCCCGTCTCGTCGGGACGACAGGTCGACTCCGAAGCAGCCGATCCACCGAAAGAACCGAAACCGCTTCAGGTTCGAAGCGTCCATCATGCCGTAGGCCTGCGAGCCCGGGAGTTCGCTCTCCGAGAGCCACAACGCCAACAGCGAGTCCCACCACGAACTGTGGTTGGCGATGATCAGAACCGGCGCATCCGCGGCCGCCTCGCGCAACGCGTCCAATCCTCGGACATGCACAGCGGCGAAGCTCGAGCGGATCCTTCCCGTGGCGTGGCGTCGAAACCAGCGTGCGAACGGCCGCCAGCGGACCGCCTCGATCACGGCAGCAAGAACTCCACCTCGGGCAACGGCGCGGCATCCAACCCGAGCTCCGGGTCGTGACTCTGCCACCACGACCGCGTCAGCAGCCACAGCTTCCGCGGCAGCCCCACCCGAGCGCGCCCCGAGATCGAGTCGAACTCGCGTTGGCGAACCACACGTCCAATGTCGGCGTAGATCAGGCCGGCCGCACGAATGGCGGGCCGACAGTCCGAGGGCAGCGCTCCGACGCCCGGTCGCGAGCGCGCGTAGAGACGAGCGGCCTCGTCGAGCAATCTCTCGGTCGCACCTGCCACTGCGGGCTCGAACGTCGGATCGCCCAGCCAGGTCTGGGGCTCGATGCCGCCCTCTTCGAGCCAATCCTCGGGCACATAGATGCGACCGCGTCGTGCATCTTCTCCAACGTCTCGACAGATGTTGGTCAGTTGCATCGCGGCCCCGAGATCGCAGGCGCGAGCCAACGTGTCTCGGTCTCGCACGCCCATCAGATAGGTCATCACGACCCCGACCGCGGACGCCACGCGGGCGGCGTAGGCCAACACATCCGAGAGCGTCCGGTAGCGGCGCTCCTGAGCATCCCATTCGAAGCCCTCGAGCAGCGCCGAGAATGGAGCCTTGGGCATGTCATGACGATGCACCACCCGCGCCAGCGCCCGATCGACGGGGTCTGCCTCGGGCTGATTGCCGAAGATGCGGTCGAGCCGAATGTGGAGCCGCTCGACCGCACGCCCCGGGTCGCCACTGTCGTCGACCGCATCATCCGCGACTCGGCAGAACGCATAGAACGTGGCCGCGTCGTCGCGCATCCGCCGGGGCAGAAGCCACGACGCGGCGGAGAAACTCTTGCTGCCCTTGGCGAGCAGCGCCTTGCAGACGGCGAGGTCCGACGCAGCGTCGGCCGACACCGCCAGGGCGGTCGTTTCAGGCGGCATCGTGTTTCTTGCCCGGAGTGAGCTTGGTGTCCGCCGGCGCCGACAAAGCCTCCGGACGGCTCAAGGGAAGCTCGGGGAGCACACGCTCGAGAACCTTGGCCGAAGAAAGCACCCCAGGAACACCAGCGCCGGGGTGCGTCCCCGCGCCGACGAGGAACAGATTCTCGATGTCTTCGCAGACGTTGTGAGGCCGGAAGTACGCGCTCTGCAACAACACCGGCTCCATGCCGAAGGCCGCGCCTTTGACCGACAGCAGGTCGTCGCGGAACCCCTGTGGCGTGAGGCAGCGTGACGTGACGATCGACTCGCTCAAGCCCGGCATGATGGTGGATTCCAGATGCGCTTCGATCTTCTTGCGGTAGCGCTCGGTCTCCACCTCCCAGTCGACGTCCGCGTCGAGATGCGGGACCGGAGACAACACGTAAAACCCGTCGCAACCGTCCGGGGCCAAGGAGGGGTCGGTCGCGGTCGGCCGGTGCAAGTAGAGGCTGAAGTCCTCGGACAAGGTCTTGTTCTTGAAGATGTCGGTGAGCAGCGGCTTGTAGCGGGGCCCGAGCATGATCGTGTGGTGCGCGACGTCGTCGTACTTCTTGTCCGTGCCGAAGTACCAGACGAACAGGCTCATCGAGAACCGGGCCTTGTCGACCTTCTCGTCGGTCCACCGCTTGCGGTGCTTGGCGTTGATCAGTTTTTTGTAGGTCCAAGCCGAGTCGGCGTTGGAAACGACGAGGTCCGCATCGATCTCGCGGCCGTCCTCCATCGTCACACCCACGGCCTTGCCGTCTTCGACGCGGATCTCCTCCACCGTCTGTCCGGTGACCACGGTATTTCCCTGCCCCTCGATCAGACCCACGAGGCCCTTGACCAGAGAACCGGTGCCGCCCATCGGGAACCACACGCCCCACTTTCGCTCGAGGTGACAGATCAGCGAGTAGATCGAGGTCGTCTCGAAGGGGTTGCCGCCGACCAGCAGCGGGTGGAAGCTCAGAACCTGACGGACCTCGTGGCTCTTCACGTAGGAGGCGACCAAGCCCCACACGGTCCGGTAGCTCTTGAGCTTGACCATGTCCGGGGCGATCTTCGCCATGTCCCACCAGCTGGAGAAGGGCTCGAACGAGAGCCGTTCGAAGCCGACCTCGAAGATCTTGCGGCTCATCTCATAGAAGCGGTCGTACCCCTCGACATCGTCCGGGTTGAACTTGGCGACCTGCTCCCGCATGGCGTCGCCATCACCCGTGTAGTCGAACGTTTGCCCATCATTGAACCGAATCCGATAGAATGGGGCCACCGGGCGGAGGTCGATGTCGTCGCTGAGCTTCTTCCCGCACAGCTCCCACAGCTCCTCGAACAAGAACGGGGCGGTGATGACGGTGGGCCCGCCGTCGAAGGTGAACCCGTCCTGGCGGTAGACATAGGCCCGACCCCCGGGCTGGTCGCGACGCTCCAGAACCGTGACGCGCCATCCACGCGCCCCGAGGCGAATCGCGGCTGCCAGGCCCCCAAAGCCGCTGCCGATGACCACTGCATGGGGTTGATCGGACTTGGAGGAGACAGAGGCAGGTGAGGCATTCATCGATGGCCAGTATAACTTTGACCAAAGGTTTGACAATGAACCTTGTACAAATCAGACTCACAACACCTCGGAAGAGAGTCCCGTGCCTGAAGACGAAGGAAAATACCGGATCAATGTCGTGGCGCAGAAGACCGGCATCTCAGCCGCGACGCTGAGGGCCTGGGAGCGAAGGTACGGGATTCCCGTGCCGCGGAGGACCGAATCGTCCTACCGCGTGTACAGCGACGATGACGTCGCTCTCATCGAGCGCGTTCGGTCTCTGTGTGGTGACGGCATGTCGCCCAGTGAAGCGGCCAAGGTCGTGCTCTCCGAGGCGAGCCAGCCCATCGAACACGCGCACCTCGGCGACCCCTACGAACAGGTGCGCGAGCAGATTGTCAACGCGGTCGAGAGGTTCGACCCGGACGGGATCGAGATGTCGGTCAACCGTGCCCTCACGCTGGGGTCGGCCTCCGTCATCTGCGAGCAGGTCATCGTCCCGGTGATGTTTCGGATCGGTCAGCTGTGGCACTCGGGCGACATCACCATCGCCCAAGAGCACATCGCGACCCAGCTGCTCGAGACCACCGCGCGCAAGCTGATCGGTCTGCTGCAGCCGCCGCCCGGCTCCCGTCGTGTCCTGCTTGGATGCTTTGCCGAGGACGAGCATGCCCTCCCGCTGTACGGCATCGCGCTGCACCTGGCCGAAGCTTCGTTCCGCACGCTGATGCTTGGAGCTCGGACTCCCCCTGCAGCGATTCGGCAGTCCGTCCAACACCTCAAGCCCGCCTGCGTGGGCCTCTCGGTCACGCTCGCCCCGCCACCTCACCGGGCTCGCGAGCTCGTCGACGCCTACGCTGACGCGTGCGGGGATACGCCCTGGGTCGTGGGTGGACAGGGATCGGAAGCCCTCGCATCGCTCGTGCAGGAACGGGGCGGCCTGGTCGTTCCGCACGACGACGTCAGGCAGACGATCCGAAGCATCGAGACGCTGATCGCACGACGTCGACGCGGCGCAAAAACCCACTAGTCCCAAATCCCGACCCAGCCGCGGGCCCACGCTGTGGCCGGGTACGGGACGACAACCTCTGGGGTCCCCGAGGGCCCCTGCAACGAGCCGAAAGGACCGAATACGTGAGCCTGTTAACCCTCGCCACGCTCTCCGCCCTACCCCTGTTCGCCGATCCGCTGGCCACCATGGCCACGCAGTCCGTCGACGGTCAGGTCTGGGCCGGGCACCAAGTCAGCTTTGGCAAGCGCGACGTCCCCTTCAAGGGAGAGGTACAAACCCGTACCGACACTTGGACCGTCGCGCGAGTCCGACACGACGACGACCAGATCACCCTCACCCAGGAAGCCTGCATGGTTGTCATTCGGCCGGTGGCGGGAGTGAAGGTCCGGATGGACGCACGCGCGCTCCCAGCCAACGAGTTTGGGTTCTCGTCCAACGGCGTCGACCTCAAGGGGACCTCCGAGGTCTCCTGGTCCCGCGAGGACGTCGATGGTGATGGACATCCGGGCATGACGGTGCACGTGGACTCCTCGGTCTGCAGCGGCGACCTCTATGTGGCCAACCGATCGCGCACGCGCGCCCGGGCGGAGCTCAGCGGTGATGCGCTGCGAGGCAACGCTCGGGTCACAGTGGACCAAGAGGTGCTCGGTGCCAAAGGAGCCTGCCTCTCGGTCGTCGCAAGCGACACTCACGAGGTCGTCAATGGGCCGTTCGCCTACGCGCCGGTCGAGGCCTCGGCCACGTGCCGCTCGCTGATGCAGACAGGGTGGCCGATCGACGCCACCGAGTGATCGAAGTGCGGCGTGGCGCCGGCATCCGAAGCGGGCCGGCTGCGCCAGTCGTTGGGAGCGGAGTTGCCGGGCTGCTACCGTTGTCCGTGATGCGCTCGCGAATCTTGGCAGCACTGTGGTTTGTCGGCTGCTCTGCGCCCGACGGATCGGCGCCTAGCCCAGCCTCGCCCGAGCAACCGGCACCTCCGGCCACGCAGGGCTCCCAGCCACCGGATCCCAAGGCGGAAACACCCACAATCGGACCGGAACCGTCCGCGCCGGTCGTCGTCCCCGACGCGGTCGCCGCCCACGCCGCTGTGCAATCCGTCGTCCACGGCGAAGCGCTCCCCGAGCACGACAACGTTCACTTCACGCCCGTCGAGGATCCCTCGGGT
>CAJXVA010000419.1 GCA_913061055.1 uncultured Pseudomonadota bacterium
GAGAGGTCTCGTGGGCTCGGAGATGTGTATAAGAGACAGGGCCTGGGCCTACTCGGACTTGGCCGGCGTCGCTGAGGCGGCCTGCGCGAGCGCGGTCATGCGTGCCTAGCCTCAGAGGCCCGGGCCGGTCGTTGTCACCACGGAGGAGCCCTCATCAGGGCGTAGTGCGTTGTCGGACGGCGTCGCCGCCCTATCCGTCATGAGTCTTTGACAGCTATGTTTGTTTGGGTAGTATTACGGTGTTGGTGCTCTCTCCTTGGCCGTGGATTGCACCGTCCCGAGCGGAGGGAGACCAAAAATGCACAACCTCAGACGGATGGCGTTGACGCTCCTGGTCGTGACTGGGTGCGGTCCGGTGGTCTCCGTGGACGAGCCCGAGGCGGGGGGTGGGAGCACGGGTTCAGCTCAGATGCCTCCGGCTTCGTCCACAACTGGGGCTCCTACGTCGGCATCACCCCCGTCGCAGCCGACAACATCGGGCGACACGGGGCTTCCCTCGCCCAGCGAGGACAGCTCGGACGAGGGAGGTGGTTTCCTGGGTCCCACCTCGGGATGTGGCGGCCTGGAGGAAGGCTACTTGGCGCACTGCGGAGTGCCGATCGAATGCGACCTACTCGAGCAGAACTGCCGGGAGGGCGAAGCGTGCCGACCCTGGGCGAACGACGGCGGCAACGTCTGGAACGCTCGGCGCTGCGTTCCCGTAGATTCCGAGCCAGGCCAGGCGGGCGAGGTGTGCAGCGTCGAGGGCAGTGAGGTCTCCGGCCTCGACACCTGCGACGTGGGTCTGATGTGCTGGGATGTCGACCCGCAACTGTTGGAGGGTGCCTGCGCTCGGTTTTGCAGCGCCGGTCCCGAAGGGCTCGGCTGTGCCGATTCCAACGAGACCTGCATGGTGGCCAACGATGGCGAGCTTAAGCTGTGTTTGCCCATGTGTGATCCGCTTGCGCCCGATTGCGACGACGGCTCCGGCTGCTACCCAAGCTCCGAACAGGCTTTCGTGTGTCTACGGGAGGGGGTCGGGGTGGAACTCGACGAGGTCTCTCATCCGCAGTGTCCGCCCGGTACGTTTTGGACGAATGCGGAAGCGGTGGAGGGGTGTGTTGACGACGAGCCATGCTGCACGTCGTATTGCCACCTCGACGAGCCCCAGACCTGCGGCCCCGGTTCCGCATGCCTCCCGTTCTTCGACCCAGCGAGGCCGGGCCTAGACCCCGTGGGATACTGCACCGTTGCCAACTAGGCACATCACGTCTGTTCCAAGTCAGTCCTGGAGTGAGGCGGCCTCGACCGCGTCGACGACCATCTGCGCGAGGATGGTCAGCGAGCTCTCGCCTTCTTGCGCGGTCGCCTTGGCCGGCGCTCCGCAGTAGGCCTGCTCGAGACCGCACTCGGCGAAGTTCTTCGCGCCCGCGGCGATCTTCTCGTGCAGTGGAAGCTCGAGTGAGGGCAGGGCGTCGGCGGCCGCGGTGTCGACGAGGTCGGGCCGGATCGCGAGGATCAAGCTGGTCTCGTACTGACCGGCATGACACGAGCCGCTGCGAAACTCGGCGGTCAACTTCTGCGCCTGCTTGCGACGGGTCTTGTCGACGAACAGCAGCGCCGTGCCGGTCTGGGCTTCGTAGTCTTTGGCGACGGCGCGAAGCGTTTGAATGTGCCCGGGCTCGAGGTGCGCGTTGGTGAGCACGACGTGATCGAAGCCGAGCCGATGCGCGGACAGGCACGCTTGCAAGACCAGCGGCCCGATGACCTCAGCGCCGATGCTGGTCGTTCCGGCAAAGCCCTCCGCCCAGTCGGTCACTCCGTAGTGCAGCGGCGGGTAGTGGACCGCGAGGTAGCCGCGCGTCGCGAGGGCGGCGGCCGCTCGCTCGGCGACGGCGGTGGAGATGAGCGTGTCCGTCCCCAGCGGCAGATGCGGGCCATGGGCCTCGACGCTGCCAGCGGGGATGATCGCGACGGAGCGGTCCGCCCCCGCGATCGCCTCGGCCACCTCGGGGTAGCGCATGCCGAACAGCGCGTGTGCCGAACCGCTCACAGCGTCTCCTGGGTCGCCAGATCTCGAAGCGCGCCGCGCTTGATCTTGCCGGTGTCCGTGCGCGGGAGCTCGGGCAGAAAACGCACCATCCGGGGTGCCTTGAACGGCGCGAGGTGTTCTCGGCAGTAGCTGATGATGCTGGCTTCGAGGTCCTTGGTCGGGCCGTGCCCTTCGGCCAGCTCGATGTACGCCATCGTCTTCTCGAGTCCTTCGGCGTTGCGGACACCGACGACCCCGGCTTCGAACACCGCATCGTGTCCAAGCAGCGCGTTCTCGACCTCGACCGGTGAGACGTACACACCCGAGCACTTGAGCATGTCGTCCCCGCGGCCGCAGTACCAGAAGTACCCCTGCTCATCGACGTAGAACTTGTCTCCGCCTTTGACTTCGTCGCCCCAGAACGTCTCGCGGCTCTTGTCCCGCATTCGCCAGTAGCCCTGGCCCGCGGAGGGTCCCTTGATCACGAGGGTGCCGATCTCGCCCTTGGGCACTTCATTGCCGTCGTCGTCGATCAGTCGGTAGCTGTAGCCGTCGACCAGCTTGCCCAGGCTCCCTTCTTTCACGTCACCGGGGCGGTTGGTGATGTAGACGTGGAACATCTCGGCCGAGCCGATGCCGTCGTAGATCTCGACGCCGAAGCGTTCCTTCCAATCGCGGTACACGCGGGGCGGCAGGGCCTCTCCGGCGGAGACCAGCGAGCGCACCGAGCTGAAGTCGAAGCGCTCGGGCTTGGGCACGGCCATCAGCTTGGCGATGTTGGTCGGAACCGTGACGAACTGGGTGACCTTGTATTTTTCCGCCAGCTCGAAGTAGCGCTGGGGCTGGATGCGGTCGGGCGTGAGCACGATGCGGCCGCCGACCGAGAAGGGGAACAGCATGTTGCTGGCCAGCGCATACCCAAAGAAGAGCTTGGGCGCGGCCATCGTGATGTCCTCGTGGGTCAGGCCGAGCGTGCGCTGGGCATAGGCCACGGTGTTCCACACAAAGTCGTGGTGCATGTGCACCACGCACTTGGGGTTGCCCGTCGACCCAGAGGAGCTGAGCCAGGTGGAGAAGTCATCGCGATACGTCGGCTCGGTCGTGGCCTCGGCGCTCTGCCGCTGCAGCGCTTCGCGGTAGTCGATCGTGTCCTGCGGTGCCTGGGCGCCGCTGCGGTCGAGCACGATGAAGTGCTTCGTATACGGCGCCTTGGCGGCGGCAGGCGCGACCTCGGGCCAGATCTCGGCGTCGACGATGACGGCTTTGGGACGCGCGTACTCGAAGTAGTACTCGAAGTCTTTGGTTCGCAGCCAGGTGTTGGTCGGAACCGCAACGCAGCCGGCCCGAAGGATGCCGAAGTACGACTCGACGAATTCGGGGGTGTCGAGCAGCAGCAGCTGCACCCGGTCCTCGATGGTCAGCCCCAGCTCGCGCAGCAGGTTGGCCACGCGGCAGCTGCCCTCGTGCACGCCGGCGTAGGTGACCTGGCGGTCGGTCGAGGCGTCGATGATCGCCACGTCGTCGCCGCGTCCTTCCTCGAGCCTGTCGTCGAGGAAGAAGGTGACCATGTTGAGGCGATCGGGAATGTCGATCGGCGCGTCCATGCGCGCAGGCTCCCACGCCCTCGCGCGCGTGCTCAAGGCGCAGCCGGACGCGCGGCCTCACGTTCGAGGGAACGAAGGCGGGCGGCGGTCCACTGTCGGGGGGGTCTCCAGGTCCAGCGTGCCGTACAGCGCGCTCAAAGCCCGGTAGCGCGCAGCCGGATCGGTGGGGCGCAGATACAGCAGCTTGCGAAGGCACTGGGGGCACAGGTGTAGCGGGGTCGCGTCGAGCTCGGCGAGGTCTTCCATCCCGTTCATCACACAGCGGTGCTCGGTGCAGTGCTCGAAGCCGAAGGTGTGCCCGACCTCGTGTACGAGCAGCGTGAACGCTCGCAGGGGGATCCGCTCCAGGACGTCCGGCTCGCGGGCGAGGCCAGAGACCACGGGGTCGATCCGCGCGAAGCTCACCACCGCTTGACCCTCGCGGTGCTGACCGAAGCCATAGCCCCACGCCTGTGCATCGTCGAAGAACACGTCCTGCACCATCAACGTTGTCATCGAGTAGGCGTCGTCCGGCACCAACGGTGCGGTCGCTTCGAACAAACGCTGAGCGCGAAACTGTTCGTGCCCCTGGCGGATGCGGTCGGGTTCGATGACAGAGCCCACCTCGAGTTGTGGCAGGACCTCGGTCGGCAGGCCGAAGTAGACCGTGAGCAAGTCCGCCATTTGCTCCGGCGGCGGGGTGCGAACGATGTAGGTGACCTCGGCGTCGACGACGAACGCGGTCCCCATCTCGCCGAGCGGGAGGAGGTACAGGTGCTCCGCATCCGGGGCCGGGCGCCGCGGCACGGTGCCGAGGTAGTCGAGGTAGCTCTGGCCTGGCTCGTCGAAGCGGGCTCTCCAGCCCGTCGGGCCGACGGGCGGAAGCAGGTCGAAGGCCGCGGGGTCCTCGAACAGCGGGTCTGCGGTGACCGGCTGGGCCGAGTCCCGGGCGGGGCGTGTCGGCGCCGGGTCGGCGGCGCAGGCCGCGAACCAAACGCTGCCCACAACAAAAAACCGCCGCATGTCCTATCTGGACACGCGACGGTCTGGAAAGTTCCGGCTGCTATCGGGCCTTGTTGCTCTTGAGCATCTGCTGCATCCCGGGAATCTCGCCCAGGTTCGGCATCAGAATGATCTCGATGCGGCGGTTCTGCTCTTTGCCCTGATCCGTCTCGTTGGACGCGATGGGATCGAACTCGCCGAAGCCAGCGGCGCCGATGCGGGTCCCGGGGTATCCGTCTGCGATCATCTCGGTCACCATCGAAACGGCCCGAGCGGTGGAAAGCTCCCAGTTGTTCTTGTAGCGGGCCGTTCGGATCGGAACGTTGTCGGTGTGACCTGCGACGAGGAACTCGCGGTCGCCGACCTTGGCCAGCGCCGGGACGATCTGGGCGACGGCGGCTTTGCCTTCTTCGCGGAGGCGGGCTTTTCCACTGTCGAACAGAATCGCGTTCGACAGCTTGACCGTCATGCGTCCTTTCCGGAACACGACTTCGATTGTGCCGGCGTCCACCAGGGCCTTGAGCTCGGCGAAGAGGTCTTTGTAGACCTGCAGCTCCTTCTCCCGCTTCGCCTTTTCGGCGCGAAGGTCTTTGAGCTCTTTGGCGGTGAGGCCCTGCTTCTTGGCCAGGTCCTCGATCTGGTCGTTGAGCGAAGCGAGCTCGGTCTCGAGCTCGGCGACCCTGGCTTCGAAGGCCTGGTTCTCCGCGGTGAGCTTTTGGTTCTTGTTCTGCTCGCCAGCGAGGTCGGACTCGGTTTGAGCGAGGGTCGCGTTCGTTGCGTCGAGCTCCGCTTGGAGCTTCTTGGCCTTGCAGCCGGGGACGGCGAGGGCGACCAGGGTGAGGGCGAACAGTGCGCGTCTCATGGGGCCGGCGGAGCCTATCAAAGCCCGGAGGTGGGTAGGGCCCGCAAACCACCGCCGTCGCGCAGTCGACGCGGCCGGCGCTGAGCCCGAACCCCGCGAAAATGCAGGAACTTTGACTCTTTCAGGCACGCCGGTAGGATGCCATGCGACCGTAGGTGCACCAGCCTTCAAGTCGCCGGAATTGCGAAGGAAAATGGCGGCTCGAAAGAAACCCTCCCGGACGAAGCGCGGATCCGAGCAGGCCTCCAAGGCGGCCGGAGGCGGTTTGCTGCCGCGGCCCTGGGGCGAGTTCCTGGGAATCGCGCTGCTCGCGGGCGGTGTGCTGATGTTCGGCGGGCTGGTCTCGTACCAGACCGGCTCCGGAACCCTGATGGGCCCGGTCGGCCACATCGTCGCCACCGGCGTCTACGCGAGCTTCGGAATGGCGGCCTATTTGATCACGCTGGGCGTGTTCGGCATGGGCATCAAGGCCCTGCGCGGCGAAGGCATGGAGATCACGCTCGGGGAGGGCGTGGGGTTTTCGGTGGCCACCCTGGCCGGCTGCGTGCTGCTGCACGTGATGTTCCCGGCCTACCGGGTGCATGGGTACACGGCCGGCGGATTGGCCGGAGAGCTCGTCGGGGAGGTCAGCCTCGGCATGCTCGCTCATGCCGGCACGTATCTGCTGGCGCTCACGCTGCTGTGCGTCGGCCTCATCGCGTCGACGCCGCTGTCGACGGCGCACCTGGTCACCGCCGGTCACGCGATCGTCGGGTCGCTTCGCCGGGTGGGCGGCTACCTGCACGCTGGAATCTCCGACCTGATTGAAACGCAGCGCGACCCGGGACCGGTCGAGGAAGAACTCGACGAGGAACTCGCGGCCCTCGATGAGGAGTTGGGCGAGGACTGGGACGAAGAGGACGAAGAGGACGACGAAGAGGACTTCGAAGAGGAACAGCTCGAAGGGGACGAGCCCGAGCTGGAGGAGGCTCCGGCCTCCAAGTCCAAGAACCGTCGTCGAGGCGCGCGCAAGTCCAAGGCCAAGTCCAAAGCCAAGCCCTCGGACGACGCAGAGGACACCGTCGCGGTTGGCGAGGAGATCGAGACCGACCTGAAGGTGCCGAGCCCCAAGCGCGGCTCGAACCGACGACGAACCAAGGCCGCCGATACGGCGACGCCCGAGCCCGAAGCCGCACAGGAGGCTGTTCCCGAGGAGGAGCCGGAAATCGTCGTGCGCACCGAGACTCCCGAGGCCGGCGTGGGCGGAGTTGCGACTGCGAAGGCCGCCTCCAGCGGCAAGAAGACGCCCCCGCGTCCCGAAGAACTCGCCGAGCAGCAAGCGGCGTCGCAGCAGAAGCCGATCGACGCTTTCAAGTCGAAGCCGGCCCCCGCTCCCAAGAAGGCCACCAAGTCCCCCCCTGGCGCCGGGTCGATCGTCCGGCTCACGTCCGGCCCGTTCCTGCTGCCTCCGGCCGAGCTGTTCGCCGCTGCCGAGGAGACGGCGCACAACGACTTCGATCGCAAGTTCGTGCTCGAGCAGGCGCAGCGCCTGGTCAGCACGCTGGGCGAGTTCAAGATCCGCGGCAAGGTCACCAAGATCCACCCCGGACCGGTCATCACCCGCTACGAGTTCAAGCCCGAGGCCGGCGTGAAGCTGTCCAAGATCGAGAGCCTCGAGAACGACCTCGCGATGGCGCTCGAGGCCATCCGGATCCGGATCCTGGCACCGATTCCTGGCAAGGCATCGGTCGGGTTCGAGGTGCCGAACAAGACCCGCGAGACCGTCTACATCAAGGAGATGCTCGAGCCCGAGGACTTCGGCAAGAAGATGAAGCTCCCGCTGGCGCTGGGCAAAGACATCACGGGGAACATCGAGGTCATCGACCTCGCCAAGGCGCCGCACCTGCTCGTCGCCGGTGCGACCGGATCGGGCAAGTCCGTGGGGGTCAACTCCATGATCTGCTCGCTGCTGTACACGCAGACGCCCGAGGACGTTCGCATGCTGATGATCGACCCCAAGATGTTGGAGCTGTCGATCTACGAGGGCATCCCGCACCTGTTGCTGCCCGTGGTGACCGACCCGGAGAAGGCATCGCTCGCGCTTCGCTGGGCCGTGCAGGAGATGGAGCGCCGCTACACCTGTCTTTCCGAGGCGCAGGTGCGCGATATCTCCGGCTACAACAAGAAGCTCCCCGAGCTTCAGGCGGCCTGGGAAAAAGAAATGCGGCTGGCCGAAGTCGCCGAAGAGGAGATGCGACGGGTCGCCAAGGAGCAGGGCGAGGACATGGCCAACGGCACCGCGCTGTCCGGCATCAGCTTTGACCACAACGGCCCGAAGGAGACGCGCGGCGGAGCGGATGCGCCCGAGTATCCCGAGAAGATGCCGTTCATCGTCGTCATCATCGACGAGTTCGCGGACCTGATGATGGTCGCCAGCAAGGAGGTCGAGCAGAGCGTGGCTCGCATTGCGGCGAAGGCTCGTGCCGCCGGCATCCACCTGATCGTGGCGACGCAGCGTCCTTCCGTCGACGTCATCACCGGTACGATCAAGAACAACTTCCCGTCACGGATCGCGTTCCAGGTCACCTCCGACATCGACTCGCGCACGATCATCGATGGCAAGGGCGCCAAGCAGCTGCTGGGGATGGGGGACATGCTGCACATGGACCGCGGCAAGCAGCCCAACCGGGTGCACGGCTGCTTTGTCAGTGAGGACGAGATCCTCAAGGTCGTCGACTTCGTCAAGAAGCAGGCCCGCCCCGTCTACAACATGGACGTGGTCCGCAAGCCCGACGAGGCGGACGGGCCCGTGGACGAGAACCTCGACTCGCTCTACGACCGCGCGGTCGAGGTCGTCGCCGAGGCTCAAAAGGTCAGCACCAGCATGGTCCAACGTCGCTTGGGCGTCGGCTACAACCGCGCTGCAAAGATCGTCGACGCCATGGAAGAGCGCGGCGTGATCGGACCCAGTCGCGGCACGACGCCGCGCGAGGTCTTCGTCTCGCCCAGCTGATCGGCGAGTTCCGCTACGCGTCGAAGCGGCCGAGCCACAGATCGATATCGTTCACCGGGAACTTCTCATCCTGTGATTCATTGATCTCGACTGTTACCGCGCCGGCGGCCGTGATCTGGCCTGCCGCGTCGATTGCAATCGCACGGATGCCGTCGCCGACCTCGCTGCTGTCCAGCGGGCCGTCCATGAAGCTGGTCCACAGCTCGGTCCCGTCGTCGGCAAGCTTGGTCGCCCACAGCTGCCGCCCAAACGCCGTGGCATCGGGAGTCGCGTCGGCGGTGCCGGCCATGACGATGGTGTTGCAGGGGGCGAAGGCGACCGCGGTGGTGATCTGAATGGGGAGCTGTCTCTTATACACATCTGACGCTGCCGACGAGCGATCTAGTGTAGATC
>CAJXVA010000420.1 GCA_913061055.1 uncultured Pseudomonadota bacterium
GGGCTCGGAGATGTGTATAAGAGACAGCGACCGCCCCACCGGCGACGACTCGGCGCCGGATTCGTTGCCCAACTAACCCGTCCCTTAAGACCCCTCTAGAAGGTTCGAAGGTAGCCATGTCCAAGAAAGCCACCGCCCGCAACGTCGATCAGGAAAAGCTCAAGAAGCAGCTCATCGCGTTCGGAAAGAAGAAGGGGCACATCACTGCGGATGAGCTGCGCCAGCTTCTCCCGCCGGAAATCGTGTCCCCCAGCGAGATCGGCAACTGGGAGAAGCTCCTCGTCGACGAGGGGGTTCACGTGCTTTCGAAAGCGGACGTGAAGGCCGTCGCCAGTGCCACGGCCAAGGTCACCGGCATCCGCAAGCCGGCTGCCAAGAAGGCCGACAAGAAGAAGAAGGACGATGACGAGTCCACCCGCACCAACGACCCGGTGCGGATGTACCTGCGGAAGATGGGCTCGGTCTCCCTGCTGACCCGTGAAGGCGAGGTCGAGATCGCCAAGCGCATCGAGCAGGGCGAGAAGAGCATGCTGGAGATCGCGCTACGCAGCCCGGTCGCCGTGCCCTACTCCCTCGAGATGTTCGACCGGGTCCGACGGGCCCAGGTTCGGGTCAAAGACGTCATTCAGATCAGCGCGCCGACGGACAACAATCCGAACAAGAAGAAGGAAGACACCGTCCCGGCCAACCAAGAGGCCGCGCTCGAGAACCTTCAGAAGCAGATCGACAAGGTCCGCCGTCACCAGAAGGAAATCGAGAAGATTCGCGAGGGGCTCGCCACCTCGCCGCTCGAAGAGATCGAGGAGAAAGCCGAGAAGTTCGGACAGCAGCTCGAGGACCATCACCGCGCATGTGCCGAGGCCATTCGCGACATGAATCTCTCGAAGCGACCCGTCGACGGCATCGTCGAGGAGCTCACTCAGCTGGTCAGTCGAGTTGACCGGGCCGAGCGCGACCTCAACGAGTGCGAGCGTCGGGCCGGCATGGACCTCAAGGAGCTTCGCGGGCTGTTCAAGAACGTCCGCCTCTCCGAGGAAGAGGAGTTCAAGCTGTGTCGCCGCCTTGGGCTTCACCCCTCCGAGCTTCACGAGATCGAGGCTCGGATGCGGCTGGCCACCAAGCGTATCCGCCAGGTCGAGCAGGAGACCCATATGGGCGCCGCCGACCTCCAAGAGCTTCACGAGGAGCTGATGAGCGCTCGGCGGAAAGCCGAGAAGGCGAAAGCCGAGCTGGTCGAGGCCAACCTCCGCCTCGTCGTCTCGATCGCCAAGAAGTACACGAACCGCGGTCTGCAGTTCTTGGACCTGATCCAAGAAGGCAACATCGGCCTGATGAAGGCCGTCGACAAGTTCGAGTACAAGCGCGGCTACAAGTTCTCGACGTACGCCACCTGGTGGATTCGTCAGGCCATCACGCGTGCCATCGCCGACCAGGCCCGGACCATCCGGATTCCGGTCCACATGATCGAGACGATCAACAAGCTGATCCGCACCACGCGAAACCTGGTGCAGGAGCTTGGCCGCGAGCCAACCCCCGAAGAGATCGCCGAGAAGATGGAGTTGCCGCTCGACAAGGTCCGCAAGGTCCTCAAGATCGCGAAGGAGCCCATCTCTCTCGAGACCCCGATCGGCGAGGAAGAAGACTCCCACCTGGGCGACTTCATCGAGGACAAGAACATGACCTCGCCCTCCGAGGCGGTCATCAACCTCAACCTCGCCGACCAGACCCGCCGGGTGCTGGCCACGCTCACTCCGCGCGAGGAGAAGGTCCTGCGCATGCGCTTCGGAATCGGCGAAGCGTCCGACCACACCCTCGAAGAGGTGGGACAGGACTTCTCGGTCACGCGCGAGCGAATTCGCCAGATCGAAGCCAAGGCCCTTCGCAAGCTCCGGCACCCCAGCCGCAGCAAGCGTCTCAAAGCCTTCGTCGAAAGCTGAGCCGAGCCGAGCCTCTGAGGCCCTGTACGCCCAGTACCCGCTCCTCGGGCTGAATCGCGCGTTCGGCGAAAGTCGCAGCCTAGCCTCAGCGCATCGGGCCGAGGTAGATTGGACCCATGGTTTGGCGACTAGGTTCGGGCAGCGTCGTGCTGGCGCTTGCGTTCGCGGGGTGCGGTACTTTCGTTCAGGCGGAGTCGGGGACCGACGGAGACGACGGCTCCTCGGGGAGCGATGGCACCACGAGCGCGACGGTCAGCCCTTCGACCTCCGGCGGCACGGACAGTGCGAGCGGCGGCCCGGGAACGACCCCGGTGACCACGAACTCGGACACCTCGGACACCAACCCGACGGACCCCTCCGACAGCGCGACGTCCGGGCCGACCACGGAGTCCGAGACCGGCGATCCGCCGACCTCCTCCACGGCCGGTGAGAGCACCGGATCGACCGACCCGACGGACACCACCGGGCCAGGCGAGGAAACCGGGGAGGAGACCGGGGAAGAGACGACCGGGCCGCAGCCGTGTGTCCAAGACGACGCCGAGCCCAACGACGCTCCAAACGAGGCCATCGATATGGGGACCCAGGTCTGCGGAGCCGCGGCCAACACCTTCATGGGCACGCTTGGAGACTTCGACGACCTCGACCGTTTCTTCTACTTCGGCGAATGGAACTGCGGCAGCGCCAACAACCCCAACCACGTGCTCACCGTCACCGGAGAGGTCGAGATCTGCTGGTTCCCGCTTTGTGGCTTCGGTAGCGAGGAGGTTGACTGTCTCGCCGGCACCTCCGTGACCTCGGGCGATGGCTTCGCAGGATGCTGCTCCACGGAGCAGATCGTGGCCGATGTGAACTGCACGATGACCGGCGATGAGAGTGCGACGGGCGTCGTCCTGGTCTCCACCGACGACAAGGACCTCGTCTGCGAGAACTACGAGATCGAGTTCTCGGTCGAGAACGAGTAGCTCACCCGCCCGGCGTCGCCGCGTAGGCCTCGACTGCGGACCACACTCTCAGCACGTTCCCCGAGGCGATCTTCTCGAGGTCGTCCTCGGACACTCCGCGCCGCAACAGTTCTGCGAACAGGTTCGGATAGTCCGCGACGCTTCCCAGTCCCTTGGGCAGCGAGTCGCCGACCCCGTCGAAGTCGCTTCCCAAGCCGACGTGCTCGACACCGACCAACTCGATCACGTGCATGACGTGGTCGGCGACGTTGGACACGGTCGCTCGCGGCGACTGGTGATCGACGTCGTACGCCCCGGCGGCCGCCTTGCCCTCGTCTGACTTCGGGTCGAGGTGCTCGTCCTTCAGATACGCCTTCAACTCGGCATCATGTTTTTTCCGGCCGGCCCGAACGCCGCCATCGAGAAAGTCCGACCCGAAGTTGATCTGAATGACGCCACCGGCTTTCGCCAGCGCGCGGATCATCTCATCGGACATGTTGCGATCGAAGTCCGGCGTGAAGTGCCGACAAGAGCTGTGGGATGCGATGACAGGCACCTCGGACAACTCGATGACCTGCCAAAACGCGTCGTCCGAGATGTGCGAGACGTCGACCATCACGCCCACGCGGTTCATCTCGGCGACAACCGACTTGCCGAACTTCGACAGTCCCTTGTGGGTATGACGCTTGTCGTACGACGAGTCGCTGATGTGGTTGTCCTTGCTGTGGGCGAGGGTGATGTAGCGGATGCCCCGCTCGTGAAAGCGGGCGACGTTCTCCAGCTTGCCCATCAACGGCGCACCGTTTTCCATCCCCATCGGTAGCGAGATTTTCCCTGCGGCGAAGTTGTCTCGGACGCTCTGCACGGTCGGCGCAAGCGCGAAGTCCTTCGGATGGGCGGTGACGATGCCCTCGACCATGGAGATCAGCCGCTCCGCGACCGCGTCCGCACCGTTCATCTCGAAGTCCGGCGAGACGTAGATCGACATGAACGGTGCGTCCAGCCCCCCTGCGCGCGCCCGTGGCAGGTCGAAGTCGCCGGCCTCGGTGGCTGCGCCGACGTCCTCCCCCAGGACACCGTCCTTCGACGACTTCTCCAGTCGCCAGGGAACATCGATGTGCCCGTCGAGAACGATGAACGTCTTCGCCAGCGCGGCCGCCCGCTCCTCCACCGGCAGTTCGGCGTCAGCCTTGGCGTCCACCGCTGCGTCCGGGGCCGGAGTCGCCGCCGGTTCGACCTCGCCCTGCGGCGGTGTGGGCGTCGGCGCGGCTGGCCCCGAATCGCAGGATGCCAACAGCCCCAGACAAACCAGCAAGCCCCATCGAACACGCATGCGATGCGTGTACCAGCCCTCCCCCGTCGGCGTCGAGGGGCCCGGTCAGCTGCTCAGTGAGAAGAAGTCCTTGATCCGGTGCAGCAGCTCGTTGCGAGAGGCCGCCTGGGCCTGCGAGACCCGGGGCGCGCTCTGCTTCGAAGACGCGCTGTCGAGTTGTTCTCGGCGCGACACGAGCACATCGCTGATCTGCTCAGCAAGCTCGGGGGAGCCGTCCAGCACTCTGGCGAATGGAGCCTTGGAGACGACCAACACCAGCGTTTCGGTCAGCGTCCGGATGGTCGCCATGCGCGGCTGCCCGGTCATCAAGGACATCTCGCCAAAGAAGGCGCCCTTGCCCAGACGCGCGACCTCGACCGACTGGCCGTCCGTCTCGAGCAGCACTTCAACCTCACCGCGCTGCACGATGAACAGCTCGTCGCCCTCGTCGCCCTGCTGCAGGATCGTCTCGCCCGGAGCATACGGCCGCTCTCGACAGCTCGAGACCAGCTCGTCGACCTGTTCATCGGAGAGGTCCCGCAAGAAGTCGACATTTCGAAGGGCCGCCCGGCGCCGGGCCACGGCCTCGCTCCGTGCGGCGCTGCGATACGATTCGTCGTCTTGGTGCAGCTCCAGGTCGGCGACGGGCACTGCCATCTGGATGTTGGCGCGGCGCAGCGAGTACCAGATTCGATCTCGAGCCAGGCTGTCGGTCACCTCTCGACGCTCGAAGTCGTCGGTGTGGAACCGAACCCAGTACCGAATGCCGCGCTCCACGAAGTCGGCGGTCACCACCGAAGGCGCAGGGCGGCGGAGCACACCCGGCGTGTGCTGCAGCCCATCGAGGATGACGTCCTGAACCCGGTGCGGGGGCTCGGAGAACGGAATGACGACGAACAAGCTCCGCCGACTCATCTTCGCCGGCTTGGTGAAGTTTCGGATCGGCGCCCGAGCCAACGGCCCGTTGGGGATCACGATCTCCACGTCGTCGAGCGTGAGCACCTTCGTGGCGCGCCAGTTGATCTCGATGACCTTACCGATGTCGTTCTCATCGGAGTCGTATTGAATCCAGTCGCCGACCTCGAAGGGGTTCTGCGCCTGGATCGACAGACCCGCGAACAGGTTCCCCAACGTGTCCTGAAGCGACAGACCGATGACAGCGGTCAACAGGGCCGAGGTGGTCAGCAGCGCGTCCAGCTGAGCCCCTGCGGAGCGCAAGGTGAGCAGAACTGCGGCCGAGTAGACGAGCCCCTCGCAGATATCGCGGAAGATCTTGGGGATCGGGCGCGCAAGTCGGCGGGTGAGGATGTTGTCGACGACCAGCAGGAAGCCCGTTCGTGCCCCCGCCAGAAGTAGGAAGAGGACGGCCAGCGTCTTGAGCACCGCCGCGGTCGTCGACGCCGGGTCGACCATGGCGCCCATGACCACCAGAGCGATGTGCACCACCAGCGCTCCCGTCGGGGTGCGAAGCTTGTCCCGGTCCCCCCGTAGCAGCGTGAAACGCAGCGCGAGGATCAGTAGCCCGACCGTGAGCACGCCCAACCCCGAGAAGGAGAAGGCACTCCCATCGGCGAAGGCGGAGGCCAGGCGGCTGAACCAGGACATGGAAGGCTCGCGCAGGGACTAGAACGGCTTGTAGACGGCGAGCCAAGCTCCGACCGCCCCGACGAGCGGGAGCAGCAGATACCAGGCGACTCCCATCGGGCGCTTGAGCAGAGCCATGGCGCCGCCAAGGACGAGCCAGACCGCGAGCTTGCCGAAGATCCACGTCGGCCAGCCGCTCTTCATCATGCCGAGCTTTGCCATCAGCCCGAAGCCCGCCACGAAGATCACGAGCAGCGCGACGCCGTGCAGGATCATCAGAGGCTTGCGCGCCGCCTTCATCTCCTGCTCGCTCCCGCCCCGCAACGTGACCATGGCCAGGCCACCCATCGCTGTGAACAGCACCAGGATCGCCAGAAGGTGGAGGACTTTGTAGAACTCGTAAGGCATGGCGGGTCGGCGGACTATCGCGCGCCACCGTAGCGCGCGCCAAGCATCTCGCACAGATCGGTGAGCGCAAGCTCATCGGGCTCGCCAAAGGCAGCCCGGTGGTCGGAGTCCACGTCGAGCACCGCGAAGGTGTCGCCACTTGCGCCGAGCACCGGCACGACGATCTCGGACTGCGTAGAGCTCGAGCAGGCGATGTGGCCGGCAAAGGCCTCCACGTCCGCCACACGCTGCACCTGCCGGCTTTGGGCGGCAGCGCCACAAACCCCACGCCCAAACGGGATGCGGAGGCAGCCGTGGCCCCCCTGGTACGGGCCTACGGCGAGAAGGCTGGGCGCGACGGTCCGATAGAACCCGGTCCAGTGAAAGTAGTCGAAAGCGTGGTGCAGCTCGCACGCCACGGTGGCCATCGCGCTGACCCAGTCGTCCTCGTCGGCCAGCAGGCTGCCCAGCACCTCCCGCACCTGGGCGTACCGGGTCGTGCGTTCCGCCGCAGGTGCGTTCAGCAGGAGCGGTTCCATGAGGGCAGGATACTGCGGAAGCCGCTACGGCGGGGACGCGGCGGGACTGCGCACCCAGGCTTCGGCATCCCGCTCGTCCAAGAACGCCATGATCTGGATCCGGCCGGTCCAGGACATGGAGATGCCGTTCCAAGCGCGCGTTGCACGGTCCATCGAACGTTTGCGGCTGGCGTCGTCCTGCTGGATCAGGGCCACGCGAGCGAGCGAGCGGTGATTGCCCATCCACGACCACATGATCGCGCGCAGCCACGGCGGCGGCGCCTCGGTCTTGCGGTTGTCGAATACGACCGACGAGAGCCCCGCCGCCGACATCGCCAGCTCGATCTCGTCCTGCATGGCCAGCACCTTGGCCTCGGACGCCGGATATCCGGACTGCGACACGAAGACGTACCCAACCCGGGTGTGAACTTGAAACGTGAACGTGCATGCCTGCCCGTCTTGCTCCGCTGGAATTCCCACGTGCTGAGACGTCTATAGAGAACCCGGCGCCGTCTCGCCTCCCCGGCAACGGGACCACTGTGGGCCCATCCGCGCACAAACGGGCAGGGAACCCGGGCCGTAGCGACTTGGCTGCGGCCATGGATTCTCCCTCTGCGGGATCGTATCGTCCCGGGCTCGCCCACCTCGTGCGGCGCAGGAGATCCCGACGTGTCCCAAGACGCCCGCAAGGCAGCTGCCCTCATCGAAGAACGCGCCCCGGGGCGCTCCCCCAAGATCGGCCTCGTGCTCGGTTCCGGCCTCGGTGGCCTGGGTGACCAGGTCGAGGACGCGATTTCGTTCTCGTTCGCCGAGCTTCCAGGCTTTCCCGAGCCGACGGTCGAGGGCCACGCCGGCCGCCTGATCCTCGGAACCCTCGCCGGGGTCCAAGTCGCCTGCCTACAGGGCCGGGTCCACTTGTACGAGGGGCATCATGCCAACAGCGTCCAGCCGCTCATCCGCACCCTGAAACTCCTGGGCTGCGAAACCCTGGTCTTGACCAACGCGGCCGGAGCGCTCGACCTCGACGCGAAGCCAGGTCAGCTGATGCTGATCACCGACCACATCAACGGTCAGGGCACCAGCCCGCTGCTGGGCAAGAATGACGACAGCTTCGGGCCTCGATTCCCCGCCATGACCGGCGCGTACTCCAAAGCGCTGCAGGAGCGAATCAAGGCGGTCGCGACCACCCAGGGCGTCACGCTTCGCGAGGGCACGTACATCGCGCTGCTCGGGCCCACGTTCGAAACGCCGGCGGAGATCCGCATGTGCCAGGCCATGGGCGCCAACGCCGTCGGCATGTCCACCGTGCCCGAGGTCATCGTCGCGCGGCACTGCGGCATGGAATGCGCCGCGGTTTCGGTGCTGACCAACATGGGCGCGGGCCTGTCGGACGAAGAGCTCAGCCACGACCAGACCCTCGAGTTCGCGAACAAGGCATCCGCGACCTTGCAAGAGCTCATCAAGGGCTTCATCGGCACGTTCACCTGATCCCGGGCACAGCTGGAAGGAACACACGACATGGGCAAGAAGAAAGACAAAGACGCCAAGGCGCTTCGCGCAGTGGAAGCACCCAAGGAGCGCCACACCTTCGAGCGCAACCCGGGCACCGCGCTCGAGCTCGACTGGGTCCGCGACGTTCGTGTGAACCGCAGCGCCGTCGAGCGTCGTGCAGGCACAATTCCGGGCCGACGCAGCGTGAAGAAAGAGTGGCAGGCGGCTTGGCTCGTCCGGGCGATCCAGTGCATGGACCTCACCACCCTCTCGGGTGACGACACGCCGGGACGCGTGCAGCGTCTGTGCGCCAAGGCTCGTCAGCCCTTGTCGCCCTTCCTGATCGAAGGCCTGGGCCTGGGCCACGTGGGCCTCACCACCGGAGCGGTGTGCGTCTATCACGAGATGGTGCCCACCGCGGTCGCAGCCCTCGAGGGGACCAACATCCCCGTCGCCGCCGTCTCCACCGGATTCCCGCACGGGCTCTCCCCGCTCAAGCAGCGCATCAAGGAGATCGAAGCCTCGGTCGCAGCGGGCGCCAAAGAGATCGACATCGTCATCACCCGCGCCCACCTCTTCACGGGGAACTGGCAGGCGATGTACGACGACTGTCTCTTATACACATCTCCGAGCCCACGGACCTCTCTACATCTCGTATGCCG
>CAJXVA010000421.1 GCA_913061055.1 uncultured Pseudomonadota bacterium
GCTTGATCTTCAGCGCGTTGCGGATCGAGCCATCGTCGAGGACCGAGAAGGGCTGCCCCTTGCTGCGCAGCAGAACGGCGTCGAAGTCGGACTTGGTGCCCAGCACGTAGGCAAAGAGTCCTGCGATCACCAGGAGGATGGCTGGGTAGATGATCGTTCGGGGCCGCAACAGTTTGCTGGGTTCACCGGCATCGGCGGCCTGCGAGCTATAACGGATGAGTCCTGGTGCCCGGTCGAGCTTCTTCATGACCGCGTCACAAGCGTCCATGCACTGGGTGCAGTTGACGCACTCCATTTGCAGGCCGTCGCGGATGTCGATCCCGGTCGGACAGGTGGTGACGCACAGCTTGCAGTCCACGCAGTCTCCGACCGGTGCTTGCCCAGCGACCGGAAGGCTCTTCTTGCGTTTGCCTCGAGGTTCTCCTCGTTTGACATCGTAGGCGACGATGCGGGAGTGGTCGTCGAGCAGAGCCGACTGCAGACGTCCATAGGGGCAGGCGATGATGCACAGCTGCTCCCGGAAGTAGCTGAAGTGGAACATCATCGCGCTCGTCACGACCGCGACGATGATGAACCCCGCCGGGTGGTCGAACGGCGAGCCAAACACCCAATCGTTGACCACGTCAGAGCCGACGAAGTAGGCGAGGAATGTGTTGGACAGGTGGAGCGAGATGAGGAAGTACGTCGCGTACTTGCCCGCCTGCCGGAACCCCGAGGGCTTCTTTCGCGGGACACCACCGCGGCCCACGGTCCCCTCGAAGAACCGCTCGATCGGGCGGAAGAGGTACTCCATGTAGACCGTGTGTGGGCACGCCCAGCCGCACCACACTCGCCCGATCAACGCCGTGGCAAGGACGCCGGTGAGCAACATACCCACCATGAACAAGGCGAGCAGCAACGTGTCGGTGGGCAAGAACATGTAGCCCAGGATCGAGAACCGGCGATGCACAACGTCGAGCAGCATCATCGGCCGGCCACCGATGCTCAGGTGCGGCAGCAGGGCGTACAGCGCGATCAACAGGTAGGCGACGATCCGGCGCTTCTGCCAGAACGCGCCCTTGTTGAGCTTGGGCTTCAGCCACCGACGAGACCCGTCGTGCTCCAACGTCGAGAGCACGTGTTCTTCGGGCGCCAAGAGAGCTGGCGCGTGGTCTTCGGGTTCGTGAGGCTGAGTCATGGGTGCGAGCTCCCGTTCGTCCGTTCGGTCGTTATGGCGCGGCGTCCCAAGCTGGGATCGGCTTGCCCTCGGGAGCTCTGCCCCCGGCGACGTTGGTGCCGCGCAGCGAAGCCACATAGGCCGCGGTGAGGACGAGCTGGTTCACGTTGGTGATCCGGTTCTTCCACGCGGGCATGGCCCCTCCGGCAGCACCATCTTCAATCACCTTCACGATGTCCTCGATGTTGGTGATGTGCTTGTAGTGGTCGTCGGTGAGGTTGACTCCGACGAGTCCGCCGCCGTCCTTGCCGTGGCAAGAGACGCAGTGAACCTGAAACGCGGCACGACCCGCGGCAAGCCACTTCTTGTCGTCTTTGTATTTGAGCAGCGTTGCTCGGTCCGGGGTGAGGGTGCCGAGCTGGCCGAAGCGAAGCTCCATCACCTCGGCGGCCTCGGCGTCGTACTGCGAGATGTCGTCGAGTCCCTCGTCACCCATGTGGTAGTAGACGACGTAGAAGACGGCGAAGACCGCCGAGAGGGCGAAGACCGTGCTCCACCACCCGGGCAATGGGTTGTCGTACTCCTCGATGCCGTCGTACTCGTGGCCGGTGAGTTCGTTCGCAGGGGCGCTCATTGTTCGGGGCTCGTCTCGTCGTCGAGGACCAGGCGCGCTTGGTCGCGGGTCATCGCGTTGGATTGAAAGAGGGTGCGGATCGAGACCGCAATAAAGACTCCCGCAAAGATCAGCAGCGAGAGCTGTGCCCACTGGCTGAGGTCTACGAGGGTGATGACTTCCTTGACCACTACAGCAGTCCTTTCGTCGTACCGAGGGCGCGAGCAGGCGTTGCTTCGGCCGGGTTCTCCGCGACCAGCGGCGGGATTTCTCCGTCGGTCTCGGTTGCATGCAGGTCGACGCCGATCCGCTGCAGGTATGCGATCAGGGCGACGGCGTGCGTCTCCTCGAGCATCATGAACTTGCTGGGGTCCTCGTAGGCCGCAGGGTCGGCCGCATCGGCTGGGTTGAAGAAGATGCGGTCGGGCCCGTCTTGGGCGACGAGGCTGGCGACGATCTCCCGAGCCTGAGCCCGCGCGATATCTTCGGCGTGCAACAGCTCGGCGTCGTAGGGGGCTCCAAGGGCGGCGGCCGCTTCGACGCGGTCGGTGATGCCCCCGAAGTTCAGTGCGGTGCGCTCGAGATACTCGTACGACGGCATCACGGAGCCAGGCGTACTCGCCTCGGGGTCCCGAAGGTGGCGCAGGTGCCACAGGTGCGACTGCTTGCCACCTTCACGAGCCAGGTCCGGACCGATGCGGCGTGAGCCCCACTGGAACGGCCGGTTGTAGATGAACTCACCGGGCTTCGAGTACTCGCCGTACCGCTCGGTCTCCGCGAAGATCGGGCGAATCATCTGCGAGTGGCAGTTGTAGCAACCCTCGGAGATGTAGATGTCCCGTCCTGCGAGCTCGAGCGGGGTGTAGGGCTTGACCGTGCTGATGGTCGGCACGTTGGAGCGAACCAAGAACGACGGGATGAGCTCCAGACCCGAGGCGAGCAGCACCGAGAAGGTGACCATCACGGTGAACTTCATCGGGAGTCGTTCCCAGATGCGGTGCCAGTGCGCCTGCGTCCACACGTCGAACCGGTTGCCGAGATCCGAGACCGCGTGGCCTTCGTAACGCGACTTGGGCTTCGGAGGATCGGTGTAGTCGGCCTTGAGCGGAGCGGCTTCGATGACCGGCTCGTCGTACTTGGGAGGACGCGTCCTCCAGGTCATGGTCCAGTTGTAGGCCATGACGACGATGCCGGCGATGAAGGTCGAGCCACCGATGACTCGGGCCCACCACATGGGCTCGATGGCTTGCACAGTCTCGACGAAGTCGGGGTACGCGAGGTTGCCCGCGTCATCGAACGCCCGCCACATCAGGCCTTGGGTCAGGCCGGCAACGTAGATGGGAACGATGTAGAGCAGGATGCCGACGGTGCCGAGCCAGAAGTGCCAGTTGGCCATCTTCTTGCTGTAGAGCTTGGTCTGGAAGATGCGGGGCAGGAGCCAGTAGAGCATCCCGAACGACATCATTCCGTTCCAACCCAGGGCGCCCGAGTGCACGTGCGCGATGGTCCAGTCGGTGTAGTGCGACAGGCCGTTGACCGACTTGATCGACAGCAGCGGCCCCTCGAACGTGGACATTCCGTAGAAGGTGATGCCGACGACGAAGAACTTGAGGACAGGCTCCTCGGCGACGCGGCTCCAGGCACCACGAAGCGTGAGCAGTCCATTGATCATGCCGCCCCAAGACGGCATCCACAGCATCACCGAGAACACCATGCCCAGCGTGGTCGCCCACTGCGGAAGCGCGGTGTAGTGGAGGTGGTGCGGTCCAGCCCAGATGTAGATGAAGACCAGCGACCAGAAGTGGATGATCGACAGCTTGTAGCTGAAGACCGGGCGGTTCGCGGCCTTGGGCAGGAAGTAGTACATCAAGCCCAAGAACGGGGTGGTCAGGAAGAACGCCACCGCGTTGTGCCCGTACCACCACTGCATCAGGGCGTCCTGCACGCCCGCGTAGATCGGGTAGCTCTCGGTCAGGTTGAAGGGGAGCGCGAGGCTGTTGAAGACGTGGAGGATCGCAACGGTGACGATGGTTGCGACGTAGAACCAGAGCGCCACGTACATGTGTCGCTCTCGCCGGTGCTTCAGCGTCATGAAGAAGTTGACGCCGAAGAATCCGACCCAGACCACTGCGATGAGCAGGTCAATGGGCCAGATGAGCTCGGCGTACTCCTTGCTCTGCGACATCCCCAACGGGAGCGTCACGGCGGCGAGCACGATGATGAGCTGCCATCCCCAGAAGTGGAGCTTCGAGAAGGTGTCGCTCCACATCCGGGCTTTGCAGAGCCTCTGCGTGGAGTAGTAGACGGCGGCAAAAATCGCATTGCCTGCGAACGCAAAAATCGCTGCATTGGTGTGCAGCGGACGCAGGCGGCCGAAGGTGAGCCACGGTGTCCCGAAGGTGAGGTCGGGAACAACCAGCAGCAGGGCGACGTACAGTCCGGCGAGTGTCGCGACGAGGGCCCAGACCAGGGTGGCCAGCGCGAACATGCGGACGATGTTGTCGTCGTAGGTGAACTTGTCGAGTTTGGGAGAGGGAGGCATGGCGAGCGCTCGGAACTGCGTCCGCCCCTTCTATAGACCGGTCTCGCTGGCCGGGACGCGCAAGTACGTCGGGGGGATGGCGCACGCCGCTGCAGGAATTGCCGGGGCTCAATGTGGGACGACCACGACCGGGCACGGCGCCTGCCGGACGAGCTTGTCGACGGTGCTTCCGATGACGAATCGAGTGATTCGGTTGCGTCCGCTGGCTGCGGTCACAAGCGCATCTGCGGTGACCTCTCGGACGTAGTCGAGGACGACGTCGACCGGGCGACCGGGCGCCGAGTGAAACACCGGATCCTGTCCGGGACAGAACCGTTCTGCGATCGTACTGAGGACCGCATGGGCCTGCTTCTTCGAGGCGCTATGCAGCTGGTCGATGTCCGTTGGAATCAGCATGCTGCCAGGGCCATGGATGGCGGCCGTTGGGCTCAGATCCAGCGTGGCGTGCAGCAAGTGCACGCGGCCGTCCTCTGCGACCATCTTGCACGCCATCCCGAGGGCGGCGACGGTGGCTTCGTTGATGATCACCCAGTGGTCATCGCGCACCTGGATGGCACGATCGACGTTGAGCTCGGTGGGTTTGTCGGGCTCGAAGGTGACGGGAACGACGACGGTCTGGAGGGCGAGGCTCATGCCCGATCTATGCCTGCGTCGTTGCGGCTGGGAACGGCAAAACCTGCGTGTGGGTCGATACGTTGAACGATGGGACTCGCCCGCGGCACGACGTCGCACGTTCTGAAGAGCGTTTCCCAATTGCCGATCGGCGCGAGGATGGTCGCGCCGATCGGCAGGAACGCCGCGTGGTCGCCAGCTGCGGGGCTAGACGCCGACGTGGCCGGTCAGTCCTGACGCGGCACGCACGCTGTCGCTGACCCGCACGTTGTGTCGCGCGATGGGGCCGGCCTCGTCGTGCGGGACGATGTGGGTGGGCGGCGAGAGCGGCGGGACGATCTCTCCCTTGAGCAGCGAGCGTACGGCCCGCAGGGCGTCGATCGTGGTGAAGATGCCGACCGCGCGGTCTCCCTCGCGGACGATGGTGCAGCCGATCTTCTTGCCTTCCATTCCCGAAACGACCTCTTCGAGGCTGGTGGTGGGTTCGCAGCTGAAGACGTCGGTGTGCATGGCGTCGGCGATCGTCGTGACTTCCCGCTTCCGGGCGCTGGCCTCGGCCACGTCGATGTCGCGCTGGCTCAGAACGCCGACGACCATGGGACCGCGGGTGATGAGCAAGTGACGGATCTTGTTGGCCGACATGCGGTCCCGCGCGTCTGCGAGCGACAGGTCCACGTCGGCGCAGCAGACAACCGGGGTCATGAAGTCCGAGATGGTCCAGGTGTTGGCGTTCATGTCCCTACCTTGCGTCAAGTCCTCGGGCGGCCCAGCGCATTCATCGCGGCGGCCTCCGCAGCCTCGGCGCAAGAATTGCCGGGGACGTTCGGCGCACCAATTGCCGGCGTCGTCTTGCTCGGGATGTCCAGGATCGAGAGGCCGTCATGAACCTGCTGTCCTCCATCGACTCCATCCTCGTGCCGATCGCGTTCGAGTCTCCCCTCGCGGCAAGCCCCGAGTCTGCGCTCTCCGTGGACTTTGAGGCCGGGGAGCACGTCACGATCACCAAGTCTGCCGCTCGGGCGCTCCAGGTTGCAGAGAACCTGGTCGGCGACGGGGTCCTCCACCTCGTCCACGCGACGCCTGGGCTCGGTGGGATGTCGAGATACGGCGGCATGCAGGGCGCGTGGTTATCGGTCTCCGCGGCCGCGGAAGTCGACAAGGCTGCGCGCGAGTATGCAACCCGGGTCCTCACGGGCCTGGCCAACGGGCTCTGCCCAGACGCCAAGGTCGAAGCCCACGCAGGACCCGGTCGGCCGTCGGACGTGATCCTGAACGTTGCCGCACGCGTCAAGCCGGACTTGATCGTGCTGGCTTCGAGTGACCATGGACGGGTGCGGCGCGCGTTCGGGAGTACCGCCGATCGCATCGTGCACGAGGCTCGCGGCATGGTCCTGGTGGTTCCGCCAGACCCGAGCTAGCGGCTACGGCGATCTCGGGTGCGGCGCGCTGATCTGCTGAGGCTCGAGCGGAGTCCGGACGGTGAACTCGGCGCTGCGCCGCTCGCAGTCCGTCTCCCGGCACGCCTGGCAGCAACGGGGCACGCATGGCTCGAGTTGGACGTGCACCTCACTGGGAACGGTGAAGACGGAGGCGGCCCGAGCTTCGGTCTGCTCTTGCAGCGCCCGGCCGCGCTCGAGCGTCCACATCCACGGAGCCCGGGCGTGCATGAGGACGACGACGTTGGATGTCGTATCCAGAACGCGGAGATCGTGCGGCTCGAGCAACCCCTCGATCGGTGGCTCGCTGAGGGCGGCGGCGATGCGTTCCGTGTACTCGGGGCTGCGTGTATCCAAGAGACCTCGTGCGGCGCCCGAGACCACTGTCGTTCCTGTGTAGGCGATCCAGATCGCGAGGACACACGCGGCGGCGGGGTCGATCCATACGAGGCCGGTGAGTTCCACGAGGCCGATCGCCAAGAGCACGCCGATCGTACTCACGGCGTCGGTGAGGAGGTGCCGGCCATCGGCGACGAGCGCAGGCGATCCGACTCGACCACCATTGCGGATCAGCAGACCCCCGAAAACCCCGTTGCCCACCGCGGTCAACCCGATCAACAGGCTTCCCCAGCCGAGATGCTCGACGGGTTCGGGCGCGAACAGAATCGGTACGGCGTTCCACCCGATGATGATCGCGGCGGCGAGCAGGAGCGCGCCTTCGAATGCCGCGGCCAGGAGCTCGGCTTTTCCGTGGCCGAATGGGTGCTCTGTATCGGCCGGTTGGGCCGCGCTGCGCACGGCCAGAAGCATCACGCTCGCCGCCACCACGTTCACGACCGACTCGGCGGCGTCGGAGAGCACCGCGCTGGATCCGGTCATCCAGGCGGCGATCATCTTCAGCACGAGCAGGCCGAACGCCACAGCGACCGCAAGTCGGGCCCAGCGCAGCGAGGACTGAGGCCGCTCGTTCACCGGGTGGGTCCGAAGTCGGGGGGCACGACTGCGACGGGCACCGCGGCGAACGAGGCGAGCTCTCCGCCCACGCTGGCGGTGAAGAGCCGCTCGGTCCGGGTCAGCCGGCGTGAACCGCAGACGATGATCGCGGCGTGGACCTCGTCTGCGACGTCGAGGAGGGTCGGGACGGTCGCGCCAACTTCGGAACGAACGGAGATGGAGGCACGCCCATGGTCGGCCAGGTAGGAGACCAGCTTCGCGGCTTCCTCCCGCCGATGTCGTTCGCGGAGCGCGACGTAGTCCGCATCCGGGAGCGTTGCCCATCCCAGACCGCCGGGTCCTTGGAGGGCCTGCACGGCGAGGAGAGGGCGGCCGACCGCACCGGCCAGCGCTTCGCCGAAGTCCAGCGCCGCCAAGGAGGCTTCCGTGGCGTCGACCGCAACCATCACTGGACCCACGCCGGCCTCCGCGACAGTCCAGTCGGTGGGGACGACGACCATCGGGCTGTGGAGCTGTCGAAGGGTCCGCCTCGCGACTCGACCCAATCGGACGAGACTCGTGTTTTCACGCGGTGCTTTGCGACCCAGAAGCAACGTTGCCCCTTCGTCGCCGGCAGTCTTCGACAACGTTGCGGCGACGTCTGTCGAGAGCTCCGCTCGCACGGTCGTGATGGTCTCTGCGGCAGGGGACTGCGCCACAAACGCCTTCGTCGCCTCTTCCACCCGTCCGAGCATGTCGGCGGGATCCGGTCCCGCGAACATCCCGGCGCGGTCGCGCAGGACGGCAAGCGCCGAGGTGGGGTTCGCACTGGGCTCGCGCGCATGTTTGCCGAGCCATGCCGCGAACTCCAGGGCGCCGAGGCAGTCGTCTCGAAGGTTCGTGGCAACGATCCACTTCATCGTCAGCATGTTAGCCCGTGGACTCGCCCGTGGCGCGCAAGCTCTGCGCTCTATTCCCGGTTCGACATCAGTCGCTCTACGGACCCCGTCAGCGTCTCGGGCGTCCAGCTGCCCTCAGGCAGGAACGGGGAGAGCCAGGCCGCGGCGTCGTCGATCGAGGCCACCATGCGGGTGGGGCGGGGCGGATTGCCCAGGAGCAGGAACGTGTTGATGAACGAACGCACGGCAATGCCGGTGAACCCGGTCATCAAGATCACGTGGGCGCGCGCGAGCTGAAACAGCATCGGGTCGCGGGTGAGCTCGACGGAGATGCGACGGACATCATCCGAGAAGCTCGGTCGACCGCTGGCCGCGATGTTGACCAAGGCGGCTGCGCCATGGCCGGACTCAAACGCTCGACCGTACTCCGCCATCGCCTCCATCTGTGAGAGCTCCGGTGCGTTGTCCCAGACGGCGACGAACAGGTGGTCGAGCCCGAAGAAGGTGACCCGTTCATCCCGAAACAGCGGCGCGGAGCTGGGACTCACGGCGGTCAGGATACCGCGTCGCCGCGAGGCCGGAGAACGCAGGTGCGGCGGGCGCGGCGGTTTTTTGGGCCGTATCGCCCAGCAC
>CAJXVA010000422.1 GCA_913061055.1 uncultured Pseudomonadota bacterium
CGCTCGTCGGCAGCGTCAGATGTGTATAAGAGACAGCACTCGCACTCCCTGGGGTTGCGGGCTGTGGCCGATCTGGCACGATTCGGCCCCCATGTCGGAATCCAAGGACCGGTCTGACGCTTCCAAGGCGAAGACCTTCGACGAGGCTTGGGAATCTCTGCCTGACCCCCCAAGCGGGTCGGAGGGCGGCACCAAGGCGTGGTCCGAAGACGTTCGAGGCGCCCGCAAGCACGACGGCCACGCGCCGCCGGTCGAGGAAGCCGCCCCACAGCGGGCCCCGGATCAGACCGATCAGACGAAGGCGTGGACCGAAGACGTTCGCGGTGCACGAAAGAAAGATGCACCCCAAGCGGCCGTCCCAAAGCAGGATGAGATGGACCGGCTCATGCGTGAGGAGCCCGCGGACGAGGCTCCTCCCGAAGAGGAGGTCGAGCCCTCGGCGAGCACGTCGACGATGTCGTTCGATGCGCTCGACCTTCCCGAACGTGCGAAGCCGGACGAATCCTTGATGGATGCGCTCATGGGCGGTGACGCATCGCAGGCAAGCGCGGCCACGCCACCCTCGCAAGACGCGGAGGACGAGGATCCGGAAGACGTCGCGGCTCCCGAGGCGTCGGAGGATGAAGATGAGCTGCCGCCGCCCATCGTGCTGCATCCGGACCGAGCGACGCCGGAGCCGGAGCCGGAGCCGGAGCCCGAGCCCGAGCCTGCCCTCGAGCCTGCACCTCGAAAGAAGAAGAAGGGCAAGAAACGTCTTCCCCTCATCGTTGGTGGAACGGTCGCCGCTGGTTTGGCGCTGTGGCTGGGGCGAGAGCCGGATCCCAAACCCGCATCCGAGACGGGCCGCGATTCAGCGGGGACAGGGGCGGACGTCGATGCGAAGTCGTTGGGTCCGCCAACGCCGGACCTCCCGGCTGCGCCCCCCGAGATGGCGCCGGATCTTGGTGCGCCGGAGCCCGATCCCGCACCGGACCGAGAGCCGCCCCCGGTTCCCGATCCCAACCGGGATCCTCGAGAGCCCCCCGCGGGGACTTCCCCCGAGGTCGCCGCGGTCTTCAAGAAGCTTCCGGTGAGTCCCGCCGACCGAGCGCCCGTGGGAGCCGTTGGGAAGACAGGGATTCACGTCGATGATGTCTCGATGGGCAGCACCTACGAGCGGAGCCGCTGCTCGGGTGGAGCGGGCTCGTTCTCCGTCGCCAAGGGAGACCTGGTCAACGTGTGCCTCCGCGTCGTGCACCAGCGCCAGAAAGAAGAGCTGTCCGTGGTCTGGCAGAAGGTCGGTGGCAACGCACGTCGCGGGAAGATCGTCGTCAAGCCGATGCACGCGTACCGAACCCGGGCCTATCTCAAGCTCCGCAGCGAGTATGTGGGCGACTGGGAGGTCAAGGTGTTCTCGGAAGATGGGGCCGAGCTGGCCCGCTACCCGTTCACGATCGTCCCGTAGGGTCCGCCGACGGCGTTCCGATTCAGGCGGATCCTGTTCCGGAGGAGAACCGGGCCGCCGGCTGGGAGACTCGTGAACAATGTGCCGTTTTCTGGGGAACGTCTGGAGGACAGCGGCAACGACCCTCGCATGAAGTTCTCACCCTTCGTCCTCTCCGTTGCATTGGGCGCCACCTCCTTGATCAGCAACACCGCGCGGGCGGCGAACTGCGGAACCCTCGACTTCCCCGGAGCACAGGCTCAAGAGGTCATCATCGGTGAGTTTGCGTCGGTGGCCCACTATCCCTTGTGGGATGATTCACTCGTCCCGTTCGGGGAGGTTGGGGTCTGCTGGCGCGATGCGAACGGCGCATGGACGCTCGAGCGAATCGCGACCTGTGACACTTCCACATCGGGCGGGGACACCTTGCTTCTTCAGACGGGGGCGGGCGACGACACGGTCACCACGCTGCTCGAGGAGCACACGTACGCTGTCGGGGGCCCGGATTGGCTCCTCGCCGAGTACACGCCTGGCGGCACGACTCGTGCGATGTATTGCGGCTCGGACGACTACGCGATCGCGCCATGGAACCCCGATTTCGACTTCGGTGTGGAGGCGGTTCTCGGGACCGGAGCGGATCGATTCTTCGGGACGCCGAACGACGACATCGCCGAGAGCAACCAGATCTACACGACCCAGGTGCGGATTCCTGCCCCGTGGGGTCCCCTGACATGGGTCCAGCAGGCGCCCGGAGACAACGCCTCGGACCTGCTGTGCGGAGGTCTCGGCGATGATGAGCTGCTGGGCGACGCGGATGACAGCTGGACGGCCGAAGAGGTTCTCGACGGGGGCTTTGGCGACGACTTCTGTGATGGCGACCCGCTGCATTGGGGGACGATCGGTGGAGCCTCCTTCGACGTGGCGCGGCATGTGGCGTCCGGCGACTACGGATGTGACACGATCGAACGAGCCACAACCCCGCTCGCCTGGTCTGGAGGCTGGAGCATGGTTGCCGAGTGCTGGGCGATCGACAACCCGGTCGAGTACTTCGATCTCTTCTAGAACACGACGAGCGCCGCCCGGATCACGAGCCCGAGCAGGACGCAGCTCGACGCGAAGAAGAGAAGGAATCGCACCTCGATCTTGTTCACGAGCGCCTGCAGCAAGCTGTGCGCGACTCGCAGTCCGACGTAGACCCACGCGAGCCCGGTGTTGAGCCCGTCGCCATGGCCCGCGACGGCCAGCACGAGGGCGATCGCGTAGAAGAGCGTCGGCATCTCCATGAGGTGGTTGTAGTTGTCCGCTTTCCAACGCACCTCCGGTGGAAGCGATGCCATCTGCTCTCCCCGCGGAACCCGGGGGTCCGACTTCATCTTTGCGCGATGCATCGCGGGCAGCCGAGTGGCGTACATCCACAGCCACATCACGAACGTCCACGCGACGAGAACAACGATCGGAGCGAGGATGGAACTCATCGGGCGCAAGGGTACGCCGGGTCCGGCGTGAGTTGTGGCGAGCTCAAGTCCACTCGCCCAGGAGCGTCAGCCGAGGAGTTCCATCAGCTCATCACGCGTGATCGCGGCCCCACCTCCGCCCTCGCCCACGGCGGCCTCCGCCAGCGCGCGCTTCTTCTCTTGCAGGGCAAGGATGCGTTCTTCGACGGTCCCTCGCGCGACGACCCGGTGCACGAGGACGGGGTTTTCTTGGCCGATTCGGTGCGCCCGGTCGGCGGCCTGGTCCTCGACGGCTGGGTTCCACCACGGGTCCATGAGGAAGACGTGGTCCGCGGCGGTGAGGTTGAGACCGGTGCCGCCGGCTTTCAGCGAGAGCAGCATGACGCTGGGTCCGTCCTTGGCCTGGAACGCGTCGACGACGGCGCCGCGGTCCTTGGTGCTGCCATCGAGGCGGTTGAAGCTGATGCCGGCGCTCTCGAGGTGGGGCTCGATCAGGTCGAGGAAGCTCGTCCACTGCGAGAAAATGAGCGCCTTGTGTCCCTCGGCGGTCGCGGTCTCGAGCTGGTCGAGCAACACGCGAACCTTGGAGGATGCGTCCGTGCTCGCGACGGCTTGTCCCGGAAGCAGAGCCCGGTGGCACGCGGCCTGGCGTAGCCGGAGCAGCGCCTCGAGCATCGCCATCACGTTCGCGCCTTCGCCCAGGCGCTTCATGATGTCGCTCTGCGTCGCGGCTCGGATCGCATCGTAGGCGCTGCGCTCTTCGTCTTGGAGCTCGCAGTGCAGCACCACATCGGTCCGGGGAGGGAGCTCGGTGGCGACGTCGCGCTTGAGACGACGCAACAAGAACGGCTTGACCCGGTTGCGCAGGGCGCCGGCCGCGTTGGGGTCGCCGGCCTCGATGGGCTTGACGTAGCGGTCCCCAAAGTCGGAGCGCCCCCCAAGCAATCCACGGTTGAGGAAGTGAAGCTGCGACCACAGGTCGTCGAGTCGGTTCTCGACCGGCGTACCGGTGAGCGCGATGCGGAACTCTCCGGGCACTTCGAACGCGGCTCGAGCCACCTTGCTGTCGGGGTTCTTGATCGCCTGCGCCTCGTCGAGAACGAGGGTGTCCCACGCGACGGCCTGCAGTTTCTCGAGGTCGAGTCGCATCAGCGCGTAGGTCGTGAGGGTGACGTCGGCGTCGGGGTCCAGCGATCGGCCAGGGCCGTGATAGACGGCGCAGCGTAGCGAGGGGCGGAACTTGGCGACTTCGGATGCCCAGTTGGGCAAGACGCTGGTGGGGGCGACGACGAGCGTGCGGCCCCGAATCGCGCACAAGGTCTGCAGGGTCTTGCCGAGTCCCATGTCGTCGGCGAGCAGGGCTCCGAGCCCCGCGGTGCGCAGGAAGCCGAGCCAGGCAACACCCTCGTGCTGGTAGTCGCGCAGGGTCGCGGTGAGGTCGGCCGGGAGGTCGGCGGGTGGCAACCCTTCGAAGTCGTCGAGCAGCGGCCGGAGACCTTCGAAGGTCGGCGGGGCAGGGCACTCGAGCGCTTCGCACAGCGCCGCGATGTCCGGAGCGGACCAGGCCGGCATGGCCTTGCCGCCCTCGGTCGCATCGCGGGCGGATAGCAGCGCGACGAGGCGGTGGCCGTGTTGCGCGAGCCAGGTGGTGGGGACGCGGCCAAAACCGCCACCGGCGAGGGGCGCAAAGGCGTCGCCCTGCTCCCACGCACGAACCACGGCGGCCGCGTCGGCCCGACCTTCGCTCCCGCTCCCGCTCTCACCCGAGCTTTGGCCAGATCCTTCGGCGCCAAACCACAGGTCCATCTCGCCGTTTTCACCGACCTCGAGGTGGGCGTCGAGCTCGCCGGCATCGAAGTACGACTCGTGAGCCTTCCCGTGCAGCGCGACCGTGTCGTCTTCGCGAAGGGCGGCCGTGACCGCGATCGCTTCGGCGGGTTGCAGCATCCGCTTGACCCCAAGCGCGAGGCCACGTCCAGCGAGCTGCTCCTTGAGGAGCTTCTCGAGCCGAGCGTTGCGCAGCGGAATGTCGCCGTCTTTGAGCATCGTGAGCCGCTCGCCGTCGACCCGGGCGATGGCGGGCTCGCCGTAGAGGATGGTCGGCAGGACAACCAGTTCGTCGCCCTCACGGGAGGTGTTCAGGACCAGGCGGGGTTTGACGGTGGTGCTTCCGGGAAGCTCGATGTCCGAGATGATGTGCAGCGTTCGGCGCAGCTTGGGCAGCCAGTCGCCGACCAGCGTGCCCAGATCTGTGTGGTGAAACACCTTGCCGCGCCGCATGGATTCGTACTCGCCAGGCGTCAGGCCGTGCTCGCCGACCGCGGCGAGGACGTCGCTGCGCTGCGCGGCGCCGTTGTCGAACACCTTCGTCAGCCCAGGGTCCTGCTCGAGCCGGAGGACGTAGCCATCGCGCTCTTTGGTGACGCGTACCGCCAGCCCGCTGACCGGAGCACCCACGGTGACCGCCTTGCCATCGAGGGTGACGTTGTCGACCTTGCGCAGGGCGTCGAGGACCTTTCGCATCAGCGGCTTGGGGACGAGACCCCCGCCAAAGCTCCCGAGCTTCTTCTCGAACTTGAGGTCGCCGTCGGAGGCGACAAACTTCGGTCCTTTGATCTTGCCCATGGCGACCTGAGCGATCGAGCCGTTGAGCTGATGTTGCTCGTCACCGGCGATGATCATTCGGAACAAGGCGAGCTTGCCGTCGTGGTTCTGCAGCCGGTACTCGAGGTGGCCGCGCGCAGGGCCTTGGGCTTTGGCTTCGCCTTCGCCGGGCATGCGCTTGCCCTCCGCCCAGGCTTTCTTCAGCGCGATGGCACACGCAGCCACGTGGGCGCACGCGTCCTCGCGGCTGACGCACTCGCAGGTCCAGTCGTCATCCTCGGGAAACAGCACGACCTGGGGCGAGACGAGGCCGCCCTTGGTCGCGACCCGCATCGCGATCTCGTCTCCGTCGTCTTCCTCGCCGACGACCTGATTCGCGCGTGCCATCTGCACGCCGCGAGACCAGGTCCCGGGCGAACAGGAGTCTCGAATCGCGCTGAGAAGGTCGTCGATCGGCATACTAGCCTTTCGGAAGGGCGCGCCCGCCCTTCCCCCGCCGCGTCAAAGCCGTGTCGGGTCCCCCATCCCTTGCCCGGCCCTGACGGGCCGTTGGTTGGAAGGCGCGCATTGTTAGTAGCGAGGGATCGAGGCGTCGACTTCTTGCGACCAGGCGTCGATGCCCCCGACCACGTTGTAGACCTTCGTGAAGCCCTGCTCGAGGAAACGAATGGCGGCCTGGAAGCTGCGGTGCCCGTGGTGGCAATGGAACACCAGCGGGGTGTCCTTGGGCAGGTCCATCATCTCCTGCACGTTGTCGCCGTCGAGAAGGGTCGCCCCCAGCGTGGCGAGGGCGCGCTCCCGGGGCGTACGAACGTCGAAGAACTTCACGCCGTCTTCCTTGATCAGCGCCGCGGCTTCCTTGACGCCGATCTGCTGGACCTGCGGAGGCGCGTTGGGGTTGTCCATCCGGAAGCCGACCTGGGGACCATCGACGTGGTCGATGCGAAGGCCTTCGGAACGCCGTGCGGTTCCGGCGTCGACGAGAATCTTCAGACCACCGGCCTCGACGACGAGGTCGGAGGGGCGAGGGAGGTCGAGCGCGAGGTCGTGCTGGAAGGTCGGGGAGACCTCGAGGCGCAGCTGCTCGTCGCCCTCGGCTTCGTCGAGCGCTTGCCCGAAGACCGCGGCGGCCGCTTCGGTGATGTGGATCGTCGGCGGGGTCGGAGGCTTGGCAGCGTCGCCGAGCGCCGGGACGAGCTCACCCTCTTCGTCCATCTGACGGATGATGTCGCAGCCGCCGATGAAGTCTCCGTTGATGTACAGCTGAGGGATCGTTGGCCACTCGCTGAACTCCTTGACGCCCTCGCGGACCTCGGGGTCTGAAAGCACATCGACCGTCGTGTACTCGGGCAGGTACTGGTCGAGGATACCCACGACCGTCGACGAGAAGCCGCACTGTGGCTGTGCCCGGTTGCCCTTCATGAACAGCACGACGGTGTCGGACTTGGTGATCGATGCGATGCGCTGGAGGGTTGCGGATTCGGCCATGGGACGTCCCGCGGCGGATGGTACAGGCGGGCTCGCGTGGGGTCCACGGGGGTTGGCCGGGCCGAGCGGCGCTGTCTCCGCATGGGCCGATGTCATCGGGTAGGCTCGCCGCATGAAGAAGGTTCTGCTCGGAGGGTTTGGCCTGCTCGCCTTGGCGCTGGTGGGGGTCCTCGTCGCGGCGATGCTCAAGCCGGACGTCACCCACGTCGAACGCTCGCGCGTGGTCCGGGCAGATGCGGCCGAGATCATGCCGCACCTGACGGACATGGAGTTGTGGGTGAAGTGGAGTCCGTGGGCCGAGCTGGACCCGAACGTGAAGTGGACGTTCTCCGACCCCGCCTCCGGTGTGGGTGCTTGGTACGAGTGGGTCGGCAACGACGACGTCGGGCGGGGCAAGATGGAGGTCGTCTCGGTGAAAGACGACGCGGTCGGCTACGCGCTGACCTTCATCGAGCCGTTCGAATCCGAGGCGGGCGTGACGCTGACCCTCGAGGACCACGCCGAAGGTACGGAGGTGGTCTGGGGCATGGACAGCAAGAACGGCTTTGCGAGCAAGCTGTTCATGGTGTTCGCCGACTTCGACGCGATGATCGGCGCGGACTTCGAGCGCGGGTTGGGCAACCTGGCGAAGGTCGTCGAAGGCTGATCGATGGGCGCGTCGAGGCGGCGTACTCTTCGTGGGTGACCTCCCGACTGCAGATCGTCGCAACGTGGCTCGCAGCCTCCGCCCTCGTGCTGAGCTGTCAGACCGAGGACGACGACGGAGGCTCCATGCCGCAAGGGGACGCGGTTGCGCCACCTCCCCCCTCGTGCGAGCCGGCCACCTCCCCATCTGGAGCAGTGCAAGCTCCGGTGCTCCGCCGGACGTTGGCGGGCAGCTGGGACGAGAACTGGCTCGCGTCCCCAGGCTTGGTGGACATCGACGGCGATGGAAACCTGGACATCGTGGCGCCCCGACACTCGGTGCTCTACGTCTACGACCACGTTGGCGAGCTGCGGTGGCAGACGGCGTGGGCGAGCAGCGCATCAGACACGCCTGAGCATGGCTCGGTTCGCATGTGGCCCTCGGCTGCCGTCGGCGACCTCGATGGCGACGGAACGGTGGAGATCGCCGTCGCCGCCCACCCCGATGACAATGGCTTCAACGTCGCGGTCTACGACCATCTTGGCGAGCTGTTGCCGGGGTGGCCGCAAGCGTTCGGGGACGTGGAGGTCCGCAGCATCACCGCCGCGGACGTCGACGGGGATGGGCGACACGAGGTGATCGTCAACAAGCAGGCCGATGGCCCCGCCACCAACGTCTTCGAACTCAACGGGAGCACCGCCTCAGGGTGGCCTCAAGTGGGCGAGTGCACCGCGCCCGCAGGGGACTGCATCGACTACGGCGGCTTCAACCAGAACATCGGCGCGGGCGACCTCGACGGAGATGGTCAGCTCGACGTGGTGTCGACGTACGACGCGATCGGATTCGGAGTGTGGAACGGCGACGGCACCAACTTCCCCACCGATCCGTCGTTCATGGACGCGTGGGTGACCGGCGTGGAGGCCTATCATGACCCCGCGTTGGCTCGGCAAGGGTGGGGGACCGGCGACCGGTCCGAGTTCACCTACTCACCCCCCGTGATCGCGGATATCGACGGGGATGGCGACCATGAGATCGTCCTGGGCGGAGACCACGAGAGCAGCGAGTCGACGGACAACCAGGGCGTGTCGCTTTGGGTGCTCAATCACGACATGACGCGGCCGACCGGATGGGAGCAACCCAAGGACACGGGCGCGCCGCTGCAGTACGGAGACGTCGGCGGGAACATCGTCCCCACCTACCC
>CAJXVA010000423.1 GCA_913061055.1 uncultured Pseudomonadota bacterium
TCTACACTAGATCGCTCGTCGGCAGCGTCAGATGTGTATAAGAGACAGGCCCAAGGCTCGCGAAGCGCTCTCGGTGCTCAAGGCCCGCGGGATCTACACGCCCGACCCGCAAGCCGCGGACCTCGCCAAGACCAAGACCGGCCTGGGGAGTCGAGCTCCGGGCATGGTGAAGGTCGAGTTCTGCGTCGGACCCAACGGAAAGGTCTCCTCGTCCAAGGTCACGCGTCGGTTCTCCGGTGATCCTGCGGTGGATCGGATCTGCCAGGCGGCGGTCAAGAAGTGGCGATTCAAGCCCGCACGGGTCGGTGGCAAGGCCCGCACGACCTGCTCGGACGTCACGTTCCGCATCGAGTTCGACGGATGAAGCCGGAGCCCGAGCGACGCAGCTGTAAGCCGGCCGACGCAGTCGCGTTGGGCGGCGGGCGTCATCGTTCGGGCCGGCCGGGCCTCGGCACTCAAGAGCACGACTCCGACGCCTCTCGCACGATGCGCCGAGAGGCTGCACACAGTTCGCAAGCGCTCGCCATGCCTCAAAAACCCCAGACTCCTGTTGATTTCACCGGGGCATCTTGCTGTAGAGTGCCGTCTTACATGCGCCGGGTTTTTCACCGCAGTGGTTGGCTCGATAGCCCCGCGTGGATGTTGGGCATGGCCCTGTTCGCGGGCGTCTGCACCACCTCGTGCAAGCAGATCGAATCCCGCGATCTCATCCGCGAGGGCAACATCGCCTACAACGACGGACAGTACGCCGAGGCCATCGACGCGTACACCAAGTCCATCGAGATCGAGGAAGACGGAGTCAAGGTCTTCTGGAACCGGGGCTGTGCGGCCCTGGCGGTCGTCTTGAAGCTCCGGGGCAAGAGCGATCCCAAGCTGCTCGAGGAGCGCAAGAAGTACACGAACATGGCCCTCAAGGACTTCCACACGTGGCTCGACCGAGCTGCGAGTGAGGAGGCCTCCGATGTCGAAGCTGGCGAGCCCCTCGAAGGTGTCGACGGCAAAGAGGACGAGCGGACCAACGAGGAGCTCGTCGCCGACTACCGCCTGGTGCTGCTCAAGGCGGACGAGCGCTGCGACGATCTGCTCCAGTACTACATGGACCGGCACAAGGACGAGCCTCGCAACGAGGGCTGGTACATCAAGCTCGGCGCCCAGTTCCAAGAGTGCGGCCAGCCCGAGAAGCGCGTCGAGTGGATGAAGAAGCGCACCGACGACTTCCCCGACAGCACCGACGCGTGGATCTCTCTGGCGGCCGATGAGTTCGCACCGCTGTACGCCGAGGAAGGCACGGGCCTTCCGTACAACGAGTCGATCGCCGCCGACGAGCGCATCAAGATCGCGAACCGGGTCATCGAGCTCGCCGACAAGGCCACGCTTGTGGACGGGCAAGCGCTCTCGCCCTACACGTGGCGCTCGATGGCGTACACGCAGCGACGATTCGCGCGGACCGTCATCGACGGAGCGGAGCTTCCAGAGGAGCGCATCGAGGCGATCCTGGCTCGGGAGGACACGATGATGGCCTGGAAGAACCAGAAGGCCAAATGTGACCTCGAGGGCACCAAGGAGTGCTCCGACCCGCTCACCGAGCAGGACATGGAGCAGGGCTGTTGCCCTCGCGCTCCGCTGACCGCAGCCGAGCAGGCCACCGACGCGGCCGACAAGAAAGAAATCATCGCCGAGATGGCTGCGGCCGACGCCGAAGCCGCCGCGCCGCCCAAGAAGAAACGCCGCGGGAGGAAGAAGTAGATGAGTTCGGTAGCAGCGACCCCCGACATGGCGCCCTCCTCGGGCCGCCCGATGTTCGGCAACTACATCGATGTCCAGGGCGGCAACCCCAAGTGGGTCCGCGCGATGATCGTCGCAGCGATCCTCTCGGTCATCACCACCGTCTGCCTGATCTCCTTCATGTGGGTCGCCGGCAAGATGAGCATCAAGCGCGTCGACCCGCCCACGCAGGTGCAGGGTCTCGTGCAGATGATGGTCGAAGAGGCACCTCCACCACCTCCGCCACCGCCGCCGCCACCACCCGCAGGTGGCGATGAGCCAGAGGAGGAGATCGAGGAGGACATTCCCGAGGAAGAGATTCCGGTCGAGGAAGACATCGTCCAGCCCAAGGAGACGCCCGACAAGGTGCCGGATCCGACAAAGGCGAAGACCGGAACCAAGGGGCCGAAGATTCCCGGCGGTGTGCCCGGTGGCGTTCCGGGCGGAGTGCCTGGCGGTGTCGTTGGTGGTGTCGTCGGCGGACAGCTCGGTGGTGTGCCCGGCGGCGTTGCCGTCAAGCGCGACACCCAGAAGAAGGAAGCCGTCGCCAAAAAGCCCATCGCGGCCGTCAAGGCGAACGCCATCTACTCGCCCAACCCGGACGCGCGAAAGCTCGCCGGCGCCAGCCTCGGCGACAACCGAGCCGGGCAGGCCAAGGTCTCGTTCTGTGTCAGCACCGGCGGCAAGGTCGTCGACGTGAAGTCATCGAAGAAGTTCCGCAGTGGGGCGAACCCGAAGGTCGACACCATCCTTCGCGACACGGTCAAGAAGTGGCGCTTCAAGCCCTTCGTCGTGGGCGGCAAGCCGCAGAAGACGTGCTCGGTCGCCGAGTTCAACATCAAGTTCGATTGACCGACCCCCGAGCTTTCGCATTGGCATTTCTCGGAAGCCTCGGCTTCCGACCCAGATTCGACTCGCGTGGCCTGCAGGCCCGATGAGTCCCCGTTCTCTCAGGCCACAGGACTACACAAACAATCATGGAACACCTGACCCTTTTGATCGCCGAATCGGCCCCCGACTTCTCGTTGGAGGGCATGTGGGCGGAGATGGGAATCTTCGCGAAGCTCGTCCTCATCGGACTGCTCGTGATGTTCCTGGTGGCCCTCGCGATCATCATTGAGCGCTGGGTTACGTATGGCAAAGCCAAGCGCCAGTCGATCAACTACATCATGATGCTCCGCACCTACCTGCAGGAGCGCAAGATGCAGGAAGCCGTTGCCGCCGCGCAGCAGCACCCGGCCAGCCCGGTTGCCAAGGTGGTCGGCGCCGGTCTGCGTGAGTATCTTGAGGGGCTCGAAGCGCTCCGAGAGGAAGGGCCGGACGACGTCGGGGACTTCGACCTCGTGGACGCGGTCAACCGCCAGATGGAGCGCTCCAAGGAGCGCGAGACCGCCAACCTCAAGCGCGGCCTCACCTGGCTCGCAACGGTCGGCTCGACGGCCCCGTTCGTCGGTCTGCTCGGTACGGTTGTCGGTATCATCAACTCGTTCCAGGGTCTCTCTGGCGACGGCGGCGGTGGTCTGGGCGCGGTGTCCGGCGGTATCTCCGAGGCACTCATCGCAACGGCGGTCGGCCTCCTGGTCGCCATCCCTGCCGTGATGCTCTTCAACGTGTTCAACGGACGCGTCGAGGCGTACCAAATCGACATGAACGACGTGGCCTCTGAGCTCATCGACTTCGTCCTCAAGGAAGGTCGCTACGGATGAGCGGCGGCGGCCTCGGTAAGCGATCGCGACGGGTTCCCTACAAGTCCGACAAGGGGATCCACCACGAAGCGCCCAACAGCGACATCAACGTCACCCCGTTGGTCGACGTCTGCTTGGTGCTGCTGATCATCTTCATGGTGGTGACGCCGATGCTCGGCCGCGGCCGTGATGTCTTGCTGCCGGTCGCACTGTCGGCCGAGGAGCACAAAGAGGGCGACCAAGTCTTCGTATCCGTCGACGGTGAAGGCGCCTGGATCAACACCGACGTCTACGTCGACCGCGATGGCTTCCTCGAAGCCCTCAAGGACGAGGTCAAGGTTGCGGCCGGCAAGGCCGCCGCCAGCGGGTCCACCGGCCCACTGCTCTTCATCAAGGGCGACTCCGACACCGAGTACGGCCGAGTCCGCACCGTGATGGAGTGGATCAACAGCGACGAGATGACGGCTCAGCCGGAGCTTGCGCTGGTCGTCGACCTTTCCGTGGCCGAGTAACTGCCCGCCACACTCTTCGAACGCGAACCGATAGGAGCAACCGACCATGGGAATGTCAGCAGGTGGAGGTAAGGGAGGCGCAAACAGCGAGATCAACGTGACGCCGTTGGTCGACGTCTGCCTCGTGCTGCTCATCATCTTCATGGTGATGGTGCCGCGAAACGTGCCGGAGCTTTCGGTGCGGATTCCGCCCGAGAGCAAGACGACGAAGCCCCCGAACCCGACGGATGAGAAGCCGCTGGTCATCGGCCTGTCCGAGGAGGGCGCGATTACGCTCAATACGAAGCCGCTCAAGGAAGCTGCGCTGGGCAAGGAACTCGGCCGTCAGCTCGAGTCTCGCGACAAGAAGGCCGTGTTCGTCGACTTCGAAGGCAAGGCCAAGTACGGCAAGGCCGTCGAGCTGGTCGACCTCGCGCGCCGTTCCGGTGCCGAGATCGTCGGCATCATGCGCGACAAAGACTACAAGATGCCCGAGACGCTTCGGCGTTGACCCGGCGCTGGCCCGCAGCTGACCGACTCGGCAGCAGCGGCGCTCGCGGCGATACTGGAAGAGGCCGGCCGTTGTGCCGGCTTTTTCGTGTCCGGGATTCGGCCCAACCTGAGTGGGACGGCTCCGAAGCCCTTTTGCAGGCGCGTCCTGACTTCGCCTATCCTCGGTTCCATGCGTTGGGGTGGTCGAGTTGGAGCAGGGTTGTTGGTGGCACTCGTCGGGTGTGGTGGTGAGGATGGCGCCGGCACAGGATCGGGCACCGAAGGAAGCACCGGGACAACGCCGGCAACCACGACGGATACGCCGGCGACCACGTCCGGCGCGGCCTCCTCGAGTGGTGTGGAGCCGACAACCTCAGCGCAGGAATCGTCTGGCGGGGAGTCAGCGGACGCGTCCACCGGCGGTGCGGACGAGAGCAGCACCGGCGAAGGCAGCGACGCGGGGCCGTTCGAGGCCTGCTATGAGGGCGTCTTCGTCAACGGCTTCCCCGGCATCAACTACGACGGCCTCGACATGCCGATCGGAGAGCACTGCTTGGGGACGAACATCCAGGACATCCTGGAAGTCGATCGCGTGGTCTTCTTGGGCGACTCCGTCACGGTCGGGACGCCGCCCACCGGTACCGGCGACTACTACCGCAACATCCTCGCGGACGCGCTGTCCGATCGCTTCGCGCTGAGCTTTGGCAGCAACAAAGCCCTGTGGCAGTCGGCCAACGTGTTTGAGGGCACCGCCGGGGTGATCGAGTCCGGAGACTTCGCATCCTGTGCCGAGTGGGGTGCACGAACCGACGACCTGATCGCCGGCAACCAGATCGAGGACTGCTATCCCGAGGACACCCGGGACCTGCAGACCCTCACGATCATCACCATGGGCGGCAACGACCTGGCCCGCATCGCGCAAGACACCGGCGAGGGTGCCGAGCCTCAAGCAGCGTGGGACCTGGCGGAGTCCGCCGTCGACCACATGCGTGAGAGCACCGAGTGGCTCAAGGACGACGCCAACTTCCCCAACGGGCACCACGTCGTGTTCGCCAACGTGTACGAGTTCACCGACGGCACCGGATTGGTGGAGTCGTGCGCAGCGGCCGGACTGGCCGGCTTCGAGCCCATCGACTCGCTCGGCGACGCGCTGTTGGTCATCGGATGGATCGAAGACCAGTACGCCCGCATCGCGCAGGACACCGGCTCGGACTTCATCTTCATGTTCGAGGAGTTCATGGGTCGCGGGTTCCGCAACGGCGACCCGAGAGCCCCGGGGTATCGGGGTCCGGGCGGCGAAAACTGGTTCGACCTCACCTGCATTCACCCCACGCCCACCGGGCACGGTGCGATCGCAGACATGTTCTTGGCCACCGTGGCTGAGTAGGCGGCCCGCGTCATCAGCGGTTGTTGACCGATGTCGACTCGTCTTGGCTCCGCGACTGCTTGGATGTGGGCATTGTGGTGTCTCGCGGGCTGTCGGTCCGTCGAGTCGGAGTCGCCAGCTTCGCTCTTGGACACGCCTCCCGCGCGCCCGCAGCCCGCGGCGCTCGAGCCCGACGCTGGGGTTCTGCCTCCAAGCCCGGTGGCGACTCCCGTACCGGATCCGACCCTCGCGGACCCGGGCACGCCGCAGATCGATCGGGGGCGGTTGCTCGACGCGCCTGTGGCCTATCAGCACCTCACGCTCCGGGCCGGTCTGCCCGTTGCGGCGCGTTACCAAGACTTGGTCTACGAGGGCAACAACCGCAACTTCCGCGGGAAGCCGGATGCCGCTGGGTTGTACCGGTCCGGCGAACAAACGGCGCTCGACTGGCGTCGCTGGATCGCCGGCGTCGCATCCATGATCGTGTTGCGGGATTCGTTGTTCAGCCAGCAGGACCACCCGGTGCTGCAGTCCCCGCGGGCGCTCATGCTTCCACCGAACTGGGTGTCGGTGGCCGTCGCGTCGACCCTGAGCGGGATGCCTCTGCAGCCCCCGGTTGCGCCCGGGCTCGGCGATGACGCGGCCTGGGGCGAGCTGTCCTCGGCGGAGGCTCGCTTCGGAAGTTTTCCGGCCAGCGAGCGGCTGTTCGCCGAGTCACGGCGGTCACTGCTCGAAGCCGAACTCGAGCCCGGAGCGCACGCGAAGACCCGCAACGCCCGAGCTTCGATTCATGCGCTTGCGGAGGCGGCCGCCGCCATGGTTGCCGCGCAGACCCATGGTCCCGTGGCGGTGGCGGAGGCCGGCGCGGCGTGGATCTCGGCGTCGGACCGAAGCTACTTCGGCGTGGATCTTCGGCAACAGACGATTCCGATCTTCGTCGAGAATCCCAATGAGCACGAGGCTCGCGACGAGGGCAAAGGAATGGGGGTCTGGGGCCTGAGCCTGCCTGCCGAGGCGATGACGATGGCGCGCGACGCCGTCTATGCGCGCCGGCTGCTCGACGGACCGCTCGGCGTGGAGCGATACGACCTCCGCCATCCTGCGGAGCGCCAACGAGCCATCGTCCTGCTGGAGACCCTGGTCCCGGGGGGCTCCAGCGGCCACCCGGTGTGGTTGTGGGTCAACGGGGGCTCCGACGGCCACGGCAAGGGGGAGCGCGCCACGCCGTATCTGGAGGCGTTTTCGCGGGAACTGGAGGCCGCCGACATCGAGGTCGCGCGGGTGGTGCTGTTGAGTAAGCCCAGCCTGCGACCCAAGACGAAGGCTCAGCTCGACGCCTTCGCCAATGAAGCGCGGGCCCTTGGGGTCCCCGCCAGTGTCCAGCTCAACACCCGCGCAGCGCGACGTCTGATCGGCGAGGCCGGCGTCGAGGGTTCCGCCCGCTGAGGGCCCGAAGTGAGCCCAAGCTTCGGCGGCCGCCGCTCAGTTGTGGAACATCGCGTAGACGCGGCGGACCATGACGTAGGCGACCCCCGCGAAGAGTCCCAGCGCGATGAGGAGCGCGATCGGGCCGGGCACGCTCAGCAGCTGCAGCACCGACTTGATCGGCACGGGGAGCGACTGGAGCATGTAGAACGGCAGCGAAAGCTGGCCGACTGTCGACACCCCGTTGAGCAGCATTCGGCCGCGCGGGGAGAGGTCGCTGTAGCGCCGTGTCAGTGCCATCAGGCCGCTGATCGTCAGCATCACGAGCCCGGCGAAGAAGGACCACTTGGTCAGGCAGTTCTTCGAAGGCCAATACGTGAGTTCGACGATCTCGCCCGTCGCCACCCCGAAGGCGACCGCCGAGCCGAGGACCGCGAGAGCCGCGTATCCCATGGCTTTCGGCGCATCGTCCCGCATGCCTTCGTGTTTGATCCACGTGCCCAGCGCGAGCCCCACGAACACGAGGCTCATCATGTCGAAGTAGGCGAACTTCGCTTCGAGCAGCAGCCGGAGCAGCTGCAGAAACCCGCGGACCTTCACATCGGCCAGCGCGACATCCAACACCATCTGCAACGAGTAGCTGGCGGCAGCCATCCCCAGAAGCAGGCGAATGCGCTCCTTGGGCGTGTTCGAGAGCTTCGTGATCACGGCAAACCAGGCCGGGATCGTGGCGACCGCGATCGCGTAGAAGGTGAGCGGGGTGAAGAATGAGACGAAGAAGACGTGGTCGTCGAAGGGGACCTTGCGGACGAACACCTGCGCCGCGGCGCCCAGCAAGCCGAGCACCACCGCGCCCGAGCCCACCAGGAGCACACCCGTGCGCAGCGACTGTTTCACCCGCTTCGGGTTGCGTTCGTAGATCGGAAGCTGCAGGTAGCCAAACCCAACCCCGAACGTCACCGCGAACCCGGGCGTCCCGAACAGGAAGAACGGGCTCATCACCTTCTTGATGATCGACATCGACTCGGGCAGTCGATCGAAGAGTCCGACCGACCAGTGCCCGAAGATGACCGCGAGAATCAAGATGCCGCGGACGGCGTTGACCATGATGTTGTTGGCGTAGCCAACGTTGATACCGCCGATGGTCTTCTTCGGAGCGTCCGGCGTTGCGGGGGCCGGATCTTCGGACTGCGGCGTCTTGGCATGGGCGTCCGCGGCCGCCTTGGCCAGGTCGGCGATCGTGGCGCCCTGGAAGATGGAGCGGCAGATCGCGGGATCGATGCCCGCACGGCCCATCCGCATGATGACGTTCAGCGCGGTGAGCGAGTCGCCGCCCAGGTCGTAGAAGCTCTCGTTGGTCGCGATGTCGTCGGTACCGAGGGCTTCCTTCCAGATGTCCTTGAGCTCCGCCTCGCGCCCAGAGCGGTCGGACTCGGCGGGTTCGGCTTCGGGGACGGACGCCTTGGCCAACTCCGCGATCGTGGCGCCCTGAAAGATGGAGCGGCAGATCGTCGGATCGATGCCGGCCCGACCCATGCGCATGATGACGTTGAGGGCGGTGAGGGAGTCGC
>CAJXVA010000424.1 GCA_913061055.1 uncultured Pseudomonadota bacterium
CGAGATGTAGAGAGGTCTCGTGGGCTCGGAGATGTGTATAAGAGACAGGATCTGGTCCGTGAGCCGTCCCCGGGGGTAGCGATAGATCGTGTCCGGCTTCATGGGCCGAGCTCGAGCGCGAGCGTAGTGCCGCACGTAGTTCTCGGCGAGCCGGTCCGTGTCGACCGGGGCCCACAGGCCAGCTTCGAGGGCAGCGAACGAGGGGAGTTCAGCAAACGAGCGGACCATGGCCAGACCATGGCAGGCCGCGATCGCGCGTCCAAAAAAGTGACAGTGGTGTCAGACGGATCGCCCCAAGACGGGACTCAGCCGGCGTACGTCAGCTCGATGTCGTGGTCGGCGGCGTACAGGATGTCGGTGCGAAGCGCGTACTTCGTCCCTTCGGTGACCGGCTCGCCTTCATGGCGGACCTTGTGCTGAAACAGCGCTGTGCGGCCCCGCAGAGGCACCACGACGTCGTCGAGCTGCTCGTGAAAACGCGTCGCCCCGCCTTCGAACCCTTCGTTGAGATACACCAGCACGGTCAGCAGAGTGATCCGGCGCGCCGAGGGCTGGTACCAGTGGTCCATGTGCGGGGCGAAGCGCTGCCCCACCCCGTAGCGATAGAGCCGAAAGCGTTCGTTGACCGAGTCCAGACGAAGCTCGCCCATGCGCTCGGGCAACGCTGGCGCCAAACGCTCGAACACCACGTTCGCCAACGCGCCGTCGTCCACGATCACCCGATCCTGATCGCGGTACATCGGGTTGTCCGTCGCGAGCCCCGGGTTGGCCCGCTCAATCGTCGCCACCAGGTCGTGGCACTCCTGGCCGAACAGCACGTCGTCGCGAGTCCACAGCAGCGGCGTGTCCGCAAACCGCATCGGAACCCGGGTGAGCATCACCATCCGCCGACCCGGATCAGCCCGGTGGGTTGATCACCAGGTCGAGGCCGGAGCCGGAGAAGTCCGAGTATGTGTACGGCGACGTGAGGCCGGTGACGGTGGCGGCGATCGAGAACGCGTCGGGGTCGACCTTCCACGCCACGGAGGCACCGCGATCGACAACCCACACGAAGCCATCGCGATCGATCGTGACGCCCACGGGGTCGTCACAACCGGGCAGCGCGATCGAATCGTTGAGGACGTTGTCGTTGAGGCGATCGAAAACCGCGAGTCGGCAGGGCTGGTTGCCAGCGACCCAGATGCGGTCCTCCCGGTCGATCGCCAAGCCACGGTACCGCCCTGTGACGCCTCCAGCGTCGTGCCAGGTCTCGGTGATCGGGTCGAAGCGGTGGACGAAGTCGACGCCAGCGCCCGACGTGTAGGTCGCGATCCACGGTTGCCCATCGCCATCGACACCCATGCCGTAGGCGTTGCTTCCGGGCACGGGCCAGCTATCGACCTGGAGCGTGACGGCGTCGACGCGGCTCATCGTTCGCCCCGTTCGGTCGGAGACCCAGAAGTCCCCCTCGGCGTTGACCGCCCCCCCGTATACGAAACCGGTCGAGGCGATCGTCGTCTCGTCCAGAACCGCACCGGTCGCGCCGTCGAGTCGCTTCACCTGCAGCGGGTTGCTGCCATACGCGACCCACAGACGCGGGTTCGGGTTGGTGTTCTCGCAGGTGGACGGGTCGATGGTGCCGCCCTCCCAGGCCACCGCGCGGGTTCCCTGGGCTGCGGCCGGGAGCAGGTCGGCCTCCCACAACACGCACTCGTCCATGTCCCAGGCTCGAATGTCGTCGGGGCCGCTGGAGGTGTCGATGACGCCGTTGCCGTTGGTGTCGACGCAGTCTTCGGTTTCGGCGGCGATCTTCACCACGCGCGCGGCGTACCGGAACCCCGCCGCGATGTCCCCAAACTGGTTGACCGAGGTCCGCGAGGGTTGGTCCGCCGGCGTCGCTGTGGTCATGTAGCGCGCGACCTCGACCGCCGTCTCGGTGTCGATCTTGGAGACCGTGCCCTCGGGTGCATTCGCGACCCAGATGTTGCTGAAGGTCGTCCCACCTCCTCCGCCACCGCCGCCTCCACCGCCACAGCCCGCATTGCCGGCATCGGGGGTGTCGGGGACGTCGAACTTCGGGCCGTCCTCCGTGTCGTCGCCGGTGACCCCAGGCATGGTGGTTGTCGGCTCCGTGGGGTTCGTCGAGCCGGGACCCGAGCCGCTGTCGGTATCGAGGGTCGAGGCCGTGTCCGTGCCGGAAGACGACTCGGTCGCGCTGATCGTCCCGATGCTGGCGGTCCCCGTGTTGGACTCGTCGGCGTCGGGTTCAGTGGTGCCACAAGCCGTGAGCGCGAGCGACAAGACGATGAAAGATGAACGACGCATGACCACCCGACCGTAAGACACCACAACCGCGCCTTTTCCCGACCCCGGCCGGAGAAAAATGCCCAAGCACACCGCGCATCTGGCGCAATGCGGTGCAGCCGCAGCTACCGGTCCAGAATGTCGCGAATCGACACTTCCACAACCGGGCCATAGCTGCGCAACCGCTTCCGCTTCACCTTGCGAGGATCGCCCACGACGATGATGGAGATCGGACGGCCCTCGACGTGCCGAGCGTAGAAGCGCTCGATGTCCTCAAAGCCGAGCTCCGCATACGCGAGGAGTCGGTCCGGACGGGGGTCGGTACCGTACCCTCGCTGACGCCAGTCCGCGACGGTCTCTGCCCGCTCCCGAAACCCCGGACTCGAGGCTTCGAGGCCCCTGGACAGCGAGGCTTTGACCACGCTCATCCGGTCTTCGTAGCGAGGCATGTCCTGAATCAAGCCGAGCATCACGTCGAGCGCGTCGAACGTCTTGTCCGCCTGGCACCCCACGTAGCCCTGCAGGTACCCGGCACCGTTCGGCTCCTCGTCTCGGCCCAGTCGCGCCGCGGCGCTGTAGGCCAGCGCGCGAAACTCTCGGATCTCCTGGAACACCAGACCCGCCATCGAGCCGCCGAAGTACTCGGCGAAAGCATCGGCGGCCGCGGCTTCGCCAGGCAGGATCGGGTCTCCATCGACCACAAACCACAGGTGGGTTTGCACGGCGTCACGGCGAGGCAGGAAGTAGACCGTCGTCTCGGCGGCCTTCTGCCGCGGCATCACGACGGGGTCCACGGCGGACGCCCGCTGGGTCCGCAGGGCAAGCGTGCTTTGAACGGCCCCGGTCACCTCTTGCAGGGTCGCGGGGCCGGCATATCGCACGGTCGCCGCATAGCGCTGCGCCGCGTCCCAATGTGCGACCAGCTCCTCGGCCGAGAACCGGCGCGCGCCGGCAGGGCCGTAGTCGCGATAGGACTCGGAGAGGTCTCCGTGCATCACGTGGTCCCGAAGCGCCTCGCTCAGCGAGCGCGGATCACGATGCGTCAGGCGCCGGAAGCCCCATCGTTCGCGTCGGACCTTCCGCCAGGTCGAGGCGTCCGGCTTCGCGGAGACCAGCACCTCGGAGAGCAGCACCAACGCGTCCTCGAGGTGCTCTTGAGGACCGTCGATCCGAACGATGAAGGTGTCGAGCTCTGAGACGGCGGAGATCGTCGTGTCGATGGCCGCCCACGCCTCCTGAAGGTCTTCGGAGGACCGGCGGTAGGTCCCCAGGCGCGGGACCAGCTCCGCGACCAGCGGCAGAGGTCGCATTCGAAGATGACCGACCCCGAAGCGGACCTCCAGCGAGAACAGATCGTTGAACGGGTTGCCCACCGCCTCCACGGTGAGCGTGTCATCGACCCGCGTCCGCGGGATGTCGGCACTGAAGTCGATCGCGGCCAGACGTGGCGGCTCGGACGGCCGCGACGTCAGCCGCCGATAGAACTCGGAGTGGGCGCCGGGTGTGGCTTTGACGGGCGCGACGTCCGGCTTGTCGAGGCGCACCTTCTTGGGGAACCCCATCCGGGAGCGAACCCGGAGTCTGCGTTCACCGAACAACTCGCTGGCAACGCGGACAACGTCCGCCTTCGTCAAACCGCGCAACGCGGTGAGGTAGTCGACGTGCCCCTGCCATCCACGGTCCCCCTGGGCCACGAACGCATGCCCAATCGCGAGCGCCCGCTCCTCGTTGCTTTCGAGGCGACGAGCTTCGTCGTTGAGCAAGCCGGCCTTGATGCCCTGAAACGTCGACTCGTCGAAGTCCCCCGCGGCAAGTGCCTCGAACGGGGCCGAGGCGACCCGCTCCGCCCCGCGGAAGGATTGCGTCACGATCCGCGGCACGTAGATCACCGCATCGAGGTTGTGGTCCGCGAAGTCGGCCGGCAGATGTAACGCGTACAGGAGCTTGCCGCCGTCCGATGCCCGATCGACCAGGCCGCTGCGCTGCGGGTTCGACAGCAGCTGCCGAATCACCGCGAGCGCGGCGAAGTCCGGATGGCGCTCGGGCAGGGTCCGGTACGCCACGACGCCAGCGCGGATCGGCGTGGCACGCATGGAGAGTTTTTCGTTCGGCTCAAACGGTTTCACCACGCCCGGGGTCGCAGGCGGATCCGCGCCGCGCTCCCAGGTTCCGAACGTCCGCCGGGCGACCGCGAGCACGTCGTCGGTCTCGAAGTCGCCGCTGAGGACCAGCGCCATGTTCTGCGGCACGTAGTAGGTCTCGAAGTACGCCCGCATCGCGGAGAGCGAGGGACGCTTGAGATGCTCGATCTCGCCGAGGATGTCCGTGCCCCCGTAGGGATGCTCGGGGAACACCGCCCGCAACGCCTTACGAAATGCCGTGTAGCCCGTGGTGTCGAGCGCGATGTTCTTCTCTTCGTAGACCGCCTCGAGTTCGCTGGGGAACAGCCGGAACACGGGGTCCCCGAAGCGGTGCGCGTAGATCTCGAGCCACGGCTCGACTTGCGAGGCGGGAAACGTGTTGTGGTAGACGGTCTCGTCGTAGGACGTGAACGCGTTGACCCCACGGCCCCCGAGCAGACGCAGCATCTGGTCGAGTTCGTTGGGCACCACGTACGGATACGTTTTGCGGACCTCGTCCTGAATCTGCTTCTGGATCGCCTCGCGGGCGTCGTCATCGGCCTGGCCGAGCTCGTCGTACAGCGCCTCGATGCGAGCCTGGTGCGGCTGCTCTGCCGCCCAGTCGGTCGTCCCCAGCGCGGTCGTCCCCTTGAACAACATGTGCTCGAGGTAGTGCGCCATCCCGGTGTTGTCGGCGGGGTCGTTCTTGGCGCCCGTGTTGACGACCACGGCTCCGAACACCTCGGGGCGTTCGTGGTTTTCGGTGAGGAAAACGCGGAAGCCGTTGTCGAGCGTGACCGAGGTGACCGCGAGCGGGTCGGAAGACGTGGGCGCGGAGTGGTCAGCCGCCTCGGGGGCGGGGGCTGCGAACAGCACGGCCGACAACGCGAAGAGAGCGAACCCCATGGCGGGGACCCTAGCAAGCTCTCATGCGAAGTGTGCTCTCGGCATCGAAACGCCCTGCTGCGTTCGCGAACGTGGTCTCGCTATGTGCAGTCGTGTGCCGCGCACGCCACCATCGTGTACCCGGGCTTGAGCGAGATGTACTGCGAGCTCGGACGCTTGTTGTGGTGTTGGCAAAACGGAACGATCCACGGGGTGACTTGGTGTCCGACGTCTTTGACGTGCGCTCCAACTTGGGAGTAGCTGGCGCACGACTTCGCGGCACACTTGATGAGCTTCTTGGTCGACAGCGTCACCCCTGCGGCCAATGCCCAATGGCCGAGCCACGAGTTGTCCCCGAGGGTGCACGTGCACGTTCGGCCGGTCGTCCCAACCATGTTGTAGACCTGCGTCGTCATGTTCGATTGAGCCTACGCGGCGCTCCCCGGACGCGTCGATGTCAGGCCGGATACGAGCGAGGCCGGCCACCTGCCCGGACGGCGAAGACAACGACTCACCGCGGCAAATTCTAGAACGCCCAGCCGGCGATCAGTCTCGCCGACATCGCCTGGTTCCACGCCGCGAGCCCCCGATGTCCGCGTGGGAACCACGACCAATCGAGCCCGAGTTCCCCGCCCATCACGAAGCCAGCCTTCTCTGACGGCGAGAACATGGCGCCCAGCGCCAAGCCCAACGTCAACCCGTGCTCGACCGCCCGCCCACTCCCGCACGGCGTGTTCACACACTGTAGCGCCGCGGTCCGAATCGCGTACCCCGGCGCGCCACCGACGTAGCCGAACGCCACGTCGTTCTCCAGCCCGAGCCGGACCACCGGACTCATCCGATAGAGCTGTCCGCGGAAGCTCTGTGGCCGGGTCCCGGCCGATGCACCTCGGGTCGGGACGGTCGCCTCGTCGGGGTCTCCGAGCCATCCGTAGATCACGTGGTCGAAGCCGAGACCGAGCATCGCCTTGAAGTCGGAGTCGCCATACAGCGAGGCCAGAATGGCCGCCCCGTAGCTCGGGTGCCGCGCCGGTGTTTTCTGTCCGGGCGGGGCGAGCACCTCGGCCGCGACACCCAGCTCGACCACGCCGCGCTCCTGCCCCGGCTCGGGCGGGGCCCACACCAACAGCGCCCCGGTGAGCACGCCTCCCAACACGAGCGCCACTGTGTCGCATCATCGTGATTCGGCGAAATTCCTGGAAAGGCGGCCGCCCCCCGCCCTGCGGCCCCTCGAGGACGGTGTGATAAGCCTGCGACCGTGCCGCGCACCGCCCTCCTCCCGACTGCGGCCGCCTCGCTGACGCTTGCACTCCTGTCCTCGTGCACCGGGAAGACTGCAACGCCGCGCTCCCAGACGGAGGAGACCGAGCGTGTCCCTGGCAAGGACACAACCCGGGTAACCGACCCCGAGATCGCCAGGATCCGCCGCGAGGGCAATCACCTTGTGGGTCAGCCCAGCCCGTACCTCGAGCAACACGCCCACAACCCGGTCGATTGGCACCCATGGGGCGAGGAGGCGCTGAACAAGGCCAAGCGTGAGCACAAGCCGATCTTTCTGAGCATCGGCTACTCCACCTGCCACTGGTGCCACGTCATGGAAGAGGAGTCGTTCGAGGACGACGAGGTCGCAGCATTTCTCAACGCGCACTTCGTCTCGATCAAGGTCGACCGAGAGCAGCGTCCCGACGTGGACGCCCTGTACATCGACGCGGTCGGTGCCATGGGCAGCAGCACGGGCTGGCCGCTGACCGTCTTCCTGACCCCTCAGCTCGAGCCCTACCTGGGCGGAACCTACTTTCCGCGGCACGCGAAGCAAGGCCGGCCGGGCTTCATGGATATCCTCGAGCAGGCTCGAGCGACGTACGCCGAAGCCGGTGATGAAGCCGCCGCGGATGGGCAACGCATTCTCGCGGCCGTGCAACGCAGCGCCCTCGCCTCGGTGCAGCGGCCCGGGGCGCTCGATGCCTCAGCCCTGGCTCAGGCGATGCTTGCACTCGCCCGTCAGCGCGACCCGGTCCATGGCGGTTTTGGGAACCGGCAGAAGTTCCCCAACACGCCACTGCTCCAGGCCGAACTCCGCCACGTTCAACGCCAAGCGGATGAGGCCACCAAGACCCATCTCCTGGCCACGCTGGACGCGATGCTTCGCGGCGGAGTCCGTGACCACGCCGGCGGAAGCTTCCATCGTTACGCCGTCGACCGGCGCTGGCACATCCCGCACTTTGAGAAGACCCTCTACGACAACGCGCAGCTGGCCTCGCTGTACGTCGAAGCCGGCATCACGTTCGAGCGTCCGGAGTTCGTGGCGGCCGGGCGAGCGATCCTCGACGACCTGGTTGCAAACTGGCGGGGGGCCGGCAACGGGTTCATCGTGGGCTTCGATGCCGACGACCCAGGCGGTGAAGGAGCATTCTACTCGTGGACCCCAGACGAGCTTCACAGCGCGCTCGGTGCAGACGACGGGAAGATCATCGCGCGTGCCTTCGGGGTCACCGCGAGGGGCGACCGCGAGCTCGAAGGCCGCAGCGTGCTCCACCGCCGCCCCAACGAAGAGGTCGCCGACGCGCTCGGGATCCCTGCCCAGGACGTGGAGGCCGCCATCGTACGCTCGCTCCCCAAGCTGGCCGATGCCCGGTCCTCGCGCCCCAAGCCGAACCGAGACGACAAGGTCCTCGTTGCCTGGAATGGCCTGGCCATCATGGCGCTCGCCGATGTTGGCCGCTGGCTCGACGAACCTCGCTACACCGACGCAGCCGTGGAGGCCGCCTCGTTCATCCTCGAGACCTGCTGGAACGAAGGCACACTCGTCCGCGGCTACCGTGGGGAACGCTCCCTCGGGGTCGGATTCCTCGAGGACTACGCCCTTGCCGCGCTGAGCTTCGTTCGACTCCACGCTGCGACCGGAGACCTGCGTTGGCTCGACGGCGCGGTGGCCCTCGCCGCAGCGATCTCAAGCGAGTTCTACGACCCCTCGCAGGTCGCGCTGATGCGGAACGCCCGCGAAGACACCCAGCTCCCGGTGCGACTGGCGGACATGGACGATGGCGTCATGCCCAGCGGCGGCTCTGCTGCGATTCGACTCGCGCTCGAGCTCGGCGCGATCACCGGTGATGAAAGGCTCTATGCGATGGGCTACGACGTGCTCACACGCTCGGTGGGCACGGCGAGCACCCACCCGTTCCGCTCAGGTTTTCTACTCCAGGCCATCGGACACACCCTCGGTCCCGTCCGAGAGGTCGTCGTCGCCGGTGACCCCGACGACCCCACCACCGCCGCACTGTGGGCGGCGCTGCGGGGGGACAACCATGCGCATGTGCTCCCAGTGAAGATTCCAGGGTCCGGCGTCGCGACGCAGCAGCAGCAGGCCTACCCAGCACTCGCCGGCAAGCGGGCGCTTGCAGGCACGGCGACCGCCTTCGTCTGCGAACGGGGGAGCTGTCAGAAGCCGACGTCCAGCCCCAAAGAGCTGCGCGCCCAGCTCGACGCCGCCCTTC
>CAJXVA010000425.1 GCA_913061055.1 uncultured Pseudomonadota bacterium
GATCTACACTAGATCGCTCGTCGGCAGCGTCAGATGTGTATAAGAGACAGACCCGCAACAGCGCCGACATCGACGCATGACGCTGGTCGGGCAGGACACTGAGCCCCCGTTGAAGCGCTTCGCGGAGCCACCCCGGCACGCTTCTCGGCATCGGCCGCATGCGACCGTGCGTCACCGACGTGGCGAGCGCAGGAAGCGTATTTCCCGGGAACGGCCTCTCGCCGACCAGCGCTTCGTACAGGGCCACGCAGAACGCGAACTGGTCCGAGCGCGCATCGGCCAGCGCTCCGTTCCACTGCTCGGGGGCCATGTACGCCGGCGTGCCCACGACCGCGCCCTGGCGAGTCAGCCCGTCGATCGTCATCGTGGCCTGCTGCGCGTGTGCGGGCTCGGCCTGTCCTGCGGCCCACCGAACCGAGGGACGCGCGAGGCCGAAGTCGGCAACACGGGCCCGACCGTCCGACCCGAGCATCACGTTCTCTGGCTTGAAGTCCCGGTGCACGATCCCCACCGCGTGCGCCGCCTCGAGGCCTCGGCCCGCTTGCACAAAGACCTTCAACAACGACTCACGGCTTCGCGGTTGTTGCTTCAACCAGGCGCCGAGCGTGACTCCGTCGACACGCTCCATCGCCACGAACACTTGATGACCGGCCCGCCCAGCGTCATGCACCGTGACCACGTTGGGGTGGGCCAGCTGTGCCATCGACCGCGCCTCCCGGAGCAGTCGCGCGCCGTCGGGCCCCTCGGCCACGTGGGGGTGCAGCAACTTGATCGCGACGCTGCGATGGAGCTGAGGATCGTGGGCCTCGAACACCATGCCCATCGCTCCGGACCCAAGCCTCCGGCCGAGCTGATACCGGCCCACGTGCACCACGTCCGGTGCGGGCTGTGTCGCCATCCCGACCAACGTCTGCGCGTCGATGGGACGCGGTGCGGCCCCCCGACTGACCTGGCTCGAGGCGAACAGCCTCGCCATCTCAGAGACGACCTCGGCGCACTCCGAGCACGTGTCCATGTGGCCTTCGATGCCGAGGCGGGTCCCCCACGGCACAGTGCCGCGCACGAACGCGTCGAGCACCTCAGGGTCGGGACACTGTGCCACCGCAGCCCAGGCTACACGAAGCTCCGTGCTACCTTCGAGCCGATGGACGAGGCGGCACGGAAGCGGCTCGAGGAGCAGGTTCGTGGGCACGGTCTGTCGCCGGATCCCACCCTCATCGACGCAGCGATCGCCCCGGTCGTGGCGCAAAACGACGCCCCCGAGTCCATGGCGCTCGGCGATCTCTACCTCGCCGTGGCCTGTACCCACGGAGACGGCGCCGCCTTGCGCCGGTTCGAGACCCTCTTCGGCCCCACGTTCGACCGCGCGATCCGACGCTCGCCGAAGCTCGGGGTGAACACCGACGAGTTCCGGCAGCTCGTCTTGGACCGGTTGTTCGTCGCCCCGGCCGGGACGGCACCGCGGATCTCGCAGTATCAGGGTCGTGGCTCGCTCGAGGGCTGGTTGAGGGTGATGACCTCACGGTTGGTCATCGATCTTTCGCGCGCCCGCAAACGTCCCGAGGCCGCCGGCGACGAGACGCTCGTCGAGCGCATGAGCGACGGGCACAACACCGAGGTCGCCGTGCTCCGGCACTCCTATGGACCCGCGCTCGAGCAGGCCTTCAGCCGAGGCTTGGCCGCGCTCGACGTCCGTCAGCGCAACCTGCTGCGGCAGCGTTATCTTCACGACGTCTCCGGCGATGCACTCGCCAAGCTGTACGGCATTCACCGCGCGACGATGTTTGGCTGGTTGGACAAGGCTCGCGCGGCGCTGCTACACGAAGTCCGGCAAGCACTCGCGGCCGCCGTCCCCGGAGATCAGCTCGAGAGCGTGGTCGGGATGCTCGGCAGCGAGCTTCACGTCAGCGTGCGCCGGCTGTTGGACTCGCAGCTCGAGCCCGAGAGTTGAAGCTCTAGGGGCCGTCCCCAATTCGATGAAACGGCCATAGCGGCGCCCCCAGAGCCCAGGCCGTCGTTCCTCATCGGTTGCTTGTCTAGGACTCGGCGAGCTTGGCCGCCCCGCGCAGCAGGTCGCGCGCGACTCGATTCATGACCGGCCGGAGGATGAGGCCGGTCAGCGGGATCAGGGGTCGAAAGCGGATGCGCCAGGTGGCGCGCGCGCCCCCAGGAGTCTCGACCACGCTGACTTCACCTTTGTGGTCGCGGATCGGAGCGCCACGCAACAAGACGTAGGCGTAGTGATGGGGAGCGTCCCATTCGACGACCTCTTCGACGATGGTCGGCCCGACCGCCTTCACGTGGCGAATGGCGCCAAGGCCGTTGCGATCCTCTCGGCCCGGTGGGTCGAGCGTGACCCTCTTGACCGCCGGAAACCACCGGGGCATCGACTCGTGGTCGGTCAGCACGTCCCACATCCGTTGAGCGGTGGCCGAGGTGTTGAGGCTTTGCTCGACAACGATCACCGAGGCACTTTGCGCACCGAGTCCAAAACCGTCAAACGGAGCCAACCGCCCGAAGCCTCCTGGAGCCGCGTGCGGCCAGCGGGAGCCTCGGCCCCCAGGTGCGTGATCACGTGCCGACGACGCCACCGCTGGGCACAACGCGGCGATCCGCTTGCGCACGGTGCACCTGCACGTCAATCTCAGCGCCGCCCCGTCATGGTCGCCGCCACCCTCTACCAGTTCGCGCTCTGCCCCTTCTGCAACAAGGTGCGGGCGGGGTTGCATCTCAAGGGCATCGCCTTCGACGAGATCGAAGTGAGCCCGCGCTCCAAGGTCGAGCTGCCTCCGCTTCCCGACGACGCGCCGCGCAAGGTCCCCGTGCTCAAGGTCGGCGACGACGTGGTCTGGGACTCCACCCGAATCCTCGCGTTCCTGGACGAGGCCTACCCCGACACCATTCGCTTCACCCCGGAGGATCCGGCCACCCGCGCCCGGGCCGAGGCTCTCGAAGCATGGGTCGATGACACGTTCATCGAATCGTTGCCGCCGGTCCTGTACGGCACCTGGCGCGAAGCAGCTCAGGCCTCCAAGATCATCGCCAAACACAGCCGCTTCGGTGCCACCGAAGGCGTCATGGTCAAGCTCGGAGGTCCATTGATCATGCACGCGGTCGCCAAACGCATTCTCAAGCGGAACGACCGCACCGATGCGCACGGGTGGGTGGGCGAGAACCTCGATCACTTCGAGGCCGAGTTGGCGGAGCAAGCCTTCGTCTGCGGCGACACCCTGAGCGTCGCCGATGTTGCGATGCACGGCGCGCTGACGTGCATCCAGCCGTTCCCGGTCTTCGAGGGCGTGCGCAGTCGAACCCGGCTGTACGCGTGGTTCGAACGCGTCGAGGCGATGAAGCTCGCGGCCTAGTACCTCACGCCCGAAGTCCATGCCGGGTTTCTGCGGCCCCCCATGCGGGGTGTGGGGGGCCTCCGAGACCCTTGGTTGGTCAGGCCTGCCGAACCGAGCAGGCGTGAACGCACCACAAAACCGGTCACATCTGCCGGGGCGCGCGTCCACCCGCATGTGCAGGATGCACTCAGCATTGGCTTTGGCCGCAAGTATGTGTCCGGATGGACCTCTGCGGAGTCCGCGTGGCTGATCGAGTCGTCGGCGGCCACGCAGGCGGAACGCATGTGCTCCCTGCCGGCCGCGGAGGCGCAGCGGTGGATCCGGTTGGCGGAGATCGAGGTCTCGGCCCGCGTCGAGCGGCGCCTGTTGGACCACGACGTCTTGGTCCTGGTCCACCGGATCCGGCAGCCATCGTTCTGCGGTTCACCCGACGCGGTCTCCTTGCGTGACCTGCAGGCCGATGAGCCGACGATTCTCGAGGAAGTGAAGGGCTGGATCGAGCTCGAGGTCCTGACCGCCGGGGGTGCGCCCGCTGCCGGCGTCCGGTACGAGCTGATGCTGCCGAGCGGAGAGGTGCTTCGCGGACGCACGGATGCCGACGGGTTCGTTCGGCACGAGCCAGCCGACCAACATGGGGAGTGCGAGCTCCGCTTCCCGGGGGTCGACGAGGACTGAACCATGGCCATTCGCTACGAACGACGAGCCTTGAGCGTGGAACTGGGGTCGCGAACGACCGTGGAGTTGCCGCCGCGCATCTTCAGAGTGCGGCTGACCCGCGTCGTCGGTGCTGACCATCTACGGCTCCGACACGGACCCCTCGATGCTTCTGGGCACCCTGTCCATCGAGACCCGCGCGGTTGCCCTCGACCTCGCTGCGGGCGCGGTCCGGTGGCAAGTCGAGCTTCCGGCGTTCACCGCAGCCCAGTTCCCGAGCATCCAGGACGACCAAGGCCACAGCGTCGTCGTCGTCCCCACGCGGAACGCAGGAGCGTACGGCATCGGGGTCGAGTAGATCAGGGATGCCCGGGGCGGTCGAAAAACCACATTGGAGGCAATCATCCCGGCGATTTGCAAACGCCAAGCAGAGACCAGCGGATGCAAAGTAGCCTCCCGCAGCCATGAGTCAGAGCAAGACCAACCCCGCACCCGCAAACGCCGCGCCGTCCCTGAGGCGCGTAGGCATCGTGTTCGCAGGGGGTCCAGCGCCGGGAGCCAACGCGGTCATCTCGGCTGCCGCGACCTCGTTCATCGAGGATGGTCGCGAGGTCGTCGGCTTCTTCCACGGCTACTCCAACCTCCAGGACTACGACGCGGACACCCACCCCATGGTGTCCGACGAGCACTACCGCGTGTTCCAAGAACGCGATCTCCGAGGGCTGCGAAACGAACGGGGCATCATCATCGGCACCGCCCGAGCGAACCCCGGCCGCAGCATCGAGGCTCCGGCCGATCTCGATAATCCCGAGCGAACCGCCGCGCTGGGTCGGGTCTATCAGGCGTTCGTCGATCTCGAGCTCGATGCGCTGGTCTCGATCGGTGGAGACGACACGCTCAAGACCGCCAACCTGTTGCACGAGTACCAAAAGCGGCTGCCCGAAGATTCCCCGCGGATCCGCATCGTCCACCTGCCCAAGACGATCGACAACGACTACCGCGGTATCGACTTCACCTTCGGGTTCTTCACCGCGGTGGACGTGATGGCCAAGGAACTTCAGAACCTGCGCGCCGACGCGATGGCCACCAGTTCGTACTTCATCGTCGAGACCATGGGACGCAAGGCGGGCTGGCTCAGCTACGGCGTCGCGATCGCCGGAGAAGCGCACTTGGTGGTAGGCGTCGAGGACGTGACCGGCGATCTGGCCACGCAGGAGAATGGCCGGCACTGCGTCGATATCGACGGACTGGTCGAGCACATCATCGATCTCATGCTCACCCGCGAAAAGCGGCGCAAGCACTACGGCACCGTGGTCCTGGCCGAGGGGCTCGCCGAGATGCTGCCCGACTCCTTCATCGCCGGCCTGCCCCGCGACGAGCACGGGCACATCTCATTGGCCCGGATCGACCTGGGCAAACTGATGGCCGACCGGGTCGCCACCCGCTACGAGGAGCGGACCGGCAAGAAGAAGAAGCTGGGCAGCGTGCAGCTGGGGTACGAGTCGCGGTGCGCCCCACCCCACGCCTTCGACGTGATGCTGGGCAGCCAACTCGGCATCGGAGCATACCGAGCCTTGGTGGAGGAGGGGCTCGACGGGCACATGGTCTCCGTCAGCGGTCAGCTCGACCTTCACTACGTGCCCTTCACCGAGCTCATCAATCCACAGACCCTCAAGACCGAGGTGCGGTTCATCGAGCCCGGCAGCGACTTCCATCGACTCGCCCGACTACTGGAGACGCGGGTCGATCCCGAGGCGGATTGGAGCCCCGGGCGCAGGCAGGAGCGCTGAGCGGACCATGACGCGTCTCCGCGCGACTCCCGCCCCCTTGCATCCCTCCGCTCAGCGCGTACGATGTCCTCATGTTCCTGCTGAGCACGACGACGACGACGACTATCGACACGGCCTAGGCCGGGGTGGTCGCGCTTGTTCGCTCGCAAGACCCCCGGCACCCCGGGGGTTTTTTCGTGTCTGCAGTGTTTCCTCGCACCGCCCCCCTTTCCTCGCCTCGCTCAACCGCCTACGTTCCGCACCAGGACGCCCGCTATGGACATCTCGATCAACCTTCCCGACGGCAGCAGCCGGTCCGTTCCCGAAGGCAGCTCCGTCTTCGACCTCGCCAAGTCCATCTCTCCTCACCTCGCCAAGGCCGCGATCACCGGCGTGGTGAATGACCGCGAGGTCGACGTCCGTCACGCGTTGAGCGATGGCGACCAGGTCCGCATCATCACCAACAAGGACCCCGAGGCGCTCCACACCCTGCGCCACTCGGCGGCACACCTGATGGCCGCGGCGATCCTCGAAGAGGTCCCGGGCGCTCAGCTGACCATCGGCCCGGTCACCGACGACGGCTTCTACTACGACATCTATCTGCCCGAAGGCGTTGCAATGGGCGAGGCCGACTTGCCTCGCATCGAAAAGAAGATGGCGCACCTGGCCAAGCAGAGCACCCCGTTCGAGCGCTGCGTCGCGCCGTCCAAGGACAGCGACGTGTTTCGCGAGTACGTCGCGATCGATGGCGGGTCCAACAAGTTCAAGGCCGAGCTCATCGAAGGCCTCGAGGAACACGGCGCGTTCTCGGATGCCGACGATGCACCCGAGGTCAGCTTCTACAAGATGGGCAAGTTCATCGACTTGTGCCGCGGCCCGCACGTGCCCAGCACCAAGTGGCTCAAGCACACCAAGCTCATGAAGCTCGCGGGCGCCTATTGGCGCGGCGATGCGGCCAACGAGCAGCTGCTGCGGGTCTACGGCACCGCGTTCTTCTCCAAGGACGACCTTGCGCAGCACCTGCACATGCTCGAAGAGGCCAAGAAGCGAGACCACCGGGTCCTCGGTGAGCAGCTCGACCTGTTCCACTTCCAAGAAGACGCACCGGGATTCCCGTTCCTGCACCCCAAGGGCACCAGCGTCTACAACGGCCTGATGGACTTCATGCGCGCGCAGCTTCATTCGCGCAGCTACAAGGAAGTTCGCACCCCGCTCATCCTCTCCGAGTCCGCGTGGCACACCTCGGGCCACTACGACAACTACTTGGAGAACATGTTCTTCACCAAGCGGAAGCGTCGCGACAAAGACGAGGCCTCCAAGATCATCGACAACGCCGAGGAAGATCGGCCGATGGCGGTCAAGCCCATGAACTGCCCGGGCCACCTGATGATCTACAAGCACCGCATGCACAGCCACCACGAGCTGCCGCTGCGGATCGCCGAGATGGGCTTGGTGCACCGCCGCGAAGCCTCCGGCGTGCGGCACGGCATGTTCCGGGTGCAGGCATTCGTCCAAGACGATGCGCACCACTTCTGCACCCCGGACCAGATCGAGGGCGAGATTCAGCTCCTGATCAAGTTCTTCTTCGAGGTCTACGGCGCCTTCGATCTGACCGACGTGCGGCTCGAGCTCTCGACCCGGCCCGAGAAGTCGATCGGCTCCGAGGAGATGTGGGCCAAGGCCGAGGGTGCGCTGAAGAACGCGCTCGATGCCGGCGGTCGCGAGTACCAGGTCAACGAGGGCGACGGCGCCTTCTACGGGCCCAAGATCGACTTCCACATTCGAGATTCGATCGGCCGCAGCTGGCAGTGCGGCACCATTCAGGTCGACTTCTCCATGCCCGAGCGCTTCGGGCTCGAGTACGTAGGTGCCGACGGAGATCGGCACACCCCGGTCATGTTGCACCGAGCCTGCTACGGCTCGATCGAGCGCTTCTTCGGCATCGTGACCGAGCACTTCGCCGGCGCCTTCCCGCTGTGGCTCGCACCGGTGCAGGCCAAGGTGCTGCCCATCTCCGAGAAGTACAACGACTACGCGGCCAAGGTCGCCGCCCAGCTCGACGGCCACGCGGTGCGGGTCGAGGTCGACAACAGCGACGAGCGGCTCGGCTACAAGATCCGCGCCGCCACCTTGCAGAAGGTCCCGTACCTGATCGTCGTCGGCCAAAAGGAAGCCGAGACCGACACCATCAACGTCCGCTGGCGCGATGGTGAGGACATCGGCGAGACCACCGTCGCCGGTCTCATCGAAGCGATGCCGCCCTACACAGTCCCCGCGCTTGCGGCATCGCTGCGAGATGCACCGGCTGAAGCCGCCGAGTAGCAGCGAACCGCGCTCGCTGGCCGTCGCCCTCCCACGAGGTCGGCGGCCTTCGTCGTTTTGGCGGCTATACTGCGAGCGATGCGGGAATCCCTGCTCGTCGTGGTCGCGATCGTCGCGCTGCTCGCAACGGCGGCGCTCGAGCCTGCTACGGCGATTCGTGGCGGCCTCTTCGTCGCCGTCGGCTTCCTGTTGATCGGCAGCCTGGCCGGCGGCCTGTACCACCTGCGGCTGCACCAGGTCCTCTCCGCCCGAGACGCACTGCCGCCGCGGTGGTGGATCGATCCGACGAAGCTGCACAAGGAGCTGAGCGATGCCGAGCGCGAGCAAGCCTTGCCCGCGTTCTATGCTGGAGCTGCGGCATTCGGGGTGTGTGTGCTTGGATGTGTGTCCATGGTTTCAGGACTCGCCCGAGTGTTTCTTTGAGACATCCGGGGGCCTGAGCCCACACGATCCCAGGCGGGCGCGTACATCACGTAGTCTTGCGAACAATCCGATCGCGAACGTCGGTAAGCACTCGAAATTGGGGATGAAATTCCGATTGCGACATCACCCACTCTCGATGATTCTCGAAGGCGGGGATTGAGGGCGATGCAGCGACGTAAGAACAACCACTGGATTCTGGGCGCAGCGTTGCTAGCCTGTCTCTTATACACATCT
>CAJXVA010000426.1 GCA_913061055.1 uncultured Pseudomonadota bacterium
GGCGGAAGCTACGGCGGCGGCGGCGGTGGTGGCCAAGGCGGCGGCGGTGGCCAAAGCCAAGGCGGCGGAGCGCCAGCCGGAGGCGGAGCGTCGGGCGGCGGCGAAAAAGGTGCCGGCTGGAACGACAACTACATCCCCTCCGACCCGGGCGACGACGACATCCCGTTCTAGAATTCGCCGAGTGTCCACGCGAAAGGGCCCGCAATGCGCGGGCCCTTTTTTGCGTTCTGTCGCAGGAGCCGGGAGTCCGACCTCACGGTTGTGCGGGCCGGTCCCAGTAGGTCATCGTTCCAAATCGCCCGAAGCCCTGACGCTGCACGATGGGCGACGACGTCGTTGTCCGGGCATACAGCCCGACCCAGTTCAGTCCGCGGGCGCTCGCCCAGGCGACCCGTGACGCCACGACCGCCGAGTAGAATCCCTGGCCTTCGGCCTCGGGGATTGTGCAACCGGCCCAAAGAAACCCGAACTCGAGGTCGCCGAACACGTTGATGCTCCCTGCGGAGACGGGGACGCCTCCGCAGTAGGCAACGAATCGCTGAACTCTTCCGTCCGGGTCGATGCACTGCTGCAAAGCGGCTTGGAGTTCTTCCTCGCTCGGGGTGCGGTTGTGCCCAAACGCTGCATTGCCCACGGCAGTCAGCTCCCGAAGGTGCTCGATCGTCGCAACTCTCACCACCTCACACGCGGCACTGGGACGTGGAACGAAGGTTCTGACTTCTATCGCCCGAGCGTCATGCTCGTGTGTCGGTCGATAGCCCCCGCGACCAAGGGCATCGTGCAACCGCGCGTTCGCGATTCTCGACGGCACCGACCACCGTGAACGAACTCCGGCGTGGGCTCGTCCCACGTCCGCCACGAGTCCGTCGAGGTCTGGATGTGCGGGATCGGTTCGGGTGACCTGGTTGAGAAACGTGAGGTCGCGGGGACTGGACACGACAAGGAGCTCGGGTCGGTCGTGGACCACCGTGTCCTCGGGGATCCAGAAGAGGTCCCACTGCGAGCGTTCGAGTCGATCCTCGGGGTTCACAACGTCCGGTCGCCTCAAAGGCACTGAAGCGTGACCTGGTGCTCGTGGCCCGAGCCGACGGAGCTCGTGGCCGTGACGGTCTCGCCGGCGAGCAGAGCGTTGACCTGATCGCCGCTGAGATCGAGAGAGTGCGGGTGCCCGGAGCCGAGGATCGGGAGCGCCGCGAGTGGGGTGTCGGCCTGAAGCATCTCGATGGAGAGGTCGATCGTGTGGTCGTGAATGTCGAACTGCGCGGTGCAGGCCGCTGTCCCACCGCTGGTGCTCCCGGACTCGGCGGTCCCGCTCTCACCACCGCCAGTGGTGCCGCTGCTCTCACCACTGTCGCTGGTCTCGGCAGTGGTCGGGTCGTCGGTCGTGGATGAACCGGTGGTCGTGGGTGGGGCCCCGGTCGTCGGCTGATCAGTCGTGGTCGTCGGGTCAGAACCATCCGTGGTCCCGGAGGAAGCACCGTCGTCCGGGTCGTTCGAGTCGCTCGTGCAACCGACAACGCCCACCGCGACAGCGCCGAAGGACATGCGAAGGAAGGTCTTTCGGGTGACGCGATCAGTCGGCATGCATGGTTGATAGCTGGCTCAGGAGCGCGGAGCCAAGGAAAATGACCGAAATTGCGACCTCCGACTTCGCGAATCGGAGAAAGGACGACGCTGAGTATTCGCGTCGATCCGTGGGGCTCGCTGCTGCGTACCGTTGGGTTCGAGCAGGAGATGGACGAGCTCTTCGTTGGCTACAGCGGTGACTCACTCGCCGTGGTCGGGCTCCCAGTCCTCGTACGCCCATGCCTGTACGTCTTCCGCACTCAACGTCTTCAGGAACGAGACGAGCGCCCGTGTTTGGGCACCGGTGAACTCTCGGTCGAGCTGGTGCCGAGCCATCAGCCCAACGGCCTCCTCGAGCGATTCGACGCTCCCATCATGAAACCAGGGTCCCGTCTGTGCGACGTTGCGCAACGAAGGAACCACGAAGACCATCTCGTCGCTGGGGTCTCCGGTTAGCTCGAACCGGCCCTTGTCTGCGCGTCGGTCTCGCGGCCAGGCAACTTCGTCCCCGAGCTTTCGGTATTTGTCTCCGCCCGCACCGGGGCCATCGTGGCAATCGGTGCAGTTGCGGCGGAAGATCCTGTATCCGCGACGCTCGGTTCGGGTCAGCGCGCCGCGGTCGCCGTCGAGAAAGCGGTCGACCCGGGCTCGGCGGGGGAGCATCCGTTGGTAGGACGCCAGGGCAAGGGTGACTTGATCGAGGGTCGGACCCTCCTCCCCGGGAAACGCCAGTTCGAACTCGGGGCCCCATGCCGCGCCGACGTGCGCGAGGAGGCCCTCTTCGGTCTGCCCCATTTCGTCGGTTGCGAACAGGGGCCCGCTCGCTTGCTCCTCGAGGGTGTCCGCGCGGCCGTCCCAGAACTGGTGTGTCTTGAGCGCCGCATTGAAGACTGAAGGGGAGTTCCGGCGGACGGTTGCGCCTCCGGTTCCTTTGGACCGCGGGAGGCCGTCCGCCCCAAAACGTGCGGGTTCGTGGCAGGACGAGCACGACACATCTCCAGCACCCGAGAGTCCGGGGTCGAAGAAGAGGCCGTGCCCCAGACGCACTCTCGCGCGTTCCGTCCCATCGAGCTCGCTCGGATCGGGATTGGAAATCGGGTCGAGGTCGCCGCACCCGAGCATCGCGAGGCCGACCCATGCGACCCGTGGCAGGAACCGCCGGGTGTATCGTGCAGACGCGGAGTCGGTATTGGCAGCGGCAGGCATGTCGACAGCGTGCCGCGGCAGACCGCGCGGCGGCAGTGACCGAAGGCGCCAATGCGTAGCCCGATCCTGACAACTACGGAGTCTCCGCGTCAGTCGAGCCAGACCCGGTGGTTCAGAGCTGGCCAGCAGTGCTGACCGATTCCGGGTGCCCGGTGCTCTGAAGAAGCCGGAAGTCCTGGACGACCTGCCACGCTGCGGCGAACGAGCAGCCGGCGCAGCGCGCCGCGTCTGCGACGCTCATGTTGGGCTCACGCTCGAGTTCTATCCACACGTCGGCGGACGAAGAGCAGCAGCCCCCACAACATCGCAGCGGATCCGGGACCGCCGCTGCTGCAGCCGCACCCCGCGGAGGGCTCGGCAGCCGACGGCTCCCCACCGGTCGAGCCTGGACCGCCCGAGGATGTGTCGTCTGCCACGCCGCTCGAACTGGGCGTCGACCCCGTGCCGCCACCGGTTCCGCTCTGCGGCCCAGACGAAGTCGAACTCGAGTCCCCGGCACCGGTCTCTCCGCCCATCGGCGGGCCCCCGGTGCTCGAGCTGGTGCCGTCTCCACCGCTCGCGCCACCGTCATCTCCAGCGCCGGGAGGATCGACGTCGGCGATCATCTCGGTCAGATCCATGACCCCTTCGAACAGCTCATCGCAGACCGGGATGATGTCCTCGGCAGGCAGGATGAACCCGAACGGCGGCTTCGTGTCCGGACCGGGGCGGAGCTCGATGCCGTAGGCGTAGGCGCCTCGTTCGCCGTACGCCCAGTCCATGATGTTGCCCGCCGCGGGGTACAGCCCCGCTCCTGGGATGGCGATGTAGTCCGTGCCCCACGGCGCGCCCATGCCGTCGGCGAGGGTCTGGGCGGCCGGCGCGAGAATGTCGTCGTCGGGTGCGGGGTCGAGCTCGAAGCCCCACGGGTACAGGACGAGCTGTCCGTAGGCGTGCACGTCGACGAGTGCCAACAACGGGTCAAGGCCGTCCACGAGGTCCCGCATCGCGGCGGCTTCTGGCTCCGAGAATGCTGCATCTCCGTGGTAGTTGCCCGCCTCGGGGTTGCCCGAGGCACCCGGACCGCCAAAGGCGACGGCGAAGTTCCGGTTGAGGTCGACGCCCTCGGGGGGACGCCGGTTCTTTCGCCAGAACCGGTCGCCATCGGGGGCCCATGTGTGCGCGTAACCATCGGGGTTCACGACGGGGAAGACGACAAAGCGGACCTGCTCGAGCGCGGCGGTGACTCTGGGGCTGTCGGCGTCCCGCACCAGGCGGTCGGCGAGGCACGTGGTGGCTGCGATCGAGATCCATTCGCGGGCGTGCTGGCCTCCGTTGATCAGCACGACCGGTGCGTCCTTCGCGGCTGCGCTGATCTGGAGGACTCGCAAAGGGCGGCCGTCGAAACTGTTCCCCGGGGATGTCGCAACGACGAGGTCAGGCCGAAGTGCGGCGAGAGACTCGAGGTGGGCTTCGATCTCTTCGATCGGCGCGTAGTCGGAGAAGAAATCCTCGGGCGGCATCCCGCCGTGCACCACCGGTCCACTCAGGCGCAGACGTTCCGCTTGGACGGCCGGGCCCAGGTCGACCGCGCTGACGGTGTACTCGAGCCCGGTCAGGTCGAGGAGTGCTTGCTCGCCGGCCTTGAGCCGAACGTCGAGCCATGGCCCGCCGCTGCGTTCGGTCCACACGTCGAGGCCGAGTGCCCCGAGGGTGTCGGCGTCGTGCGCCGTCGGGGTTTGGACCCGAACGACCTGGTCTCCGTCGTTGGTGACGGTGGCGAGCAACAGCAAGGAGAACAGGACCGACAAGTCCCGAGCGTATCAGCTCGGTCCGTCGTCGCCCGCGCGCGCCCAGTCTTCGAGCTTCGTTTGCAGATCGATCGCGACGTCGCTGTGGAACGGATGTCCGAACTGGAGCCTCCACGCGTGCAGATGCAGTCGAGCGGCGTCGGTGTCGCCATCGCCGTAGCGCCGGTCTCCGTACACTGGAAAGCCCGAGTGCGCAGCGTGCACTCGAATCTGATGGGTCCGACCCGTGACCAGTGAGACCTCGAGGAGTGATGTTCCTGCGATGTCGAGCACAGGTTCGACACGGCGGAACTTCGTCTGCGCTGGCTTGGCCCGAGCCTGCCCCGACTTGGCGACCTGCATGCTGTCGGTCCCAGCCTTCTCGATCAGCGGTGCGTCGCAGTCGAAGGAGGACGGTGCGTCCCCCACGACGCGGACCCGGTAGGTGCGTTCGATGCGGTGATGCTCGAAGTCGCGGTGCAGGCTCTTGTTGGCGACGCTTCGGATCGTGAACAGCACCAGGCCGGAGGCCCCTTGGTCGAGCCGGTGGACGACGCCAACGTACGGCCGCTCGAATCCTTCGGCGCGGAGCTTGCGACGGAGCGCTTCGCTGAGCGTCCCGCGGGCGGTTTCCTTCGTGGCGGCGACCGGGACTCCGGCGGGCTTGTCGAGGATGACAAAGGCCTCATCGCGGTGGACGAAGTCCAGGACGTCGTCGGGCTCGAGCTCCTCCACCTCGAGCGCGTCGGGGTAGACCGTGACTCGGTCGCCGGTGGCGACGCGGGTGGATGGCACCCGAACCCGGAGGTGACCGATGTAGACGGCCCCCGCCTTCACCAGGTCGATGCCGTCGCGCTTGGACTTTTTTGGAAGACGGTTGCCGACCAAGGACCCAAGCGCGGTGCCTTGCTCCTGCGGCACGACACGAAATCGCATCGGACGACTCGCCATCAGCTCATCTCGTTTCGCATCTGCTCTGCGAGGTCGAGCAGGTCGACTTTGGAGAGCACATAGTCGTCGTTGCAGTAGTTGCAGGTGACCGCGGTTTCGTCCTGCTCGGAGGCGAGTTTTTCGATGTCGTCCGCACCCAGGGTGGAGACGACAGCGAGTGCCCGTCGCCGCCCACACGGGCAATGGAAACCGAGCGTTCGGCGCTCCATCGCCTCGTAGGATTCGCCGAGCAGGGCAAAGCCGACCACCTCCTCGACGGTTCGCTCGGTTCGGAGCAAGTCGGCAAGGCCACCGTCGCGGACGAAATCTCGCAGCGGTTCGAACACCTCGGGTGGGGAGCCGGGGAACGTCTGGCAGAGGATGCCCGCGGAGCGCAGGACAGCGCCGGTGCCATCGAGTTCGACTTCACACGCGAGCACCGAAGGAAGCTGCTCGGAGTTGGTGAGGTAGCGTTCGAGGTCGACATCGATCTCACCGGTCTCGAGTGCCACCACGCCTTGGTATTCCTGCTCGAGACCCATGTCGCGGGTCACGACGATCTGCCCTTCGCCGACCAGGTGGCCGACTCGAGTGCGGTACGCTTTGGGGTCGGGATCCGGGACGGGGACGGGCCCGGGTCGGGTGCTCAACATCCCGCGGATCTTTCCGTCGCTGTGCGCGTCGATCAGAATCTGGCGGATCCGGCGTTGGCCACGAAGCTGGATCCGGACCCGCTCGTCGTCGTTCTTGGTGAGCGTTGCGAGCAGGCACGCAGCGGTCATCGCCCGGCCGAGCACGACCGCGTCGAGGCCTTGGAGGCTGTGGCGACGGCATGCCTCAGCGACCAAGTTGGTGGTCACTGCACCCACCACGCGGGTGTCTTTGCCGGTGTTGATGCCGCGCAGGAGCTCGTCCATCGCGCGGAGGGTAGCAGCAGGCCGAGGCTGGGCCCATGAGGCGCCCGTATGCCTGCTTCGGGGCGGGTTGAGGGCAGCTCGACCCGGTCCGCAGGCGTGCTGCGCTCCGGGCGAACCGACCGCTACTTCAGGCGGGCGAGTTCGACCTTGACCGTCTCGACGGTCTTGGAGGGGCGCCGCTCGACCATGATCTCGACGGTGTCTCCGGCGCTTTTCGCCTCGAGCGCGCCGTACAGGTCGTCGAAGTTTTTGATCCGGGCCTCGCCGACCGCGACGATGATGTCGAACTCGAAGTCGCGTCGGTCTTCGACGAGCGAACGCAGGCCGGCCTTTGCGGCCGGGGAACCCTTGGGCACCTTGCGGATGATGACGCCGGTCTTGACCCCGAGCCGGCGCGCTTGGCTGTCCGTCAGAACGCCGACGCCCAATCCGACGCGCTCGGCTCGGCCGGAGCGGATGAGCTGTGGGACGAGGCGCTTGATGGTGGTGACCGGGACGGCGAAGCCGATGCCGGCCGAGCTTCCGCTGGCGGAGAAGATCAGCGTGTTCATGCCGATGAGCTCGCCGGCCGAGTTGAGCAGGGGACCGCCGGAGTTTCCGGGGTTGATCGCCGCATCGGTTTGGACCATGTCCCGAATGGTCAGGCCGCCGACGCCCTTGACCTCGCGCCCGAGCGCGGAGACGACCCCGACGGTGAGCGTGTGGTCGAGGCCAAACGGGTTGCCGATCGCGAGCGTCTTTTGGCCAACCTCGAGCTCGTACTCTTTGGGAGGACGACGAAGGACCGTGAGCCCTTCGGGAGCCGAGATCTTCAGGACGGCGATGTCTTTGGCATCATCGAAGCCGACGATCTCGGCCGCGTATTCCTTCTGGTCGTAGAGGGTGACCTTGAGCTTGGGCTTGTTGCGGAGCTCGCAGTTCGGCAACACGACGTGGCAGTTCGTGACGATGTGTCCCTGGTCGTCCCAGACGAATCCGGTGCCCGTGCCGGCCGGAGACTCGGTGGCCTTCATCGAGTAGCGGTCGTACACGACCTGGCTCTGGGTCACGAAGACCGTGGCGGGGGCGGCGGCCTTGAAGACCGACGTGGAGTTCGTTTCGTCCTGCGTCCGGGCTCCGGGTGCGAGCGGCTCGACCGCTGGGGTGGCCGCGACCTGCGGCTCGGCCTTGGCAAGCGAGGCTCCGACCTGGGTCGTGTCGAGGACCGGTTTGGCCTCGGGCGCGACCGGGGCCACCTGTGGTTCGGCGGGCGTGGGCGTGGGAGCTGGCGCCGCGGCGACCGCAGGTTCTGCGGCCGGGCCGGCGGTGTCACAGGCTGTGGTGACGAGCAAGGCGGCCCCGAGACAGAGGACTCGGCGCGTGGCATTTCCGACGTGAGAGGTCATGGCGTATCGAGCAGGCCCTGATGGCGAATGTAGGCCGCTACACCGCGGCCGCAAGGTTTGTTCCCAGGGAGGGCCTTCCTAGGTCCTCAGCGGCAGGACGTTCGCAGAGCCTAAACAGACCGCAAAGCCCGCTGGAGCGTACGTCTGGGGGAGGCCTATCGTGCTATATCTCGCTCCAATGACCGGGCTTCCTCCGTGTGCGCATTGCGGGCAGCAGCACAACGAAGACGTGCTGCTCTGCCCGACCAGCGAAAAGCTGATTCCGCTCGCAGGACGCGTCCTCGACGGGAAGTTCCGCTTCCAGAAGCAGCTCGGCGAGGGCGGCATGGGAGCGGTGTGGGCGTGCGAGAACATTCTCGTCAAGAAGACGGTCGCCATCAAGTTGATGCACGTCCAGTTCTCGAAGGACGAGGGCGTGCTCAGCCGGTTCCGCAACGAGGCGACCGCGGCCGGTCGCATCGGCAGCAAGCACATCTGCGACATCCTCGATCTGGGTCGCTCGCAGCTGGGCCCCTACATCGTCATGGAGATGCTGCACGGCGCGGACTTCGCTGGCTTCATGCAGCAGCGATCCGCGGTGGACCCGGGAACAATCGTCATGGTCACCCGGCAGGCGCTCGAAGGCCTGCAGGCCGCGCATGCCGCGGGCATCGTGCACCGAGATCTCAAGCCCGAGAACATCTTCCTGCATGAGCCCGAGCCGGGACAACTCCTGGTCAAGCTCATGGACTTCGGCATCTCGAAGTTCACCGAGGGAGACATGGCCGGCAAGACCGGCATGGGGGTGCTCATGGGCACGCCCGAGTACATGTCGCCCGAGCAGACCGAGGGCGCGGCACAGGCCGATCACCGCACCGACATCTGGGCGATGGGCGTCATCCTCTACTGGGCGCTGGCCGGACGGAACCCGTTCATGGGCTGTCTCTTATACACATCTCCGAGCCCACGAGACCTCTCTACATCTCGT
>CAJXVA010000427.1 GCA_913061055.1 uncultured Pseudomonadota bacterium
AGCAGGACCCAGCCCAACCGGTACGCTCCGGCGCCGCCGCGCCACGCCAGCAGCGCCAACACGGCGCAGGCGACCGCAGGGGTGGTGGAGAAGCCGCGGCCGGCGTGAATCCACACCAGCGGGGACATGGAGAACGCCGCAGCCAGGAGGGTCGCGCGTCCTCCGGCGAGTCGCTGGTCCAACAGCCGGGCCACGCCCCAGAACGTCACGACCGACGCGAACGCCGAGGCGATCTGAAGGGCGCGCACGGGATCGCCGAGCCAAGGACGCAGCAGCTTGCCGATTCCGATCCAGCCGGGAAAGCCCGGGGGGTGGGGGCGGTGGCGCGTGACGTCGAAGTCGAGCACGCCGGCTGCGAACAGAGCCTCGTCCTGCTCCCACGGCCCGTCGGGAAGCAGCAGCAATCGTGACAAGAGCACGGCGGTCAACGCGGCGAGCGTGAGCCAGCCTCCGAGGCTGCTCGCGGGGAGTCCGGGCAGAACCCATCCCCGCAGGGCATCGTCGGCACGAGGCGACATCGAGCCCGCACCCTACCGCGACCCTGCGTCGCAGTGCGACACCACGTCACGCGAAGGCTGTGCGGCTGTCCGTAGACTCGAACCCTGATGCGCATTTCGACGCTGGTGGCTCTGGCTGCAATGGTCTCCGTGGTCCCGAGCTGCGATGGCGCGGGTTCGGGTGCGGTCGGGGCCCCATGCAATACCGCGGACGATTGCGAAGGGGATCTGATCTGCGACGAGCACAACGGCCAGGCCTCATGTCAGCAGTCGCACGGTCACGGTGAGACCGACTCCAGCTCGTCCGGTTCAGGAGAGACGGGGCACAGTCACGACACCGACCACAGTCACGACACGGAACCAGCGGACACGGAGCACGCGCAGACCGAGTCTTCGGATACGGAGCACTCCGACACCGAGCACGACCACACGGAGACCGGAGACACCGAGACCGGGGGCACGGAGACCGGCAACACTGAGGGCACGGACACGACCGGGTCCAGCGAGTTGTGTGAGGCGTTCTGTGGCTGCATGGAAACCACCTGCGCCTCGTACGACGCGTACCCGTACGCGGACACGGCAGCGTGCATGACCGCGTGTGAGGCGTTCGACGAAGCCACGCTTGGATGCTTCGGCAGCTTCTGTCAGCAGGCCATGGATTCGGAGGGCACGCTGGTCGAGCACTATTGCGAGCACGCGTGGGGCGAGCTCGGCGACGAGAAGTGCTGATCGAGCGGGCCGCGACGCTCAGCCTGCTGTCAGCACCGCAACGCTCGTCCATCCCAAGAACGCCGCGACCCAGCTCGTGCGCGGAGGAACACGCCACAGCAGGAGGACGAGTCCGGTCGCGGTGAGGGCGAAGTCGGCTTCGGCCGATACCAAGCCGATCCCGATCTGCGTCGTCAACAGGGCCCATCGAGCGCCCCGGATTCGGAAGACGACGAGGATGGGCACCACGAGCTCGGCTGCGACGATGCCGACCGACAGCACGCGCAGGAACGTGTGCAGCTGCGGTCTCACGTTGAGCACGACCGGGTGCAGCAGAAGCTCGTGGACGTCGCGCTCGGGGAGATGCTGGAATCCCGCGAGCGCGAAACGGAGGTGGTCAGCCATGGTGTTCGACTCGAAGACGATCGCCCTGAGCAGGTACTCGCCCGAGATGAACTGTCCGTGGACCAGCTTCTGAAGCCCCGAGAAAAAGAACACCGAGAGAATCGCGAGCCGAAGCACCTGGCGCGCCTGGGCGGTGAGCCGGCGGGTGGGGCAGGCGGCCGCACGCCAAAGCACGAGTGCGACGAGCAGCTCGAACCAAGCATGGTTGAGCGTATGGGGGAGCGTGATCAGCACCCGAAGCGTCAGCGCGCAGGCGAGTGCGGCGACTCCCCAGGCGCGGTGCCGCAGCATGCCGATGAGACCGGTCATGGCGAACCCCGCGATCAGCAGGTGCCCCGCATCCTCTTGCAGGAACCCCAAGGGCAGCGCGAGCAAGACCGTCTTGACGGCAACAAGCAGTCCGAGCGCCCGCAGGGGTGGGTTCGACTCGTTCATGGGGCGGCATCACATGCTGGGAGTCGTGCGTCGAAGTACGCGAGCGAGGCGACGCCGTGGTCGCGCTGCGTGATCGAACCATCGGCAACGATGAACACGCTGGTCAGCCCAAACGCCGTGTGCGTGGCGGTTCGAATCCGAGGTTGGGTGATCGCGATCGCCAGGGAATGCCGCTCGTCGAGGCCGTGTGTGCGGCGGACCCGGGCATTGAGCGCCAGCACGTCCGGCTCCCAACGGAGGGCGGAGAGGTCGCGAGCGCGCTCGTGCGCCGCCGCGTCGACAGGGAGCGCCCCGTAGCCAAAGGAGCCGTCGCCCAGCACGAGTCCTCGGATACCAACCGCCCGGTCGATGAGGCGTGGTGGGAGCACGCAGTCCCGGGCGATGACCGCGACCTGGATCTCGGTTGGGTTGGGGGTGGCGTACATCCCCCAGCCACCGAGTCGCCACGTCGAGATGCCGAGCGCAGGGATCAGGACAGCGTGAAGCGGAGGCCAAACCAGCAGGAGCACGGTCAGAAGCCGCAACCGGGGATCTTCAGGGAGGTGAAACATCGTTGTGGCAAGGCGCGGCGTCACGGTCAGGCAACGCCGCGCCTCAGAGGGTGGTTCAGCCGTCCTGGATCACGACGTCAACCATGACGGGTGCGCCTTCCTTCTCGGCCGTAAGGACGGTGTCGCAGCTGCTGGGACACATCGAGATCTGGCCGAACTCTCCGGCCTCGCTTTCCTCGAAGAAGAAGCCGGCGCCTTCGCAGGCTTCCTCGCTCTCGACCTGCTGGAGGACCGAGAACCCACCAAAATCGGTGGTGGTGGTGACTTGCAGCTGGACCGGGAGCTTGCCCAGCAGCTCCGAGCCGGTTGCGACGTCCACCGTGCAGGCATCGGCCGTTCCATCCTTGAACACCGCCATGCGAACGCCGATGGGTTCTTCGTGCAGAGCCGGCAGGACGAGGTCATCGAGGTTCATGCCCCCTTTCGCGGCTTCCCGCGCGGCTTGGGCGACGTCGGCCGCCACGTCGGAGAAGTCGTCCGGGAGCATGAGGGTGCCGTGCGTGCTCACGATCTTCAGTCGCACGTAGTTCCCGCCCGCCCACGTGCGGTGCTGGGCGTCTTCTTCGAGCAGTTCGCCCGGGTCATCTTGGGCGGCGATACATCCGACCGTCACGGCTGCGAGCGGCACGGCTGCGAGCAGAAACCGCTGCTTCCAGTTTTTGGGGGTCTTTGTCTTCATGGTGTGTTGTCGTTCTTGTTGGTGTTGTTGTGGCTCTCGAGTATCGAGAGGGAACCTTTGGTGACGCGGGCCCACAGCTGGCGGATGCGTGAGGACGCCGCCTGGACCTCGCTGTCGCTGAGGAAGGTGAGGTCGGCCGCGATCATGAAAAACGCGAACGTCGTCAGCCCCATCACCGTCGCGATCCCCAGGTGGAACGAGAACGCGACGACCAGCGCGACCCGGCGAGCGTGACGATTCAGAAGCACCAGGAACGGGAAGCCGACCTGGAACACGACCGTTGCGTACGCGAGCAGCGTCAGGAGGATTGGAGCGTCGAGGAGCGGATCGATGACGCCAGGCATCGAGTACTTGTGGGTCCCCAGCGCGTAGTACAGCGCCGTACCGTTTCTCCAGGCCTCGCCATGCATCTTTGCGGCCCCGGCGATGAAGTAGACGATGCAGACTTGAATCCACATGGCGGCCAAGCCCGTGTTGTGGACCATCGCGCGAACGTCCCGTACCCAAGCAGGGAGTCGCTTCATCCAGCGCTCGGCCGCGGTGCCGCCCAGTTGGGTGAGCAGCCCGTAGATCAGCAGGAGCTGGGCGAGGTTGTCTCCGCCATCCCCCAGCGCAGGGAGTCGGTCAAACGTCGAGCGCCACAGGACCAGCACCAGCAGGGTCGTGATCGGGACGAAGAGCCCGAGGGTCCACGCGAGCGTGGCAGCGATCGATCCGAAGTACAGCAGTTCGAATCCGACGTCGGACTGCACGAGCGAGTAGAGCCCAAAAAGTCCGCTGTCACGTGCGAATGCCTCTGGATAGACGCCGTCGGGCCCGAACAGAAAGTGCCGCTGCGGGAGCGAGGAGAGCAGCTGGGCGAGGATCGTGCATCCGGTGACCACCCGCCACAGGACGAGGGCTCTCTGGCCGTGCATCGTGGTCACGATGCGATGGAGTTGGCGAAGTCGATCGTTCACAGCGCGACCTCCACGTAGTCCTGCGGTGGCAGGGTCATCGCTTGCGCATCGAGGGCCTTCGTCTCGTGTCGTGCGCCGAACTGCGGAATCGGAGACCGGAGCTCGCGGCCCTCGACGGTGTCGATCACAACGCCGGGTCCCGCAAAACGACGCTTGCACTCCGCGGAGGCCAGCCGCTGCATGTGGGCCTTGCCTCGGTCGAACTGCTCCCTCGCTTCTTCGTCCAGGAGGCGACTTGCCTGCGCGGCGCGTTCACTCGCGAGGTGTTTGATCGCCCGGCGCTCGAACTCTCGGTCGATACCAAGCCGGGGCCGAGAGGCGCGCAACATCCTGCCCGCTTGCCCCAGCCGGTTGCGCTGATGGGCCAGCACCAGGGGGGTCGTCACGTCGATCCAAGGGGTGACGTGCTCGCCATCCTCGTCGGTGAGGTGGCACCGGATGTGGGTCCACTCGTTCTTCCCCGCGGGCTCGGGCGCGAACAGTTGCCAACTCTGGGAGAAGTACGGCAGCACCCACTGCCGAATCGCCGGCTGTGCTCTCAGGCTGATGGGGTTTGGCGGGACGACATGAAGCCCCACCAGGGTGAAGTGCACGACCAAGAGCCCAAGCAGCACGGGGGCCGCCAGCAACGTCTTGGGCAGTGGCCTGTCGTCTCGTTTCTGCACACGGGGGCAGACTCAGCTCCCCTCGCTTGTGACCAAGAAAACTGACGAGGGGGTGAGCCGTGAGCCCTACCGGGTGGCCGGTCTACAGCCCCGGGCTACTTCCAGGGGTCGCTGAACTTCGGGTCGCTGATGAAGACCTCGTCGGTCAGCGATTCGAGGAACGCGACCAAGTCCGCCTGGTCCTGCGCACTCATCTCGAACCCGGAGACGAACGAGCTCTTGTAGGGGTTGGCCCGTCCGTCACCCGCGTTGGGGCCGTCTTCGATCAGGCGTCCTCCTGCAGCGTAGGTCTCGACCACCTCGTCCAACGTCGCGATGGAGCCGTCGTGCATATACGGCCCGGTCAACGCGATGTTGCGAAGCGTGGGCGGCTTGTGCTTGCCCATGTCGTCGGCTTCGAGCGTGAACTCGGCGATGCCCCAGCCGGCCTCGGGGTACGTGCCTTCGCCGTCGATGTTGTACAGGCCCGTGTTGAAGAACGCGGGCGTGTCGAACACGGTGCCGGCGTGCTCGGTTGCGTTGGTGAAGTTGAACCCGTTGTGGCAGTGGTGGCACTCGAAGAGTTCACCGAAGAACAGGTTCGCACCGCGTTTGGCGGATGCGGAGATCGCATCGTCGTCGCCGGTGATGAACGCGTCGTAGGGCGAGCTGTACGAGAGCAGGGAACGCTGGAAACTCGCGATCGCGTCGCGGATGTTGATCCAGCTGATGTTGCCGGTGTCGTCGGGATACGCCGAGTCGAACAGCTCGAGGTACAACGGGTCGTCCGCGAGGCGATCGAGGATCTCCTGTTCGGCGAACACGGCCCCCAACTCGGTGGGGATCTCGTTGAACAGCGGGATGGTGGCCTGCTGGGAGAGCGACTCCAGCAGCGGGTTACCCCACGTATGCCGACTGGAGTACGCCACGTTGGCCAGCGACATCGAGTTGCGGGGGATGATGTCCCCGGTCGATCCGAGCGGCAGCGCCACGCCATCGGTGAATGCGAGCTCCTGCCGGTGGCACGAGGCACAAGCCTGGGTACCGTTCGCGGAGAGCCGCTCGTCGTAGAACAGGTGCCGTCCAAGCTCGACCTTTTCGGCCGTCATCGGGTTGTCCTCGGGCACCTTCGGCTCCGGGAAGTGCTCCGGGAGGTCCCACTCCCAGTCGGACTGGGTCTCGCCCGTGCTCGACGAGCCCGAGTCGTCGTCCGAGCTGCTCCCCACCGATGTGTCGCCCTCGGTCGACTCCGCGCCGGTCGAGCCGGTTGTGGAGTCGCTCGAGGTCGACGCATCGCTCGAGCCGATGGTTTCCGTCGACGAACCCTCCGAGCTGGACGAGAGGTCGCCCGTGTCCGTCCCAAGACCCGCGGGGACACAGGCGAGGGCAGGCAGGGCAGCGCTCAGCAGAAGGATTCGTCGCATCGTTGGTTACTCGACCGTGATGAAGGTTTGGTCAGCGCAGCCGTCGACGCAGTCGCCGGTTTGCCAGTCCATGCCGTAGTTGGGGAACACGTCGGCGCAGTCGTTGTCTTGCATCGCCGGATCGGCCGGGAAGAACGACATGCATCCGGGGGCGCCCGCAAGGTTGCCCGAGACGTCGACGTCGCCGAGCAAGGTGCCGGCGTCCACCACGATGGTGTTCGTTTCGAGGTCGAACGTATCCAGCGCGATGGCGGGCCGCTGTGGACGGGCGCAGTCCTCCGTGGGGGGCTCCATCGGGTTCGGCTTCTCGCCGTTCATGCAGCCTTGCGAGCCCAGGTGCGTGTTCCAGCCGAAGTTGTCGTCGGGGAAGTTGTCGACGAGCAGGTCGAAGCGGACGAACTTTCGCCCGGCGAGCCAGTTCCACGTCATCGGGAGGACGTTGAGCGGTGGATCGGTGATGTTCGGATCGGTGTGGTTGAGCTCCGAGGGGACACCCACGTCGAACCGAACGCCGGTGTAGTCCCCCTCGGGAACCATGCCGACGACGGTGCTGTTGAGGTCGGGGTTGCCGGTGTCGGCACAGAGCCCGGTTCCGTCCTCGAAGTCGAGCAGCGCGACGTTCTCGAACTGCCACACACCGTCCTGTTCCAGCTCGAGTTCGACCTCGTCGCCGTCGCCGTTCACCAGCCGGATGTTGGAGACGTACATCCGGAAGTCACGAACCTGGGCGTCGCTGGCCGCGGTGCCGACACCCGTGAAGTCGGTGTCGCACGCAGCGTCGACGCCGTTGATGCGGCCGGCGAACTGGAGGGTGACTTCTTGCAACGCCTCGCCCGTGGAACTCGAATCCGAGCCGCTCTCGCTGCCCGACTCGGCGACGGTGGTTGTGCTCGGGTCGGTCGTGCTCGTGCTTGGGTCGGTCGTGCTCGTGCCCGTACTCGTGCCCGGGTCGGTGGTCGGACCTGAGGTGCTCGGGCCCGAGGTCGAGCCGCTCGACGAGCTGCCATCGTCCGTCCCGCTGTCGTCACCGCCACCGGAATCGCAGCCGAGCGGGAGCGCGAGCGAAGCGAGGAAAAGCCAGGAGGTCGTCTTCATGCTGGAGTCCTACCGAATCCAGCGTAGACAGGCTGCGACCGGGAGTCTCTGCGACAGCCTGTCGTGCGGCCCATTGTCGCGGCGGCTGGCTCACCGGCCGTGATGGCCTATGGCGGCAGGATGCAGGCGCCGACTTCTTCAAGCGCTGCGGACGGGGGCGTCTGGCCGTTCTGGTACCAGCTGACGCACTCGAGGTTCGGGTCGAAGCTGCTGCAGTCGTCAGGTTCGGCCGTGTCGCACAGCGGAGTGCAGCAGCCCACGAGCCCGTCGCACTCGGGCTGGAACTCGGGCGTCACGCAGATGAAGCCCGGCGAGCAGTTCGACAGCAGCCAGCAGTAGTCGCCGTAGGTGTTGTCGGGACCGATACTCGGCAGACAGATGAAGCCCGTGCCGCCGTCGGCTTTGGCGTCGGGGTAGCAGCCCTGATCGTCGGGGCAGGCCTGCGCCAGGGGGTCACACTTGTCGAAGCACAGCGGGGTGCCCTCGAAGTAGATGAAGCACGTCTCGTCGAGTTCGCACTGAGGGTTGTTCACCGTGCCGCCGCAGAACGCCTGGCAGGTACCGTCGCCATCGTTGTCGATGTCGAGGCAGAAGCTGCCGACGTCGCAGTCGTCCAGGCAGCTGCCGAAGTAGTCCTCGACGACGCACGAGTCACCGGGCTGGCGGGGAGAGTCGCCAACGATCGGGCAGCAGCGAATGTCGTCGGGGCGGAGGTCGGGTTGGTCCGAGTAGGGCGTGCACTTGTCGCCCTCGATGCAGTCCTGGCCGTAGATGTCGCACTGCGCCCCACCATCATCGGCCTCGCTGCTGTTCACTTCGGTGTCCGCGGCCGAGCTGGAGCCATCGTCCGGCTCGGTGGTCGCAGGCGCATCGGTGGTTGATGTCGCGACCACGGCGGTCGTGCCTGAAGAGCTCGTCGGCGTCCCCGTGGAGGCGTCGGACTCGGTTTCAGAGGACGCGCGATCTTGACAACCGCACAGGAGGAGGGCGACCGCGCTAAGAACGCGTCCCAGGGTCGTCGAGTTCACCGTCATGAAACGTACCGATAGTCTACCGTAGAGGGGATGCGGATTCCCTCTGGCTTATTTTGCTTTGTGGTCGCCCTCGCGATTGGCGCCTGCGACGACTCTGAGCCCGTCTCCGGCGGCGAGAGCGGCGCGGTGACTGATGATGATGGGGAGGACACCGGTCCGGACACGGAGGGTCCCACCTCCGGAACGACGGGGGTGACGACCACAACCGACCCTTCCGGGAGTCCCACCTCCGACCCCACGACAACCCTGTCTCTTATACACATCTCCGAGCCCACGAGACCTCTCTACATCTCGT
>CAJXVA010000428.1 GCA_913061055.1 uncultured Pseudomonadota bacterium
TTTTTCAAGCAGAAGACGGCATACGAGATGTAGAGAGGTCTCGTGGGCTCGGCGAACCCCGATGGCGACCAAGACGACGGTTGCAGCAAGGTCGACGTGGTCTTCGCCGTGGACAACTCCGGAAGCATGAGCGAGGAGCACGATGCGCTGCGAGGCCCGGTGTTCGACTCGTTCCCGCAGCAGCTGCTCGACATCAACAACGGGATCCAGGACTTCCGCCTCGGCGTGATCGATGCCTGCCCCAAGCCGGCGTGGTTCCACAACTGGGGCGCCTCGGGTGCGTGCAACTTCTCCACGGGCGCCAACTACATGAGTTCAACCTCGGCCAACCTGGCGGCCGAGTTCTCTTGTGTCACCGCATTCTCATCCCAGGGCTTCGAGAACATGCCCGACCAGTGTGTGGACGACGGGGCGCTCGACGACGACGACGAGCAGCCGTCGCTGACGGCGGCAGAGGCTGTTTCCGCCGCAAACCTCGGCGGCAACAACCTGGACTTCATTCGGGACGACGCGATTCTGTTCGTCGTGGCGATGACCGACGAGGACGAGGAGTTCGCCGACGTGAACTCGGCGCAGGAGATCTACGACCGTCTCGTTGCCGCCAAGGGCGGGGATGTTTCCAGCGTGGTCTACCTGGGTGTCGCCGGCAACTCGGTCTGTGCCGGCCCCTACGGAACGGCCCTGGATGCACAGCACGCCAAAGAGGTCGCGAACCTGTTCGCGGCCGAGGGACAGGGGCTGTTCTGGGACCTCTGCCAAGGCAACTTGGAGACCGCGTTCCAGACGGCGATCTCCACCCTCGTCGACGACACGTGCCAGGGCTTCACCCCTCCAGAGGGCTAGGGGGCGTCCCTAGAAGAACCCGCTGGGGTAGAGCAAACCCGAATGCGAGTAGTGTTGTGGTCGAATCTTCGGTACCCACCTCCTCATGAAGGTGTGGGGACGACTTGTGCTGGGGCTGACCGTTGCATCGACCGCGTGTGGCGGGGATGACGACGAGCCCGAGTACGACAGCGGTGGTGCGAGTGGAAAGAGCGACTACGCGGACTCCGGGTTTCGCTGTGGCCCCTTTCCTCGAGTCGCCGTCGACACCGCAGACGGGCTTTGCGTGGGTCTGGTCGCGACCGCGAATGACACCCGGTTCAAGCCGCGGGTGTTGCTCGAACTCCCCGATCGGCCGAACGAGTTCCTCGTCAGCGATCTCGCCAACTGGACGCCCGGTCGGGGTCGCATCTGGTACCTCGATGCCCGCGACCCCGAGTCGCCGGTGCTCGAGGTCGTGCTGGGTGGTCTCACCGTCCCGCACCAGCTCCTCATGGGCCCCGACAACCTCGTCTACTACGGCGAGGACGACGCAATCTCCGCCTTTCCACTGAGTGCGGTCGATGACCTCGAGGTCGACGCTGCCGAGGTCGAGGTCATCGTGGGCGGACTGCCTCCGATGGACGTCGACGGGGAGCGCAACAGCATGCACCCCATCACGCATTTCGTGTTCGACGGCGATGGCGACCTGTTCGTCAACGTGGGGGCCTATACGGACCACTGCGACGGCTACGTTGGCCGTCAGTGCCAGGAGACCGACAAGCGCCTGGGCGGTCAGAGCGACGACCCTCGAGATTGGGGCGGTGTGATCCGCCGCTACGATCGGGTTTCGGGGCACGCGTATGACGACAACTATTCGGTCGTGGCGCACGGACTGCGAAACTCCATGGGGCTGGTGTTCACACCCGGCGGCGATCTCATCCAGGTGGAGAACGGTCGAGACTTCGAAGAAGGCGGCCGCCCGTTCGAAGAGCTCAACGTCATTCCCCGCGCCGAACTCGAGGGCGAGGCACCGCCGAAACACTATGGGTGGCCCTACTGCTACGACGCATACGAGACCAGCGACGAGTGGCTGAACTACGACGGCTTCCCGTGCTCACCCGACAACCCCGAGTATCGCCCCCCGCACGTGCTGCTTCCGCCCCACGGTGCGCCGCTTGGGGTCGCGTACTACGACGGCGACATGTTCGAGCAGCTGAAGGGCCAGCTCATCGTGCCGCTGCACGGCTATCGCGGTCCGGGCCAACGCATCCTCTCGTTCGAGGTCGACGAGACGGGGTTGCCGATCCGCTCCGAGAGTGCCTTCTACTTGGAGAACCCGACCGAGGGTGGAGAGTCCGCCGAGCAGGCGTATCCGGTCAGCGAGTTCGGCTTGTTCTCCGCGCCCGCCAACTACCTCGTCAAAGCGTGGTTCGCCGTGGATGGCTTCCGTCCACAAGGCGCCCCCGTGGCGCCCTACATCGCCTCCGACGGCGCGCTGTGGGTTGCCGACGACAAGAACCGCACCATCCTGCGCTTCGACCAGGCCGAAGGGGCCCTGCCACCGCTGCGCCGCGAGAACCTCTATCCCGCAGCCCGGCGCGCGTTGGACGACGACCCGGAGCTGCTCGCGATGTACGACGAGGTCGTGGACAAGGTCTTGGCTTCGCGGCAGTGCGAGGGATGCCATGACAACTATCAACTCGCCGGTGACGAGTCGCGGTACCCGGAGCTTCGGTACCTGCTCGCCTTGGGGACGTGGATCGTCCCCGGCGATCCGATGAGCAGCGCGCTGTTCACCAAGCTCTCGCCCGTCGGTGAGGCCTCGATGCCTCCGCTGGGTCGAGAGTGGGAGGACAGCGCCAAGGGGAACGACGCGGTCTCGTCGGTGCAGCGCTTCATCAGCGCCATGCCCGAGCTGGCCACGTGGGTCAACGACGGCTGGATCGGCGGGGAGTGCATGGTCGGCGCCAACGAAGACTGCCCCTACGAAGGTGGGGAGTGCATCGAAGGCGGTGTTTGCACGGTCGCGTGCACGCTCGAGTCACCGTTTTGCCCGGACCGGGATGGCATGCGCGGGACGTTCTGCGTCGAGCTGGGTGATGGCACCGGAGGGTGCGCGGTCACCTGCGACCCCGAGGCACCCGACTGTCTGCCAGGACAGTCCTGCGTCGCCGAGGTCCGCTTCGGCCGCGACTCGCCGACCCGGACCGTGTGCCGTTGAGTATTCTACTGGATCGAGATCAACTCGACATCAAACACGAGCATGCCCGCCGGGCGACCCGGTGCGCCCTTGTAGGCGAGGCGCTCCGGGATCCACATGCGGTGCTTCGCCCCGACCGACATCAGCGGAACGCCCATGGTCCAACCCGCGATCACGCCTTGCAGGGGGAACGTCGAAGGCTCGCCCCGTGCCACCGAGCTGTCGAACATCTCGCCGTCCGTGGTCCAGCCCGTGTAGTGGACGGTGACGGTGTCCGTTGGGGCAGGCTTGGGCCCATCTCCCTCCTGAAGGACCTTGTAGGCGAGTCCCGTGGCGGTGACCTGAGCATCTGCAGGGGGTGCGGCGACGTCGGCAGGCGGCGGAATCGGCTTGGTGCAGGCCACTGAAAGCAGGGCCAGGAGCGGAACGGCCAGTTGGCGCATCACAGAAGGAGCATAGCAGCCGTTCTCATCAGGTGGATTCCAGAGTATTGTCGCCGCAGTGCCGGGGCCGGATGATGCGATCGTTCTGGAGAACGTCTGCAAGTCGTTCGGGACGCATCGCGTCCTCGACGGCATCAGCCTCACGGTGAAGAAGGGCTCGATCACGGTCCTGCTCGGCCCGTCGGGCACCGGAAAGTCGGTCCTGCTGCGAATCCTCGTGGGCCTGATGCGCCCCGATGAGGGCAACGTCTACGTTGGGCAGCAGAACATCGCCCAACTCGACGACAAGAAGGCCAGGGACCGCAACAAGCTGTTCGACGTGCGCCGGAAGTTCGGCATGCTGTTTCAGGACGGCGCGCTCTTCGACGACTTGACCGTGCTCGAGAACGTCGCGTTCCCGATGCGAATGCACACCAAGATGTCCGAGGACGAGATTCGCGCCAAGGTCAGCGACAAGCTGGCCCGGGTCGGCCTCCCGCACGCGGTCGACAAGTTTCCGTCCGAACTCAGCGGCGGCATGCGCAAGCGTGTTGCCTTCGCTCGAGCGATCGCGCTCGAGCCCGAAATTGTCTTGTGTGATGAGCCCAGCTCCGGCCTCGACCCGGTCATGTCCGCGACGCTGGACGAGCTCATCATGGAAATGCACCGCACGTTGGGGCTCTGCTTCATCGTCATCTCGCACGACACCGCGGAAGCCCTGACGATCGCTGATACGATCGGCATGCTCGCCGGGGGCAAACTCGTGCACTACGGACCGCGCGCCGACCTCGAACATGAGTGTCACCCCGCGCTCCGCCAGTTCTTCGATCGCGAGACCGAGGGACCCATCAAGGTCGTCTGATGAACCGTACGTACATTGGGTTGGGAGCGTTTGTGGTCGTCTCGGTGGGGCTTCTGCTCTACCTTGCGCAGTCGATCGGTGCGATCGGAGCCGGAGGCGGCACGAAGTACCAACTCCGTCTGGAGTTCGCTGCGGGTCTGGTCGAGAACAACGCGGTCAAAATCGCCGGTGTCGGCGTGGGGCGCATCTCGAAGATCGAGGTCGACCACGACATCGCGGTCCTGACGCTCGAGGTCGACGAAGAGATCGTCCTGCACGACGACGCTCGAGCCATCGTTCGCGCGAAGAGTCTCCTGGGCGAGAAGTACCTGCAGGTTCACCCTGGCAGCGTGGATGCTCCGGTCCTCCCTGGAGGCGGCGAGATCGTCAACGTGGACGCGCCCTTCGAGATCGACCAGGTCCTCAACGCGCTCGAGCCCGTGCTCGGCGGCGAGGACAACATCGCGGCCTCGCTGGCCCCGTTGGCCAAGACGCTCAGCGAGCTGCTTGACGACGCTGCAGGCAAGAATGGCGAGCCGGCGATCATCTCCCGCGAAGAGATTCGCGGCATGGTCGACGACATCAAGGCCACCACCGCTTCGGGGCGCCGCATCGTGGAGACCAACGAAGAGGGCATCACGACCCTGGTCACGGAGACCAATGCCCTGGTCAAGAAGTCCAATCGCCTGATCGATGACGCCCGGATCAGCCGGACGTTGACCCGCGTCGACTCGATGACCAAGACTCTGGACGAGAAGCTGCCTGGGCTCATCGAGCGCTCCGAGTCGGCCATCGCCAAGCTCGAGAAGATGGCCGAGATCATCGACGACGATCGCGCGAAGAAGATCAAGACCATGATCGACGACGCCTCGGTCGCCACGAAGAACCTGCGCAAGATCAGCAACGACCTCTCCGACGTGGGCGGCGTGCTCGATCCAATGCTCCGAGACCTGAGCACGATCGCAAAGCGTGCTGCCGCCATCGACGAGAAGATCATCCGCAAGTTCGTGCAGAAGGAAGGCATCAAAGTCTTCGTCGGCAGCAAGCGCGAAGCCGGCCGTCTGCTGGAGGAGTAGTCGTGTTGCGTACTGTCACGATCGCGCTGACGCTCGCACTCACGGCCTGCACCCCCAAACCGGCGTCGGAAACGACTTCGCCGTGTGACATCGGCCCTGTCCGACAGGACGTGGGCACGTTGGGCGCCCTTCGCCTCGAGTTGTGGGTCGCCAAAGAACTCTGTGTCGCTCCGGAACCCGAGACGACCAACCTCAGCGGCGGGGCTGTGTCGGTGCGGATCTTCAATACGGGACAAACGCCGGTACAGCTTGTGGCCGCCGACCCCGAGGCCACGTTTGTCACCAAGGTTTGGGATGCCGACCGGAGCGCATCGATGATCGAGTTCGACCTCGGTCCGGAACCCGAAGATGTTCCGACGGTGCACGTCGAAATCGCTCCCGGTGAGAGCTGGCAGAGCGCCCCGATCGAACACTACATGAACACTCTGGCCCTCGAGCTGCGGGGTGGAAGGCGTATCGACGGTACGTCGCTTCCGGAGGGCGGGAAGCAGCGACGCAGGTTTGGGCTGCAGGCTCGCTTCGCCGCCACGGTGAATGCGGGAGCCGGGTTCGTTGCGATGGAGCAGACGTTCGAGGGGGAGATCGACGTGGTGATGGTCTCCGGGGGTTTGTAGTCCGCCGGCACCCGGCTGCGTTGTCGCAAGCTCGGCACCGTGCCACCGTGACCTCCGCATGGCACGTCATCCTCGCTCGTTGTCCTCGTCGTCGATGCTCGTTGCCGCGCTGTTGCTCGCGCCTGCGTGCAAGGGGGATAGCCCCGCCGAGACCCCTCCTGCGGGGTCACAGACTCCAGGCGAGACTGACGGTGGGGCGCCGGGAGATTCGCCCGACGAGCCCCCGAAAGTAGCCATTCCCGACGAAGGGCCGCTGCCGAAGCTCCGGACCGGACCGCGCGAGCCGCAGACGAGCACCGCCGTGGTGGCTGAGATGCTCGCCCACGCAGAGGATGGGGCGCACTACTACGCGGTCGCGTTTCCCAACACCATCCCGGCATTCGACCGAGGACAAGCCTCTCGACTGCACATCGACAAGCCCGCCGTTGCGCTCGGGGCCCTGGTTGAATCTGGGGGGGCCACGCAGGCGTTGATCCGAGTGCCTGCATCGGCGGGTCCCCCAGCCGAGATCGCCGGCACCCTCTACGTGGTGGGCACCTCCGGGGACCATGCTTGGACCGCTGTACCGTTTACGGCCGAAGGGGCGGCGAAGGACCCAAGCAACGCCGAGCTTCCGCGCCGCTGGGGGGAGGCGTTCGCTGAAGAGCGTCGAGGGAATCGGGTTCGGTGGTGGTTGGACCGCTCCTCCCATCCCTGGAACGAGTTCGCTGCGGGCCGGGTCTGGTCGGCGGTCACGGGAGCGAGCAAGGGTGGAGGTGCAGCCTTGACCACTCCCACGCGGCCGCGGCGAACCGAGCTGTCGGAGCTCATGCATACGACGACCGCCGCCACGTCGATGCAGGAGGCCCTGCAACACGATCGCGGGCTGCGTCTTCGCGCGAAGCCGGGTCCGGCGACCGTCCCTCTCGCGGAACTCGAGGGACCCGCACTCGAAGAGCATCCGTGGGCGGAGATGACCGCAGCGCTCCCAAACCCCACGGGAGCCAGCCCAGAGCCACTCGCCCAGGTCGCCCCCGCTGACTTCTGGTACGTGCGCTTCGATGACATCCGGGTGTTTCTCCAGGTGCTCGACGAAGCCGATACTTGGATCACCCCGGTGGCGCACGTCATGGAGGAGCGCGGAGAGGTGCGCGGCTTGGCCAAGCGCTACCAGGCCCAGCTCGGGCTACGGCGCACCGGCCTGGCGAAGAAACTCGGGCACACCGTGGTGGAGCGCATCGCAGTCGTGGGCAGCGATCCGTATCTCCGCGAGGGCAGCGACGTGACATTCGTGTTCGCGCTGGCCAACCAAACCGTCTTCGACACCGAACTCGCGCGCCACATGAGCGCGTACGAGTCTGAGGTGCCCGGGATCACCGAGTCGAGCATCGTCCACGGCGCGCACACGATCACGGTGCATCGCGACCCCACGGGAGTCGTTCGCCAACATCGGGCGCAGCTCGACAAGATCGCGATCGTCTCCAACAGCGAGGGGGCGATCCGGGCCGTGCTGGACACGGTCGACGGGAAGCGGCCACGGCTCTCCGACGAGCCAGACCTGGGGTACATGCTGGCGCGAGATCCGGGTGAGCACGAAGGCTTTGCGTTTCTCAGCGATGGCTTCATCGCCAAGGTCGTAGGCGCTGAGCAGAAGGTCCTGGCATCCCGTCGTCAGCGTGCACTCGCGGACCTGCTTACGCCGGGCTACAGCGCGCTGTTGTACGGCTGGCTCGAAGGCAAAGCGCCGGCCGACACCGAAACGCTGATCGCCTCGGGTCTGCTCGATCGCGATGAACTGACCCATACCGGAGGCGAAACGATCGCCTTCACGCCTGGCAGCGGCGCGCGCTCCTCCTGGGGCAGCCCCGCCGCACTCACTCCGATGATCGACCTGCCTCCGCCCACGATGGTGACCGAGGCCGAGAAGACCGCCTACGCGGCGTTCATCCGTGGGTACCAGGACTATTGGCGAAGCTTCATCGATCCGGTGGCGGTCCGGCTCGACCTCGAAGGCGAGCCCGGAGCCGAAGAGGCGGTCGTCGACGTTCGGGTCTTGCCGCTCATTTCCGGCACCGACTACGGCGACATTGAGGAGATTGTCGGAACCGAGCGTATCGAGGTGCCAGCGATCGACGACGGGCTACAGATGGTCTGGGCTGTTGGCAAAGAGTCGTCCGTGCGTCGAGACCTCGACCGAGCCGCCAGTAGCCTCACGGGCAACAAGGACATCGGGCTTGGATGGCTGGGCGACTGGGTCATGGTGGGCAGCCTCGATCGGCGGGCGGTCGTCGATCTTCTGGTGGAGGTCGACGAAGACATCCAGCTCCTGCGCCCGGACTCCGACAAGGAGGGCGACGACCGCGATCTCGAGATCGCACGGAAGGTCGGCAAGCTACCTGTGTACGCCGCGGCGCATGTTCGCAACCCAACCTCGCTGATCGTTGTCCTCACCGCCATCCGGGGCATGGTCAACGAGGTCGCGCCGGGGATGGTGCAGTGGGGCGAGGACTCTCGCTATCGCGACTTCGCCATCGTGCGCGTGGGCATCGACCCCAAGGCGCCCGGAGAGTTCGGCGGGTTCGCCGAAGCGATCGCGCTGTACTACGTGCAGGCCGGCGAAGCGATCGTGTTTGCTCTCGACCCGAAGGTGCTCGAGGCCTTGGTCGATCGGATCGTCGATGGCGGTGGACCGCGACCGGGGGTGGAGGGCGGTCCGCAGTTCGTGGTGGATGCTCGGCTCGCCAAAGCTGTCTCTTATACACATCTGACG
>CAJXVA010000429.1 GCA_913061055.1 uncultured Pseudomonadota bacterium
ATCCCGAGGTCGCAGCCGCTCGGCTGAGCGAGGCCGGCGTCGAGGTCGATGTCGCCGCACGACAGGCCCGCGTCGAAGGTCGCATCATCGAGCTCACCGGACTCGAGTTCGACCTGCTGCTTGCGCTGATGCGACGCGCTGGCCGCGTGGTTCCACGAGGATCGTTGTTGGCCGAAGCTGGCCGCGACGACGCGACGGTCGGAGAGCGAACCGTGGACGTCCACATCTCGAAGCTGCGCAAGAAAGTCGGCGCAGATCGCATCCGCACCGTCCGCGGCGTGGGCTACGTGTTCACGCGGAGCACAGACACGTGAGAGGGCACCGCAGGCGTCATGGCCCGAAGAACCCCCTTCTGGGGTACTTCCGTCGTCGACTCCGGCGGCGGCTCTTCGCGTGGTTTGGGGTGGCGATCCTCCTGACAGGGCTGCTCAGCGGCACGGTCGCGTGGATGTGGAGCGGCGGCGCCCACAACCACGAGGCTGCCTTCACGCAGTTCGCGACCCACCGTTTCGAGGCTGTGTGGGACGACGACGACGCGCGCAAAGCACTTGCGCAGACGCTCGCCAGCGACCTTGGGCTTGGCATCCGCGTGGTCGACTCCTCCGGAACACAGCTCGACGCGTACGGCCCGACGTGCGAGCAACCGTACACGCTCGAAGTCCCGCAACGTGGCGAGGTACTCGCGTGCCTTCCCAAGTCGTGGGGACCCCCTCGCATCTGGTTGCCCTTCGTCGTCGGCGGCATGGTGTTGTGGATGGCCTCGGGAGCCATCGCGTTTCATCTCACGCGGCCGCTGGCTCAGCTGGTCCGGGTTACCCAGGAGATCGGCAAGGGCAACCTCGAAGCCCGCATGACCGGTCGCGTCCGTGGCATGGAACTTCGGGCGATCGCCGAGGCTGTGAACGACATGGCGGCCCGGATTCAATCGATGGTCGGCGCTGAGCGGGAGCTTCTAGCTTCGGTCAGCCACGAGATCCGGACCCCGCTGGGCCACGTTCGTATCCTGCTCGACACGGCCCGGGAGTCCGGGTCCGACGTTGCACTCGTCGACGAACTCGAGCGCGAGGTCGCGGCCATCGATGCCCTGGTCGGTCAGCTGCTCGCCAACTCTCGCTTGGACTTCGCCCGGCTCGACCTTCAGCCGCTCGATGCCGTCACGCTCAGCCTGCGGGCACTCGAACGGGCCAATGTCGACCCCACCCGGCTCGAGGCCGTCTCCGAGACGCTTCCGATTCACGCCGACCCGGCGTTGCTCCTGCAGGCACTGGCCAACCTGATCCGCAACGCCGAGGAACACGGTCAGGGCGTCGCCGCGATCAAGCTCTCGCGAGCCGAAAATGCCGTCCTCATCCAGCTCGAGGACCGAGGGCCCGGGTTCGAGGACTTGGACAAGGCGTTCGAACGCGGATACCAGGGCGCGGACGGCAAAGGGGCACTTGGGCTGGGCCTCTCCCTCGTTCGACGCATCGCACAAGCCCATGGCGGCACTGCCGTGGCCGAGAACCTCTCTGTGGGCGCCCGGGTCACGCTTCGCCTTCCGGCCGGGGTCTTGCCCTGACGGCGCGAGCGCGCGAACCTTCCGGGGTGATCGTGTTCGAAGTTCACCTGACCGCCGGCAACGACGGCGAAGGCCTGCTCAGCTCCGAAGTCCTCTCGGAGACCCAGGCCCAAATCATGACCGGCGCCGAAGCCAAAGCGCTGGGCTTCGACGGCTTTCCAGAAGGTGAGGACCTCCGGCTCGTCGTCGTCGCAGAGAAGGACGAGCGGTGGATCGAGAAAGCACTTGAGCGGGCGCCCAACGTCTCGGGATACCGATCCCACCGGGTCGACATGTGAGACCCAGCCTGTGCCCCCTACCCTGTGGTCCCTCTCGTACTCCCCTTGGTCTGACCGCGTCCGGTGGGCGCTGGATCACCGAGGGGTCGCGTACACCCGCACGGCATACCAACCGATCGTTGGAGAGCCCGCGATGCGCCTACGGCTACGGCGCTGGACCGGGCCTATCAGCGTGCCCGTGCTCATCACGGAGTCTGGTCCGCTCACTGACTCGTTTGACATCGCCCGCTACGCCGATCGGCACGGCACGGCCAACTCTGCGGCACTGTTCCCCAGCGAGTCCGCCGACACCCTGCGGCGGTTCAACACGTTGTCAGAAACCGCGCTCGCGGCCGGACGCCATCTCGGGTTGCGACGCGTCGTCGAGGACCAGCGGGAGGTCCTGGACGACTACGTTCCGGCCCCGGTCCGTCGGGTGCTCGGACACAGGGCTCGTGCCATCGCAGCGGCCGGCATTCATCGGACTCTGGCCAAGTACGCCCCCGTCACGCCGCAAGACCCGGACGACTCCCTGCGGGCCTTTCTCGATGCGCTCGGCGAAGCCCTCGATGCCACCACCGCGACTGCCTCGGGTCATCGATACCTCCTCGGGGAGTTCTCCTACGCCGACATCACGATGGCCGAGGGGCTTTCCTTCATCCGTCCCCCGGCCAGCCACCTTCGGCTGTCCGACGGGGCCCGGTCCGCGTACACGTGGGCGCAACTACCCGAGGGCTACGACGCGCTGTTCGCTTGGCGAGATGCGCTCTACGCCTCGCGTCCCGGCTCTTGACACACTGCGCCTGCTCGACAGGCAGTGACGCCGAGCACCGACTTCCACCTGCCAGACGAGTCCTGCCCTGCTACGCTATGTCCATGATCGGAGCCGCGGGACATGCCGTTACCGCCCGATCTCAGTCACTGCGAACTCGCTCCTCACGGACGGATCGCATGAGACCGAGATTGGTGCGAAGCGTCGTGGAGCTGTACCGAACGCGAGTCTCATGGGAGTGCGTCCACGCTGAGGAGCCCACCTCAGATTGGATCATCCCATGCGGATTACTTCGTTCCCCTTCGTTTCGTGCCTAGTCGCGGCATTCCTCCTCGGATGCCCGACACCCGGCGGTGGCTCCGCCGGAACCGACAATCCCGGCTCGAGTACGGGTAGCACTGGTGCTGCAACAAGTCGCGGCGATGCCGACCCAGACGGGACGGACTCAGACAGCAGCTCAGGCGCCGACGAATCGACATCAGGCAGCGACGATACGGGCGCAACCCCGGCGTCCGCCGAATGCCCGGACTACGCGGCGTTGCCACTGCAGGAGCTGTTGGTCGCCACGCCCGGCGACGCGATGGTAGGAGCGGAGCTCCGGCCGGTCATCGATGTGGAGTTCGGCGAGGTCGAGGGGACGCTCGCCATCATTGCGGTCCTCAGCGAAGACAGCTTCGTCGTGCTCCCGGTAGATGCTGCTGGGGACGGTCCCTCGGGAGCCGTCGTGTTCATCGACGGCGACGACGTCTACGACGGGCAAGCGGCCGTCGAGTACCGAGAGACGACGGACGCTTTACAGCTTCAGACCACCACTCTCACCCTCGATGAAGGCACGGCCACGCTCGATCTGTCCGCCTGTTTCCATGTCGGCTCCGGCTCTTCCCGGATCGAGCTCGACGGGCCCGAGGCCACACTCAGCGGAGCGCTCGGATCGCTCACGTTCATGCAGGTCCAACGACTACAAAAAGAGCGCCCCGAAGTCGACCGCCTAGTCCTGCAGGATGTGCCCGGCTCGATCAACGACGAGATTAACGTCGACACCGGTCGTTTGGTGCGAAACGGCGGGTGGTCGACGTACGTCCCAGCTGACGGAGAGATCGCATCCGGTGGCGTGGACCTGTTCTGCGCGGGCGTAACCCGGACGCTCGATGCAGGGGCCCGGGTTGGCGTGCACTCGTGGTCGAACGGGGAGGAGGAAGGAGGCGACCTACCGGTGGACAGCCCCGAGCATGACTTCTTCATCGAGTACCTCGATGAAATGCTCGGCTCTCCTCGCGGTGAGATGTTCTACTTCTTCACGCTCCAGGCAGCCCCTGCGGCCGGGATTCACTGGATGACCACCGAGGAAATCGAGCAGTACGAACTGCTCACCCGGTAGCACGACCAAAAAAAGAGGAGAGGCCAACGTCGGCCTCTCCTGTTGGGTTGTTGAAAACCAGCGCTACTGGGTGTCGTACCAGACGCCTTGAAGGTGTCGGTAGAGCACCGCGACCGCGGGAAGCCCGAACATCACGAGCACCATGAGCGCCAGGACCGGTGCGACCTGGTAGCCCTTGCCACCGCCGACTGCCGTCATGAAGATCAGTCCGCCGCCGATGACGACCATGATCAAGGCGGTGAGCACCGCGACCGTTCGGCGCATCACGCGCTGAGCGGGGGTCACGGGGGGCGTGTCCACGATCGGGTCCATGACAAACGGCTCCGACGACTCGGTGTTCAGCTTGGACACCGCGCGGCGAGACGCACGGCGAACCTCGGCTCGGGCCTGCATCCGGGACTCCCAGCGACGTGCTTTGGTCGCGCCTCGGACAGCCTCATTGACTCCACCTGCTCCACTCATCGTGTGGGGAATACCCGCGGCCGCGCCCCCCGATTCCGCAAATCGGACGGTTCCTGACCGATTTCCAGGGGCCACCGAAAACGACAACGGGCCCGCGGTTTTCCGCGAGCCCGTGTGAATAACGAGGCCGGAGGCTCAGGCGCTGGCGGAAGCCGACGCCTTCTTTCCGTGGCACTTCTTGTAGCGCTTGCCGGAACCGCAGGGACACGGGTCGTTGGGCCGAGCCTTGCCGATGTCCTTCTTGGTGGTCGCGGCCTTGACCGCTTTTTCGACCTGCTCGGACGCACTGACTTCGCTCGATGCTTTGCCAGCGGCGTTGAGCTGTTCCATCGCGCGTCGAGCCGCGTCTTGGAGCTTGTTGAGCTCCCCCTTCGTCGCCGCCGCTCGGCGCTTCGTTCCACCACCACCACCACCGGCACGTCGCTGGTTGGCTCGGGTCAACGCGGTCTCGTACTCCGCGCCCTCTTCGGCTTCACGTCGCTGCTCGTCGGTCAGCTTGAGCATGATGACCTTGTCGAGAACGGTCTGCTCGATGCCTTCCCACATGTCGCGGAAGAGTTCGTAGCCCCGAATCTTGTACTCGTTCTTCGGGTCGCGAGTGGCGTAGCCAACGAGGCCGATACCGGTCCGCAGGTGCTCGATGTTCTTGAGGTGAGCGATCCACTGGCCGTCGATCTCCTTCAGCCACGCATGGCGGATGTGATAGAGATAAATCGTCAGTCGGTAGTCCTTCTCCCGTTCGAGAAGGAGTGCCTCGGTGGCGCTCCAACACATCTCGATCAGCTCCTCCTGGTTCTCGGGAACCGAGCTCAGATCGAGCTTCGCGTGGAAGCGCTCCGCCATTCGGGTCTCGAGCTCTTCGACCTCCCAGTCGTCTGGGTGGACATCCTCGGGACACAGCCCATCGACCGTCTTCTCGACCAGTGCAAACGCAAGGTCGTGCAAGCGCTCGCGCTGCTGGATCTGTGCAGCAGCGGTCTCTCGCACCGCCGTGTCACAGAGCTTCTTGTAGGACCGGCGCACTTCGAAGAGGTCCACCATCGCCCCGTAGTGACGGTAGAGGCTTCGCATGAGCTCCTCCGCGTCGACACCATCCTTGGGGAACGGCTTGTCTCCGCCGTCAGCTTCGGCGCCATCCTCGATGAGCCCGGCGATGTGCTCATCGACGAGCCCGACCACCTTGTCGCGGATGTCTTTCGACAGCGACTCGATCGTGTGAGGTCCGGAGACCTCCGGAGGCGGAGGCAGCTTCTCTTGCTGTTCTTCTCGCGCCTTGTCGTCGAGGATCTCAGGACGGTACCGCCCTTCGAGGATCTGCTTACGCAGGGCGTAGATCGCCTTGCGCTGCTCGTTCATGACGTTGTCGTACTCGAAGATGTTCTTTCGAGTGTCGAAGTGCATCGCTTCGACTTTTTCCTGGGCGTTCTCGATCGCCCGGTTGACCAGCGGAGCCTCAATTGGAACGTCCTCCTCCATGCCGAGGCGCTCCATCAGGCCGGTGATCTTGTCGGCCCCGAAGATGCGCATGAGGTCGTCCTCGAGGCACAGGTAGAACTGCGACGAACCCGGGTCGCCCTGGCGTCCGGCACGACCGCGGAGCTGGTTGTCGATCCGACGGCTCTCGTGCCGCTCGGTGCCCACGATGTGCAGACCGCCAATGGAGAGGACTTCCTCTTTCTCGGCCTCGCACTGCGTCTTGAGGCCCGCGAAGAGCTTTGCGTACTCCTCTGGCTGCTTCTCGGGGTCGAAGTGCTCTTGCGCCATCATCTCGGCGTTGCCCCCGAGGATGATGTCGGTCCCGCGACCGGCCATGTTGGTGGCCACGGTGACCGCGTACTTCCGGCCGGCCTGCGCCACGACCATCGCCTCGCTGGCGTGCTGCTTGGCGTTGAGCACGTTGTGCGGGATGCCTTCGCGGTCGAGCAGCTGGTGGATGACGTTCGATTTCTCGACGCTGGTCGTACCGACGAGGATCGGCTGGCCAGCCTCGTGCTTCTCCTTGATCTCGGCCACGACGGCGTGGAACTTGCCGCGCTCGTTCTTGTAGACGAAGTCGTCGCGGTCATCGCGAACGATCGTCCGGTTGGGCGGAACGACGAAGACGTCGAGATCGTAGATCTTGTGGAACTCCTCGGCCTCGGTATCGGCCGTACCCGTCATCCCCGCCAGCTTCCGGTACATGCGGAAGTAGTTCTGGTACGTGATGGTCGCGAGCGTCTGGCTCTCGGGCTGAATCGGGACGCCCTCTTTGGCCTCGATCGCCTGGTGCAGACCATCGCTCCAGCGACGGCCTTCCATCTTGCGACCCGTGAACTCGTCGACGATGAGCACTTCGCTACCCTCGACCAGATAGTTCACGTCCTTCTTGTAGAGCGTGTGCGAGCGCAGACCTTGGTTGACGTGGTGGAGCAGCTCGTTGTTCTCGGGCGAGAACAGGTTGTTGCAGCGCAGCTCCTTCTCGATGCGATCGACACCGGCGTCGGTGAGCTGCACGCTCTTGTGCTTCTCGTCGAGGACGAAGTCGATGTCGCGCCGCAGCGAAGGCATGACCTTGTCGACCGTGTGATAGAGGTCCGCGGGTTTGTCCGCCTCACCCGAGATGATGAGCGGAGTCCGAGCCTCGTCGATGAGGATCGAGTCGACCTCGTCGACGATCGCGAAGTTCAGCTCTCGCTGGACGTACTTCTCGATCGTCTCCTTCATGTTGTCGCGGAGGTAGTCGAAGCCAAACTCGTTGTTGGTGCCGTACGTGATGTCGCACCGGTACGAGCGCTGCCGCTCTACGTGATACAGGCCGTGCACGATCGTGCCGGACGACAGGCCGAGGAACCCGTAGAGCTGCCCCATCCACTCAGCATCACGAGTCGCCAAGTAGTCGTTGACTGTAATGAGGTGTGCGCCGCGGCCGCTGAGCGCGTTGAGCACCAGGGCGGAGGTCGCGGAGAGCGTCTTGCCCTCTCCGGTTCGCATCTCGAGCACCTTGCCCTGGTGCATCGCGATGCCGCCGATCATCTGGACGTCGTAGTGGCGCATCTTGAGCGTGCGCCAGCCCGCCTCTCGGACGATCGCGTAGACATCGATGAGCAGGTCGTCGAGGGAACGCCCCTTGTCGAACTGCGCCCGACACTCGTCGATCTTTATCTTGAGCTGGCCGTCATCGACGTCCTTGAGCTTGTCGCCCGCCTCATTGATGGCATTGAGCATCGGCTGCAGCTTTTTCATCTGCCGCGAGTGCTTGGTGCCGAAAACTTTCTGGATCAGTCCGCCGAACATGCGTGCGTGGCTTTCTCGCGCCGTTGATACCCGTCCAGGCGCGCAATTGCGAAGGCCTGACGAGACGCGGAGTGTGGGGAAGGCTACGGTTCGGACGCCCAGCTGTAAACGCGGGCTAGACGCAACCCGAGACCGCAGCTTACGCCCGGCCCACCGGGATCTGACCAACGGGCGCAAAAGTGGTCTGTGTTGTCGAATCGGAGCTGATAGAGTCGGTTTCGCAGATGTCCGAGTATCGAGTCGCGCTCCGTCACACCACGCTCCTCGAGTCCGCAGCCCTGGAAGCCAAGGGCGGCGACCGGTACTTCATCGCGACCGCGGCACCACCGCCCACCAGCTCGATCCTGACGCTCCATCAGGCGGACCAGGGCGAGGACGCTCCCCAGTTCTTTCTGGTGGACAAGGTGTTCGAGGTCGAGGGGGACGATCAGGTCTGCGGCGTCATCGGCAAGCTGACCGACGCCCAGGCGCACGAGGCCGCGTCGATGATGGGGACCGAGCATCTCGAGGACGGTCAGGCGCCGCCGGAGGACCACGCTCCCGCGATGGCCATGCCCGCACCGGTGGTCGACCCGGACCTCGACGACGGGGAGCCGGATCTTCAAGAGCGCGAGCGTCTCGAGCCTGAGTCGGGCGGAGAAGAGCGCGCAGACGGCGAAACCCCAGCCGAGGATTCGGAGGCGGGTGCGGAAGCGTCCGCGACCGACGCGAGCGGCGGTTCGGACGACGAGGGCGGATCCGGCGGAAGCAAACGCGGCCGTCGCCGCAACCGCAAACGTCGCTAGCCCCCTCGGGGCAACTTCGCAACCGGTGCGACGATCGGCGTCACATCCCGTCGCAACACGGGAACGAAGGCGACAGAAAAAGCGTGGGTCGGAGTAATGGATTCGGCGCTGGGGAGACAACCACTTGGTCTGTCTCTTATACACATCTCCGAGCCCACGAGACCTCTCTACAT
>CAJXVA010000430.1 GCA_913061055.1 uncultured Pseudomonadota bacterium
CGAGGGCCCTTCGCTGGTCCCGGTGCCTCCTGTCGAGCCGGACGGGTTGGGATTCGGGTCGCCGGTGGAGGAGGTGGGGTCGTCGGTCTCGGCGCTTGCGGTGTCGTCGGAGGTGCATCCGAACAGCGCGAGCAACGAGGTCGAGGCCAGAAGAACTAAGGGATCGAGGTTGGTTCGGCACACAGGCAATTCGTTTCTTTCAGGTAGGCGCCGTCACTGGGCGTGCGTACCCCGGCCGACCCACCGGGCCCCCTCGCACACGTGGTGCGGGCGGGGATCGATGTCGTTCGGTTTTCGCCGTGGGGTGCGCGGTGACGACGAACCTCAGCCTGTCACTGGCATTCCTACCGGACCACTATGGATGGACCATGGCTGCAATAGCCCTGGTCTATTGGTGCTCTTTTGCCGCTCTGCCGCCGTTGAGCTGGCGCCTAGGGCCGAAGCCTAGGTCTTGGGTTCTGGGTCGTCGCCCAGATTTAGTTCTTTGCTGCGCTGCTCGATCAGCTCGACCGTCGAGTCGCGCAGGGCCGCGGGGATGCCCAGCGCGATGAGACGCTCCTTGAGCATGGCCTTGCCGCGGAACAGGCGGCTCTTGACCGTGCCTTTCGCGATCCCCAGCTCTTCGGAGATCTCTGGGATCGATCGATCTTCCCAGTAGAACATTTCGAGCGCGGCCTTGAACTCCAACGGCAGCAGCTCGAGCGATCGAAGGAAGAGCTGCTGAACGTCGAGCCGGGCCACGGCGGCGCTGGGCGAGGTGCGGATGTCTCGAATCCCGGCCTGGGATGGTGTGACGACGTCTCCTCGGGCACGGCGGCGCTCCCACTCCCGCATGAGCTGACGCCGTGCGATGCCAAAAAGGTAGGCTCGGAAGTCGGTGCGCACGCGGTCGCGCCCCGCGATGCACGCCTCGAATGTCTTCTGCGTGAGGTCCTCGGCATCGCCGCCGGAGTGTGCGTTGCTGAGGTTGGCGTCGAAGAAGCGGTAGACGCTCACGAAGTGGCGCCTCAGCAGCTCGTCCCCGGACTGTGTGTTGCCGCCGCGCCACGCGTCCAAGAGGTCCGGATCCGACCGTTTCTCGCCGCTCACGACAAGGTTCTAACACGATTCGGAATCCGGAGGCTGGCGGCCCTGCGGGTCCCCCAACGTCGGCTACCGGCGTACACTCGGCCACCATGAAGCGGCTTGTCGTGGTCCTGGCGGTGCTTTTCGTGCTCGCCATCGTTGCGGCGCTCGGGCTCTCGGTCCTCGATCAACGCATTCGTGTCGAGGCGGAGCAGCACGCCGCGGAGCGTCTCGCTCGCGAGCTGCCGATCGAGGGGACGCCCCAGGTCCACATCGAGAGCTTCCCGTTCGTCCTGCGCGTCTTGAACGATGGTTCGGTCGAGCAGCTCGAAGTCTCGATGCGATCGCTCGAATCGACCGGCGTCCGGGTCGACGAAGCGAAGCTGACCATCGAGGGGCTGGTGCTCGATCGTGACGCCCTGCTCGACGACCACGAGATCAAGCTCGTGAAGATCGAGCAGGCCAGGATCGACGCTTGGGTCAGCGCCGAAGACCTCTCGAGCGTCGCGAAGGTTCCGGTGAAGATCGAAGATGGCGAAGTCTCGGTCACCTACCGGGGCAAGGAGTACAAGGGCACCGCCAAGGTCTCGAAACACGCGGTGCTGCTGCTGGTCGACGGGGTCCCGCCGATCCTCAGCCCACTACCCTCGACCGACCTGTTGCCCTGCGAGCCCGACCTCGACATCGACGGCGACCGCATTCATGTTGCGTGCACGGTCGACGAGGTCCCACCCGCCGTCGCACGAGTGCTCGCCCAAGGAGGCTGAGCGTCGCGGCGGGGGCAGGATCAGGCCAGCCCGGTCCGGCGACGAAGGATCCACTCTCCGCCAAACGCCAACAAGAGCAACAGCGCCGACGCCCAGCCGTTCCACAAGGCGACGTCATCTCGGCCCTCCACCTTCATGTTGTCGCCGGCACCGTTGTCGACGTCCGCGGTGGGCAGGTCGCTGGGGAGCGCCTCATCGTCACTGGCGTCGACGAAGGCGCCCTCGGTCTTGGTCGCGAGCCGCTGAAGTCGGTCGATCCCGGGATCGGCATCAACCCGGGCAAGTTCGCGTCCTGGCGGCTCCACGATGAAGACACGACGAACCTCGTGAAGGCCGGGGTCGTCCTCGGCGGCCACAGAGGCCGCCGGCGCTTCCCCGAGCTGGCGTGTGGCGGCTGCCACGTACGCTCCGACGGGCAGGGCCTCGAGTGCCTCGGCTGCATTGCCCTGGGCATCCGTAGACCATCGCCCTTCATGCACGGCATCGCCGTCCGGGCCGTCGTCGAGCCGCTGCAGTCGCCAAGGGATCTCGATGTCCGGCTCGGGTGCGTAGGCTGCCGAGAGGGCCCGGGCTTGCAGCTCGACGGTTTCCCCGACCCGGTACCGAGGTTTGTCGGTCTCGAGGGAGAGCCGCCCCGAGCTGTCGTCACGCAGCAGCCACCGAATGGCGCCGAGCCACAGGAGGTCGTACGGGCGCGCTCCATCGATGAGGGGAAGACGCGGTGCAAAGCCCATCCTCCAGGTGGACCCCGTCGCCAGCAGCATGACCCGACCTTGGCCGGGCTCCGCGACCGCCAGCAGCGGCGCGGCGCTGCCGTCTCGAACCTGGTCGTCGGGGTGTTCGAGCAGGACCGATGCCCCAACCCGCGAGGCCCACGGCGCCAGCGGCATGGCATTGAAGGTGTCGAGCTCGGGCAGGGCGTCCCATCCACCCTCGGCGCCATCGAGCCAAGCGGTGATCGGGTGGCGGCGGCCGGCCTCGGAGACCTGAGGCCGGTAGGGGCCCGCACGGTTGTTCGAGGGCGTCCGCGTGTCGACGGGGAGGATGCTGCTGATCGCACGCGGGGCGTAGCCGCCATCGGCGAGCCCGAGGTCTCCGCCGATCATCACCAGAGCACCGCCGTCGAGAACGTACTGAGCGATGTTGTCGACGTAGCCGCCCACCTGGTGTTGCACCGCGTCGAAGTTGTGCAGGACGACCAGGTCGAAGGAGCCGAGTTGCTCCTCGAACAGCTCATCGGTGGGGAAGGGGATCAACGAGAGCGGGGCGGTGGTGTCCTCGCGAGCGATGTCGTCGAAGCCCCGGAGAATGTAGTAGCTGAGCAGCTCGACGTTGGGATCCCGGCGCAACAGGACGCGTAGGGCGCGGACGTCCCAGTCGGGCCGACCGGCGACGTGCAGCACGCGAACCTTGTCACGGAGCACCTTCTGGACGAACGCTTGGCGGTTGTTGTCGGTGGTGGCTTCGCCTTCCAGCGGCTCGATGACGATCTCGTAGACGAACTGGCCGATGCGGTCCGGCGCGACCTCGAACCGGACTTCGTGGGGGACCCCGTCTCCGCGCAGGACCAAGGGGCGCTCGAAGACGACCTCCCCGTTGCGGCGTAGCTGCACCGTCGTCGACTTGTCCCGAAACCCGTGCGCGACCAGGGTCGCTTCGATTTCGGTGACGTTCTCGACGAACGCGAACTCGCCGGCTCGCACTGCCGCGACCGAGATGTCTCGAATCTCCGGGGCGCCCAGGCTCACCGTGGTGATCGGCACGCCCAACGCCTCGGCGACGGACAGTACGTGTTGGTCGGTCGCGCGGTCCGGTGCGACCAAGCCGTCCGAGAGCACGACCACGCCCACAACGGGAATCCGCTGGGTCGGGTCAGCCTCACCCAGCTCGGAGAGCGCGGCGGCGAGGTCGCTGCCGGCTCCGAGGGGTTTGCCTTCGAGGGTCTCGGCGATCGCGGCTGGCAGTGGAGTGGTGCTCAGATCAAAGCCCCGGACATCGACGAGGAGCCCCTGCTCGGCCCACTGCGCGCGCGCCGGAGCGCTCCGGGCCCAGACGGCTTCGAGCCGAGCCTGACGGCGTTGGGCCGTCGCGTCGGCGTCGACCGAGTCGGCCAGGTCCATGCTGGCGGAACGATCGACCAAGACGACGACACGACGTCCCAGCGGGCTGACTTGCTCGATGCGCAGGGTGAGTTCGAAGGCGATGCCGACCACCGCCGCGATGGACAACAGGCGGAGTGCCAATAGGGCGCCGGAGCGTGCACGCGTGGTGCCCAGCGGTGGACTCCGGAACGCTCGGATGCCCTCGACGGTCGCGAGCACCGCCCCGAGGACGACCAGGGCGACGGCCCACCACGGCGGCGTGAAGCCTGCGGCTAACGACCAGCGTGCGTCCATCGGGTTACTTCCACCGCCGCGAACGCAGCAGCGTTTCTACGTGGGCTCGGTCGGCCTTGTAGTCGGTGCAGGTCGCGTAGAGCAGGATGTTGACGCCGAGACGAATCGCCCATTCTCGCTGGTCGCTGCCGCCGGGGCTGCACGGATACGCGGCCAGACCGCTCTCGGTCTCCGCCAGCGCGCCGCCGAGGTCGTTGCGGGTGAGCATCACCTTGAGCCGCCCCTCTTCCTGGACCGCGAGCAGGCTGTCGTGAACCTGGGTGCGTCCAAAGGGGAAATCGACCAGGTAGAAGCTGCGGTACACGACGTGCTCGCCGGAGACCGGGGCGAGCTCGGAGCCGGGCATGATGCGGCCGAGGAGTTCGCGGACCGACCGCGTGAAGGCGAGATCCGCTCCACCGTCGGCGGCGTCGAACAAGATGAGCCCTCCCAGATCGATGAAGCGCCTGAGGTTCTGTTCCGCTTCATCGTCGAGCTTGGGGAGCGCACCTTCGCCGGCCACGTAGAGGAACGGCGTCTCGAACAGCGCGCCCTCGATGGGTCCGACGGTCGAGGGTTCGGCGACGGGCTCGAGGCGGGTGCGGAGCCGGAGCTCACGGGCCAGCACCCGCATCGCCCCGGGACGAGGTGACCAGTTGCCGGGGTAGCGAAGCTGCGGTAGGTCGAGCCGGATCGGATCTCCGCTGGGCGGCTTCCAACCCCCGAAACCACCGGGCGCGTGGGGGGGCGGAGCGGCCAGCACTGTCGGTTCCGGCTCGGGCACGGGAAAGCGCAGCCCAGCGCGAGCCTGAGCGGCGGGGGTCGGCTCCCCACGGGCGCTGCCAAGCGCGCACAATGGTGCGCTGGCGGCCAGACCTCGTAGAAGCCGGCGGCGGGTCGTCCTCGGCGGTCGCATGCGGATTCGGTATCCCGTATTCTGCCCACGATCACGGCGCCGTGCACCTGCCGGCGTTGTGGGCGTGGGTCCATGAGCATCCTGGAAGTCCAAGACCTCCGCAAGACGTTCACGCGAGGCTTTTCGCGTCGGAAGACGGAAGCGGTGCGCGGTATCTCTTTCTCGGTCGAGCCGGGCCAGATCTTCGGGTTCCTAGGGCCCAACGGCGCCGGAAAGACGACGACCATCAAAATTTTGATGGGGCTGATCTTTCCGACCGCGGGGCGGGTCTCGGTGCTCGGCGCGCCGGCAGGGGACCGCGCCGCCAAGGCACGGCTCGGATATCTGCCCGAGAACCCGTACTTCTACGACTACCTCTCGGCGCCGGAGCTGCTGGACATGGTCGGCCGGATCCACGGCCTGGACCGAGGCGCGCGCCGCAAACGGGTGGGCGAACTCATCGAGCGCGTGGGTCTGGAGCATGCGGGGAAGCGGCCGCTTCGCTCGTTCTCCAAGGGCATGCTGCAGCGCTGCGGTCTGGCCCAGGCTCTGGTCGGCGATCCCGAGCTTGTCGTCCTCGACGAGCCGATGTCGGGTCTCGACCCGCTGGGCCGCAAAGAGGTTCGCGACTTGATCCTCGAGCTGCGCGACCGCGGCAAGACGGTGTTCTTCTGTACGCATATCTTGGCGGATGCCTCGATGCTCTGCGACCGGGTCTCCTTCATTGTGCGGGGCGAGCTCAAGGACACCGGTCCTCTGGGCGAGCTGTTGAGCCCCAAGGTGCACAGCGTGGATGTGGTGTGGCGAGCTCCGAGCCAGGACGCCGATGCCGTACGAACCGCGCTGCGGGAGCGCGCCGGCGAGCACGAGACGACCAGCGAGGGAGAGGTCTTGCGAACCACGGACCCGGACGCCGCGCAGGACTTCGTCCGTGCGGTCGTGGAGCGCGGTGGTTCGATCGTCTCGGTTCACCCTCACCGGCAGAGCCTCGAGGAGTTGTTTGTGTCCGAGGCCAACGCCGACGCCGACCCCGACCAAGCTCGGACGGATGACAAAGGTGGGAGGGACGTCGCGTGAGCCCGTTCGGTCAGTCCTTGGCCCGAGTCTGGGCGGTGGCGCTCAACACGTTCCGCGAGGCGATGCGCAACCGGGTCCTCGCGGTGCTCCTGTTGTTTGCGGTCGGTCTCATGGCGTTCAGCCTCGTGCTCGGAGAGCTCTCGCTGCACGAGGAGGTCCGCGTCATCAAGGACCTGGGCCTGGCAGGGATCAGCTTCGTGGGTATCTTGATCGCGCTCTTCCTGGGCGTGAACCTGCTGAGCAAGGAACTCGATCGCAAGACGGTGTTCTTCGTGATCCCCAAGCCGCTCCACCGCTGGGAGTTCCTCCTGGGCAAGTTCGTCGGGCTGGCCGTCACGCTGGCGCTGCTCACCGGGTTGATGGCGGTCGTGCTCGCGATCTTCGTGGTCAGCAACGGCGGCACCCACGGCGTCGCCATGCTCCGCGCCGAGATCCTGGTGCTGCTGGAGCTGCTCCTTCTGACCACGGTGGCGATGCTGTTCAGCTCGTTCAGCTCGCCCTACCTGTCGGCGATGTTCACCGGCGCGCTGTGGATCATCGGCCGAAACACGCCCGAGCTCTCGGCGTTCGCGGGGGGGAAACTCGATGGCTCCCCGTTGGGCACGCTGCTCGGCGTGATCGCCTCGGCCGTGCCGGACTTCCACCTCTTCTACATCTCTGGCGGCAACCTCGAGGGCAACATCGTGTCCATCCACGAGGGGTTCGTGAGCTGGGCCTACGTGGCGCAGGCGGCCGGATACGCCGGGCTCTACGGTGCGGCCTGCTTGCTGTTGGCCGTCGCCTTGTTTGCCCGCCGAGACTTCACGTGAGCGACAGCGAAAGCGAGCTGGCCCCCGAGCCCCGGGCACCGACTGCGTTGCTCCGACAGGTTGTCCTCGGACTCGCCGCGGCGACGGTTCTGATTGCGGTGCCGGTGGGGATTCGCGCGTGGGTCGACGGCCGGGCCGCACTGCAGGAGGCGCTCTCGACCGAAGACTTGGACCTCCGCATCGAACGGCTCGGTCACGCTGCGCGTTGGCGGCTGCCGCTGGCGTCGCACGACGAGGAGGCTCTCGACATGCTGGTGGAGCTTGGCGAGCACTCCGAGGCCCCCGTCTCAGTGGCGGCCTTCCGAGAGGCGCGCCGGGCCCTGTTGGCGACGCGGGCGTGGGGACTGGCCGATCCGGAGCGCTTCGAGATGCTCAACGACCGCATCGCGTCTGCCATGGCCGCGCGTGAAGACCTCGACGGGACCGACGTCGGGGGTCTGGGCGATCCCTATGCGTATCACCTGCAGCTTCTCGCGCGGGAGCCGGGCCCCGACCCTGTCCGGGCGGGCGCGGCTGCGTGGGCGTTTGTTGGTTGGCTCGGAGCGCTGGTGGGCTTCGTCGGGCGTGGACTCGACGACCGAGGAAAGCTCCAGGCCAAGCCGGCGACCCGGTGGGGGCTCGCGGTGCTGTTGTTGCTTGCCGCGTGGACGGTGTTGCTCGCGACAGCTTGAACGGGTCGCTCAGCGCTCTGAGTGGTTCGCGCACAGGGGACGACGGGCATCGAGCCACGCAACGACCGCCTCTCGATCGATGAATTGCGCCGCGTTGGGGCCATCGAGTCCCTCGAGGGCGGTCTCGGCCAGGGCGAGTGCCTCGCACTGTGCAGGGTCGGTCGGCTTCGGCCAGCGGACACTCGCCAACACGAAGCTGGCCTTGGCGCGAAACTCGGCAGGGACACCGTCGCGGCGGCCGTCGCTGACGGCCCTCTCGGCGAGGCGTGTGGCGGTGTCCAGTTCGCCGGCGTCCCGAAGGAGATCTGCGAGCTCGGCGCGATAGAACACGATGCTAGGCGGCGTCGAATCGGAGGCCCCTTCGAGCAGCGCCAGCGCCTTTTCGTACTCGTCTCGCGCCTCGTCGTCGCGACCCCCCTGGGCTCGAATCGCAGCACCGACGTTGAACCTCGACAGCGCGACATCGGGATGGTCAGGCCCAAGGGTCGCCAGTTTCACCGCAAGCGCTTGGCGGTGGACGTCCTCGGATTCGGCGTTGCGCCCCAGCACGTCCAGTGCGGCCGCGACGTTGGTGAGCGCGATCCCCATGTACGGATGCTCCTCCCCAAGCGAGAGACGGATCAGCTCCACCGTTTCACGTCCCTCACGTTCCGCTTGTTCCGCCCGGCCAGCGGACATCAAGACAAACCCGAGGTTGACCTTCACGGCGACGAGGGCAGGGTGCAGCTCACCGAGCGTCGACTCGACAAGTGCGATGGACTCGCGCAGCGCGGTCTCGGCGCTTTGGCGCGGCCCGTGCATGTCCTCGATCAGATACAGGTAGCCCTGGGTCGCGCCGGTTGCGAGGCCGGCCAGCACCAGCCCTTCGAGCACCGCGTGCGGGTGCCGTTCGACAAGGAAGCGGTCCTTGTTCTGTCTCTTATACACATCTCCGAGCCCACGAGACCTCTCTACATCTCG
>CAJXVA010000431.1 GCA_913061055.1 uncultured Pseudomonadota bacterium
CGCGTCGCTGCACCGAGGCCCGGCCGGCATCATGGCCGACATCGCGATGCTGGCCCCGCCCGCCCCCGAGGCGAAGGAAGCCTTCACGATCTCGGTGCTCCCGCGGGTGCCCCTGGCACTGCTCGACCCCGATGGCGGACCCCCGGTCAGCGGAGACCTCCCGGTCCCGTTCGACACCTTTCTGCGCGAACGAGAGGCCGAACTCGTCGCTTCGACGGCGCGCGCCCGGGCCGAGGTCGACGGTACCCGTGCGATGGCGATGGTCGTGCACAAGGGCGGTCCCCACCTCGACGCCCGCATCAACGAGTTGCGCGAGCTTTGCCAGACGGCCGGCGTCGCCTTGATCGACCTGGTCAAGCAGCGGCGGCCCCACCCCGATCCCCGCACGTTCTTGGGCTCCGGAAAGCTCCGAGAGGTGCTCGTCCACGCCCTCGAGCAAGACGTCGAAGTTCTGATCTGCGACCCCGAGCTGAGCGCATCGCAGGCCCGTACGATCGCGGACCTGACCGACCTCAAGGTCATCGACCGCACGATGCTCATCCTCGACATCTTCGCCAAGCACGCGAGCAGTGCCGACGGTAAGCTCCAGGTCGAGCTGGCTCAGCTCCGCTACAACCTGCCCAAGATGATGGGAAAGGGCTCGATGATGTCGCGACTTGCCGGCGGTATCGGGGGGCAGGGGCCCGGTGAGAGCAAGCTCGAGATCGACCGGCGCCGTGCCAACGACCGCATCAGCGACCTCGAGCGCCGCCTCAAACGGCTCAAGACACAGCGCGACCAGAAGCGCGCCCGTCGCCAGCGCAACAACGTGCCGGTCGTCGCGATCGTCGGCTACACGAACGCCGGCAAGAGCACCCTGCTCAACACCGTGACCCAGAGCAAGGTCGACGCCGAGGACAAACTCTTCGCCACGCTCGATCCCACCGTCCGCCGCATACGTTTTCCCAACGAACGCGAGATCGTGATGCTCGACACCGTCGGGTTCATTCGCGATCTGCCCCCTGCCCTCATGCAGGCGTTCTCCGCCACCCTCGAGGAGGTGGCGGGTGCCGATCTGTTGCTGCACGTCGTCGACGCCACCGACCCCGACAAAGAGCAGCAGATCGAGACCGTAGAGTCGATCCTCGGGGAACTGGACGCTGGCTCCATCCCGAGGTTCATCGTCTACAACAAGTGCGACGATGTCCTTCCAGAGGACATCGAGATCCTCGAGCGACGACGTCGCGGCGTTCGGCTGGAGATCACGCGTGCCTTCTTCATCAGCGCGCTGCAGCGGCCCACGACCCGGGAGCTGCTCGGTGCGATCGAGCACCACCTGTGGGCCCGCGGCAGGACACAGGATCCGCCAAGCGACCCGATCGAGGGCGAGCTGGCCGAAGTCGTGCCCTTGCGCGCACCCGATGAGGACGCGTAGGTAGTTCTGCAGTGGGTCAAGGCCCCAAGAAACCCGGGACGAGCACGTGAAGCAGGGACACCAGCACCAACGCGAGGCCAGCGGGCGCGAGCACGGCACCCTGCCGACGCCGCCGGGTGCCCACACGAGTGCCGCCCAGCCAAGCGGCCCCCTGCACCGTGGCAATGCCGCCCAGGACGGCTCCGAGTATCCCCGCCACGCTCACCGTGGCAAGGGTATCGCGCTGGCGCTGCTGGTGGTGGCCGGGTTGGCTTCGAGCAGTGTTTGGGCCTCCGCGGGCCCCTCCGGTGGCAACGAGCTGACGATCTGGTTTGCGGTCCTCCTCGGTGCGATTCAGGGCGCGACCGAGTTCCTCCCGGTGAGTTCGTCCGGGCACCTCTCTTTGGGCCAAGCCTGGCTCGGCATCGACCCGGAGTCCGCCGGTCATCGCTTCAACATCGTGCTGCACGCCGGCACCCTGATCGCGGTCATTTGGGTCTACCGCCAGGACGTCCGCAAACTGCTCGGCGTCCTCGTGCGCCCCACCCAAGACACACCCGATCGCAGGCGACTGCTTCGCATGCTGTTGGCCTCACTCCCGCTGGGCATTGCCCTGATCCCCGCCGTTGAAGACCTTGTCGTCTCCATGGAGAGCGAGGTGCGGTTGGTAGGCGTCGCGCTGCTCGTGACGGCGGCCATCTTGTTCGCCGCGTTTCGGCCGGGACGGGGCGAAGGCGAGACCACGGAGGAGCCTCCGACGGCCAAGCAGGCGATTCTGATCGGCATCGCGCAAGTCTTCGCCGTGCTTCCAGGCATCTCTCGCAGCGGCAGCACCATCGCGGCAGGCCTGGCGGTGGGGCTCGACCGGCCACGTGCGGCGCGGTTCTCGTTCCTGATCAGCTTGATCGCCGTCGGCGGGGCCACGGCCAAGGAGCTGCTCGACATCTTGGGAGACAGCGCATCGGGCGAGAGCATCGCGGTCGTGCCGTTTGCGGCCGGATTCGCCGCAAGCCTCGTCGTCGGACTGCTGTCGTTGCGCGGCCTGCTCTACCTCGTGGGCAAGGGCCGGATGGTCGGCTTCGTCATCTACCTGATCGTGATGGGCAGCATCGCCATCGCGGTGGGCTAGCCTCGTCAACTCTTGACGGTCGCGAACCGCGACATCTTGCCAGGGGGCAGCTGCGGTGGCGCGTTGTACCGATCCACACGGAGGTCGAGACCCGCGTCGCGCTCGGAGCAACCGCGGGCGGCCCGAACCTCCCCGGTTCTCAGCCGCATCGCGATGCGGCCACAGGTTCTCGAATACGAGTCGTCATCGTGCACCTCGTCTTGGTGCGTGCACAGCTGCGATCCCGGCATGCCCTCGTGGCTACCGAGCAACGACCACAGCTCGTCCAGCGTCGAGGGCCGTTGCTGGGCGTAGAGCGTCGTGGCCATGTTGAGCCGGCCAAACGAGGTGCTTCCCCGCGGGACCGCCTCCCGCTGACGAAGGACCGGATCGAAGCAGTGGTTGGTGTGCAGGTGCGCCGCCCGAGGGCCGCACTGGGTCAAGACCTTCAGCTCACCGCTGGTCTCGTAGCCAAAGAAGTCTCGACCATCCGCAAGCGTGTAGTAGTGCCCGCTGCTCAGCGGCAGCGCGAGGAGTCGATCTCGGGCGGCTTGTGCCGACGGCTCGGCAAGCATCGCGCGCACGACCGCTGGCCACACGACCCCCAGCCCTCCATCCGTACTGGACAGGTTGTTGATCGTGACCCCCACCGCGTCCTGTCCCAGGCCGGCCATGCCCAGACACCCCGTGAGCGTGAAACACAAGACCTGCTCGTCGGTCCCCTTGGGTTCGATCGACATCATGCGGACGAAAGGCTCCGCCGAGGCGTGCATGTCCCAGGTCTGGCCCAGGACCGGGCCCTCTGCCCCCGTAAAGTAGATGGCCGTGCAGCCGCCAGGGTCCCCGACCTCCGGCTCGGTCGAGGGTCGACCGACGCGCTCGGGCGGTACATCGCGCAGGTCGGTGTACTGGTTGAGGACGACAATGTCCTGCGGGGTCATACCCGACCCATCCGCGATGCCGAGCAACTCTTGGTACAGCTGCGGAAGGTGCTTCTCCAGCACGGGCAGGTGAGCGCCCGCCGCGATCCGAACGTCCTGGGCGGAGACAAACCGGCTCCGACGAACCGTCAGCCCCAAGCGAATGTCGGCCAGTGCTGCGATGGGGTCTCGCCACATCTCGCCGTGGGCCTGGCCGCGCGCTCGCGGGTCCGGTTGGTCGAATCGGACGGGCTCCATCGCGTGAGTCACATCTTCAGTGTATCGCTTCGCCTCTCAAACCGTCGGCCCACGCTCGGAGCCACGAGTCCCAGCGTCACGGCCATCGCACCCGACAGACAGAACACCGGCAGATAGCCGGCCGCGTCCCCCAGAGCCCCGCCCAGGGGTGCGGCGAGAAACGCCCCCGCCATGTACACGACCTGCATGGCGGTGAAGTCCGTCGCCCCGATCGACGCGTCGGCCCGACTCATCGCGAGTGCGAAGATACAGACCGCAACCCCGCCGCCGGACGCAGCCTCGAGCATATTGAGCGGCGCAAAGACGGCGACGGGAAGGCTGCCGGGCGTGAGGAGCCCCAAAGCGATCAGCGCGAGCCCCTGTAAGACGCTGCATCCGGCCAGGGTCCATGCCCAGCCACGGCGCCGCACCAACGCGCCGGCAAGCACAGCGCCTCCGATCACCGCCATGGCACCCAGCAGCCCATCCAGCCACGCAATCATCTCTTTTGTGTAGTCGTGGTCGACGAGCATGGGCTTGGTGAGCGCCCCGCCAAACGTCTCGCCGAACTTCGCGAACATGATGAAGCCCCAGAAGCCCAGCCCTTGCCGGCGCAGCGACTTCCAGAGCAGCGGGAGGACCTTCTGCGGCGGCGGCTTCGGACTTGGGGGCTCGGGCGTGAGGATGACAAACATCAAGACGCACCCGATCAGCGCCGACATCAGCCAGAAGTCCCCGGCCCAACCGATCGTTCCGAGCAAGCCGACCAGCACTCCGCCGCCCAGCAGGTTGCCCACCTTGAAGCCGCCCACCTGCGCACTGTTGGCCGGCCCAAGTTCCTCCCCCTTGAGCAGACGGACCGCCCACCCATCGACGGCAATGTCTTGCGTCGCGGCGAAGACGTTGAGCACCAAGAACAGCAGGACGACCAGCATCAGGTCGTCCTGCGGATGCACCGCGGACAGGGCCAGCGTGACCGCCAACATGCCGAGCTGCGCGGGGATCAGCCAGCTCCGGTGACGGCCGAGCTTCGCGAACCCGAAACGGTCGACCAGCGGTGCCCACAAGAACTTCAGAATCCACGGCGCGGAGAGAAACGACGCCAGGCCGATGGTCTTCAGATCGAGGCCCTGTTCCCGCAACACCACGGGCAGGACGACGGCGAGGAACCCCCCCGGAAGCCCCTGGCAGACATACAGCGCAAATAGGAAGGCCAGCCTCCGAGACATCGGCGTTGGCATCATAGTCACGTTTTCCGCCGTCGAGCTCCCAACGTGAAAGCTCCCGCGCCCGCGCGCGTTCTTCAACCTGTGTCCACCCGGCTCCCCTGGCTGCTCACGGTGTCTTTGCTCGGGGCGGGCTGCACCGACCGGGCCCTCGAGGAGGAGGCACGCGGCGTCCCTGCGGACCCGGGCCCTGGCCCTCCCGAAGACACGCCGGACCCCGAAGACCCGCTGCGCAACGCGGTCTTGGAGCCGACGACTGCGTTGCAGCAGAGCGGCCTGGCCGGCTCGATCGTTGCTGCGACTCCTGGGGTCCGAGTGCTCGTCGATGGACACCCCGCCGCTGGCGTGACCGTCGGGTTCGAGAGCCAGGACGACTACGGCGGCGCCGTCAGCGTGACGCGAGCACAAACGGACGCCGACGGCGTCGCGACCGCGCAGACCTGGGAACTCGGCCCCTACCACGCGACCTACGTCGTCGTGGCCTCGCTTCCGGGCACCGACGTGGAGCCGGTCGAGTTCCGCGCGGCCACGACCTCGGCGTTCGAGCTGGTCCTGCATGGGGCGGAGGCGTTCGACCCCCAGTCACGTGAACAACTCGACCGGGCCGTCCGGCGCTGGCAAGGCGCCGTCGTCAACGCACTCCCCTCGATCTCCGGAACGCTGGACACCTTCGCAACCACGTGCGAACGGCAGGCTCCAGGCACGGAGGTCGAGCACCGTGGCGTCCACGTGTTTGTGGAGGCAGAACCGCTGCTCGACGCCGCCGGTCGCGGGGGGCCGTGTGTGTTGCGGGCCGACGGATCCCCGGCGTTCGGACGGGTGACCTTGGACGCCGGCATCGTCGCCGAGTACACCCACGAAGGCGCTCTGGAGAGCCTCATGATCCACGAACTCGGGCACGTGCTTGGTGTTGGAACGCTGTGGCCGGACGCAGGGCTGCTGCGCGACCCGGCCAGCCCTGCGAACCCCAACGCGGATCCGTACTTCGCAGGTGCGCAGGCCCGGGCGGAGTTCGAGGCGGTGCGGGCCGACAGCGGGTACGAAGGCGTCGCGATCCCGGTTGAAGACAGGGCCACCCTCGAAGGATCCGTCAACTCCCACTGGCGGGAGTCCGTGATCGGCAGCGAGACCATGAGCACCTCGAGGGTGTCGCTCGCCCTTGCCCCTCCCCTGAGCTCGATGACGATCGCCTCGCTCGCCGACCTTGGGTTCTACACAGTCAACCTGCTGGCTGCGGATCCTTGGCGGCTACCGGTCGCGTCTTTGCAGGAAGGCAACACGACGTCGTCTTCCTTCGGCTGCGAGCCGTTTGCGATCCCCTGAACCAGACCCGCCTGCGAACTACTGTGGTTCCAGGCCCGCGTCGACGTCGTAGCTTTTCTTGCCGCCCTCCCACGTCGCGTGGGCGCGGACGCGGTAGGTCTTGCAGCCCTCGGAGAAGGCGTAGTCCTTGGGACGGACGAGGACGACGTAAGAGTCTTTCTGGGCTGCGATGCCGTGATCGCCGGGCGCCTTGATGCGCTCCGCGGGCACGTCGGCCGAGTCGCCGCCGCACGAGACTCGCGCACTGAACGTATCGGGGACTGCTCCCGCGTTGAACACCATCGCCACCTGATTGTGCATGGTGACGTGGGTGATGTTGGTCTCGCCCTCGCGGTGCTGCTTAATCGACCGCTCCATCTGGGCGACCTTGCAGTTGCCGCCGCTGCACTGCCAAGCGCCACGGTAGGAGAGGAACTGGTTGCGGAGGTTCTGCCGAAGCGCACCACAGCCGAGCGCGAGGGGGGCACCGACAAGACCCAAGAGCAGCAAAGCACGACGCATGCCCGTTTGTTACCACGGCTCGGCTTTGCACAGGCCCCGATCCCTGAGAACCTGAGCGGGCCTCCCTCATGATTCCACCGAGCCTGATCCCGCTGCCGACCGCCTCCGACGTCGCGCAGCGCGTGGATGCGCTGGAGCTTCCCTTCTCGCGCCACGGGGTCGATCCGTACGGCGTCGACAAGAAGGAGCTGGCCAAGTTCTTCACGCTGCTGCGTTTCCTCTATGAGCGTTACTTCGACATCGAATGCGTCGGCATCCACAACGTGCCGCCCCGCGGTCGCGCGATGCTCGTGGGCAACCACTCCGGTGGTTGGGCGATCGACGCGTTGATGGTCATCGCCTCGGCGTTCCTCGAGATGGACACGCCCAGGCTGGCGCAGGGCATGGCGGAGAAGTTCATCCAGAAGATGCCGTTCGTCGCGAACTTCTCGAACCGGCTCGGGCAATTTGCGGGGCTTCCGGAGCACTGCATTCGTCTGCTCCAGGACGACCGGTTGCTCATGGTGTTCCCCGAGGGCGCCCGCGGAACGGCCAAACTCTTTCGGGAGCGCGACTCGCTGGTTTCGTTTGGCACCGGGTTCGTGCGACTGGCCCTCCAGACCGCGACTCCGATCGTACCGGTGGCGTTCGTGGGCGGAGGTGAGGCCATTCCGACCGTCGCTAACCTCTACGGCTTGGGCAAACGCTTCGGTATCCCCTACGTCCCCGTCACCCCCTACGGCGTCGCGATTCCTCTCCCGGTCCGGCTGAAGATCATCTACGGCGAACCCGTGATGCTCGATGGAGATGCGCGGGACACCGACGAGGTCATCGCCGGCCACGTCTCGCTGATCAAAGGCAAGATCGCCGAGCTCATCTCGCAGGGTCGCGCCTTGCGAGAGGGCAAGCTCACCGCCGCGGAGGTCAAGCTTTCATGAAGGTCATGGTCACCGGCGTCGCCGGACACATGGGGCGCCTGGTCGCCCAGTTACTGCACGAGCAAGGCCACGACGTGATCGGGGTCGATCGTCGTGCCTGGTACCACCCGCCCGAGGGCATCAAGGTCTATCAAGCCGACATCCGAAAACGCCCCGCGGAAGACCTGTTTCGAACGCTGCGACCCGACGCCGTGATCCACATGGCTACGGTCACTCACCTCACCCATCGCAGCGAGGACCGGTACCGCATCAACCTCAAGGGCACGCAGTCGTTCTTCGAGCACTGCCACCGCTACGAGGTCAAACACGCGATTTTCGTCGGTCGCCACACCTACTACGGCGCCGCTCCAGACTCGCCCCTGTATCACACCGAGGCCGAGCCCCCGATGGCCGTGCACACGTTCCCGGAGCTGTCGGACCTCGTCGCCGCCGACCTGTACGCAGGGGCCACGTTGTGGCGACACCCCGAGATCGACACGGCGGTCCTTCGATGCTGCTACACCCTCGGGCCACTCAAACAGGGGACACTCGCCGCATTCATCAAAGGGCCCCGAGTGCCAACGGTGTTGGGCTTCGACCCGCTGTTCCAGTTCCTTCACGAACGCGACGCAGCGCGGGCGATCGTTTTGGCGCTGACCAAGAAGCTGCGCGGCGTCTACAACGTCGCCGGGCCGCCTCCGGTACCGCTGTCGGTGGTGATTCGAGAGGCAGGCCGCAGCAACCTCCCGATCCCGGAGCTGCTCTTTCGCGCCGCGCTTGGACGGTTCGGGCTCCCTCAACTTCCCCGAGGCGCACTCGAACACGTGAAGTATCCGGTCGTGATCGATGCGAGCGAGTTCCGTGAAGCGACGGGGTTCAAGCCCGAGTTCGACGAAGACGCGACCGTGCGTGCGTATCGCGACGCGTAACGCACGTCGCGAATCCGCTCGGGGTCCCCGAGCAGCCCGTGGTGAAACCCGGCGCGGCGGATCGCGACGGATTTTTCGCTCCTGG
>CAJXVA010000432.1 GCA_913061055.1 uncultured Pseudomonadota bacterium
ATCTACACTAGATCGCTCGTCGGCAGCGTCAGATGTGTATAAGAGACAGCCCTGGCGGAAGGTGTTGAGGCAGCGCCGCCGGACGGCGTGGTGCAGGTCTGCCCCGGGCAGTACACCGGCAACATTCAGCTCGAGCGCAGCGTCACGATCCACGGGGCGGGTGCCGACCTCGTGACGGTGGACGGAGGTGCGGCGGCCACGTTCCTGTGGACCACCAATCAGGCCACGTCTGTCCGCATGGAGGGGATGACGCTGGAAAACGGGACGTACGGTCTCTTCGTGGATTGGCCCAACGAGGCCAACGGGGAGCCGGTGCTCGAGCTCGAAGACATGCACATCACCGGATCCCAAAGGATCGGGCTCAGCGTGCAGGCGGATGACTACTTTGGAACGGTCGAGCTCGTCGGCACTACGATCGACGACGTCGTCGGCGGGATGTCGATTGGTTCGCTGCAGGTCGGTGGCGCCATTCATCTCCGGCGAATCACCGCAACGCTGACGGACTGTGTGCTGGAGAACAACGTCGCACAAACCGGTGGAGGCATGTTCCTCGCGGGGGCCGACGTCACGTTCACGGGCGGGCGCGTGGTCAGCAACACCGCCGTAGAAGGCGGTGGGGCCTCGTTGATCACCACTGGCTTCCCCGGCGCCCCCGTTCCCGCAACGCTCACCATCGAAGACAGCGATTGGGGGGCGGGCGCCGCGGACGAAAACCAGGACACCGACGTGTGGTGCGACGCCGTGAGCGATGCTGCCGGCTTCCTCGGATCGCCGACCAACGCGGTGTGCACGAGCAACGGCTCGCCCTGCTGTCTGTAACAAGCCGCGCGGTGCGGGTCATTCCCCGTCGTCACAGCGGTAGATGATGTCGTCGAACAGGACATCACACGCCTCGAGGGGCTTGCGGGGATCTCTCCCTTGCCGACCTCCATCGACCCATGCCTCCACGTCTTCCACGTTCGGACAGCTGGCATCCGGTGCGGCGGCCAAGCAGTCGTCCACCAATGCGATTTCGTCTGAGGTCAGTGCCTCGCACCCGAAGCCGCGTTCCAGATCTTCCTGGATGTCCTCGAAACACTCCGCGGCCGAATACGACCGCGGTTCGACGGTGCACTCGGGCTCACAATCGGGCTCACCAACTGGGCATGCGGTGCACGAGGCCGTGATGTACCCGCACTCCGCGGCCTTTTCGCAGCTAACGTCCGCCACGGTCTGTGCCGCCTCCTGAGGTGTCGCGTTGTCGACTGTGGGTGTACCGACCGCTGCACCACATGCGGAGGACAGCCACAGGACAATCCCGAGAGGTCGTAGTTCCTTCATCGGTCCGGTGGTGCTCCGAGCCAGGCGAACGATCAGAACCGCCTCGTGAGCTTCGTCCCACGATCGGTGGTTCCGCGAGCTCGCTTTCGGGACACTCCTAGGCGCGCATCCTCCCAGCCTCCCGTGTGGCGTGAGGCTTGCTGTTCTGCTGAGCATGGCAAGCCGAGTGTCAGCGCGCCGACGCCGAAGGCGAGAGGGTGAGGACCCCGCGCCTCCAAGCGACCTGCTCGCACATCGGTGCCGGATCCTCGTGCGACGAGGTGAGCATCGCAAAGCGGTTCAGGCGCTGCGTCAACTCGCTGACCGTGACGGCTCGGCGGCAGCCTGGGTGCGGCTGGGGGTGCAGCTTGCCCGCAGCGGGAAGTTTGACGCCGCCATCGATGCGTTCAAACAGGGCCAATTCCTGCACCGGCGTGCGGGTTGCCGGCGGCGAGCCGAAGTGGTCGGTTGGTTGCTCGACAGAGTTCGCGAGGGCCGATTCTCAGTGGCAGCGTGACGCAGCGGCGGCAAAAGACAGAAAGTCTGGAGAATGGGCGCAAGACCTCGACCCTTGCCGCGTCTCCCGGACCGTGAAGACTTTGCGGGTATCCTTCCTCTGCCTCGCAGCGACCGCGTGCGGAAGTCCTGGCAGCGCCGTGGGCGGAGACAGCTCAGGGACGGTCCCGGTCGGAGGGTCGGGATCGACGTCCTCCGAGACGACCGAGGTCACGTCGACCGCTGGCGAGGCCGAGGCCGGCTCGACCACGGCAAGCGGGGAATCGACAGTCGAGCCTGACCCCACGGGTGACGACACGTCTGCGGGCAGCTCCACCGGTTCCACCGGTCGAGACGCTGTGTGCGGTGACGGGGTCGTCGAGGGAGATGAAGGCTGTGACCCCGGTTCCGACCCGGAAGGTTCGTGCACGCAGTCGTGCCAGCTGGTCGGGACGAAGCTGTGGGAGACGTCCTTGTGGCCAGTGTGCGATACGGGGGTTTCCAAGGAGGTCGACGTGCGCAGTGACGGAACGGTGGCGGTGATCTCCGTACAGCGGGACGTCTGCCACCAACCGGCTGAACATGATGGGATCAACCTCGGCACGCTCAACTTTTTTGGGGAGTTGCTGGCGGAGTCGCTCGTGGTCGATTGGGGTCCGACACAACCCTCGACTCTCGTACAGCTCGGCAGCGGCGAGAGTCTGCACTATGGCGCAACGGGACTGATCCACGGAGACCCCTTCAGCGTCTTGGCTTGGAATGACGATACCGATGAGGTCTGGCGTTGGACCGACGAGGATACCTCCGTAGGCCCATACCGCGTGACCGTCTCCGACGATGTGTTGTACGCAACGGGACTCGAGGCCGAGTTGGGCTTCGGATTTCGGCCCGTGCTCGCTGCCGTTGCAGATGGGCAGCAGCTTTGGACCCATACGTTTTTCTGGTCCGACGCGTCCGTGTTTGGAGACGATGAGTCGCCTTTGACGATCGACGTGTCGGGTGGGCGGGTCTACGCTCTCTACGGGCGTTCCGACGCATCGCTGTGCAGCGTCGACCTGGATGGTCTCGAGCCCCTGTGTCAGCCCATAGCCGGCTTCGTGACGACGGGCGCTGTGGCCGACGATTCGGTGTTCACTGGCACTCGCGGAGATGACATCGTGATCTCTCGTCGGGATCTCGACGGCAGCGTTCTTTGGTCTACTCCGCTTCCCGACATCAATGCGGAGAGCGACGGATTCTCTCAGCTCGTCGTTGGCAATCAACGTGTCTATGCGCTGGGAACCCGCTACGAAGACAGTGTTGCGACGGCCTCCATCGTCGCTCTCGACGCGACCGACGGTGAGGTGCTTTTAGACGTGAGCGACCCGTGGCACATCGTGGAAGACGCCGCGCTTGCGCAGGATGGCTCGCTCGTGGTCATCGGCACTCAACTCGAAGAGGGGCTCACCCCAACAAGTTCGTATGCCGCACGTTGGGCCTTCTGAGGTCCGCGAGAGCAAGTCCTACTGGTCGCCTGACCGGGGCTCCCCTGGAGTCCTCGTCTGGACGGGACACCGGGAATCTGGCCGACGAGGCCGCCTCAAATCGGAAATCATTTTCCGATTTGACGAAAGAGCCTGCGGACCGCCGATCATCCGCCGCTGCTTGAGGCGGGCTGCGTCTCCAGCCCTTTCAACGTCTCGCCGACCTGCCGGCTCGCCTCTCGCATCGAGCGGAACGAGGCGCGACGCCTCGCACGAAGCTCGACGATCGCCTTCTCCTTCTGCAGAACTTGGCGGCTGAGTTTTTCGCGCAGCCGGCCACGCACACCGGCGTCGCCGAGCGCGGTCAGATCCTCGCGGATGCGCACGAGGTCGGTGGTGGCATCGAGGAGTTTCTCCTTCGCCAGCTCGGCCGCGGCGCGATGGCGGTCGGCGGCCTGGAGGAAACTCAGCGCGTCCTGCAAGGCCTGTTTGTCAGCGCTTGGGATCCCCTCCCGTTTGGCGAGCGCCTCCAACGAAGCTGCATCGACCGGGTGCTTGCGAGACCCGGCGGTTTCGGCTCGAACGACATGCACCCCAACCTCGGACGCCGGCACAGTCATCGCGACCAAGGGCGTGCCCGACTGGAGATCGTAGTCGAGCTCGACGCCCTGATCGAGCGCGGACAGCTTGGAGTTCCGCGAGAGCTCGAGGCCCACGTACACTCGCTGCGAGCGGCGGCTGTGGTTGTCGACCTTCAGATGCACGTCGGACCGCGCGACGTAGAGTTCCTGCAGGCCATCCTCGACGTACCGCACGTCTTTCGTCGATTCGCCAACCGCGGTGGTGCTCCGTGACAACTCGACGTCGAGCTCGGCGCCGTAGACCACGAACCGACGCTCGCTGGGTCCCAGTCTTCCCAGCACCGTTTCGCCGACAAACCCACCAGCCGAGAAGAACGACACGGTGCCGCCGGGAAGCGTCTGCTTGGTGGTGTTGACCAGCCGCACACCGGTCAGGCCGTCATACTCGCCGCGCGAGAACCAGGTGATCGACTCGGCTTCGATGTCCTCGGACACGATGGGCAACAGCGCCGAGTGATGGGCTTTGAGGTCGACCGGGTCGGCCACGCCATAGATGAAGAGTGCGCCCTGAGCCTCGGTGTTGGCCTGCGTGAGCTCGGCCAGGTCGCCAACGCCGAGTCCTGCGATACCCCCACCCTTGCCAATGAGGCCCACGTTGCCCAGGCCGATTGTGCCTTCGCCGGTTCCACCCCCGCCATACCCTGTGCCCACCATGCCCAGGCCTCCGACGCCGTAACTCTCGCCGATCTCTCCGTCGAGCCACATTCTGTCGGGCGTGGTCTTGGCCAGCTGTGGGACGGTCGAAAGCTGCTCCTCGGGCTCGATGAGTTCTCGTCTCGCGTATCGCGGGGCGGCCAGCGGATACAGGAACGACGCGGGGCGGCCGTTGACCAGCTCGATGTCGACGTTGTTCCAGTCTTCGTCGGTGTCGTTGTGCACCAATGCCCAACCTTGCAGTGCACCGCGGTCGTCCGCTGCGCCGAGAACGACCCGGTAGCTGGTACGCCAGACCGGTGATTCGGCGACGTAGCCAAGCCCGAGTTTGCCTCCGGCTTCGACGCGGATGCCGAGGCTCTGGGTCGTGCGGGCGGTGTGATCCGACAACGCCTCTGCGGCGACGTCCAGGCGATCGGCCGCGGCCGACTCTGCCGGTTGAACGCCGGTGACGTCCTTGGTCGACAACCGACGTAGGTTTCCGTCGCTGCCGAGGACCAACAGGTTGTACTCGGCGGGTGGGGGCGGGCCTTTGGCGACGTTCTCACCGTCCTTCGGTGCGGGTTCACCAAACGGGCCCTCGACATCGATCAGTCGGCCCGTCACCTTGCCCCCACGGCCGCTGACGATGACGCGAGTCCCCTCGAGGCTGTGCAAGAGGTCGGCGTACCCAACCCCATCGGATTCGTCGGGGAGCCCAGCCATCGCGCGTGCCATGCCTTCGCTGACCGCCGTCGAGAACGCGATGCCGCCAACGCGGGCCCCGGTTCCGCCGTCGAGTACGACGAGCGTCTTGAGTGCGTCGTCCAAGTGCGCGGTGGGGACGGGGAGCGCGAGCTTGTCGTTCTTGCTCACGCGCCCGCGACGTTCGAAGTAGCCGACGCCGGTCTCGTACAAGCGCAAGCGACTCAGGGGCAGGACCTTCCCGGAACGCGGGGGTCGCTCCGCCCTCGATCGCATCGAGTTGCTCGGCGAGCGCGGTGACGATGCCCTTGCTTTCGCCGGTGAACTCCCCGGTGGGGTCCGCGCTCGAGTTGGCGGCTCCACCGGCGGCAGCGGTCGCGTCCTCGAGGGGGACCATGCTGGCACCGAACGCAGGCTTGGGTGCGGAGTCCTCCGGGATCCCCGGCACCAGCACGCTGTCCGCCTCGGCATCGGCCTGCAACCGCGGGAACGGCTCCGGATAGTTCGGAGGGGGGGGCAGGTCGTCCGACTCTTCATCCTCGGCGGCGAGCGACGCGGTGTCCACGGGGGCCGGGGTTGGAACTGCGGGTGCACGCGTCGGCGCATCCCACCGCTCCAGCGACAAGGCGGCGGCCATCGGTTCCGCGCCGACCTTCTGATTCTCTTCGGCAGGCGCCAGGAGTCCCTCGAAGAAGAACTGGCTGATGGCACCCAGGGCGTCGAGGTCATCGATACCGGAGTCGTCGACAACCTCGAGGATGTTCCGCCGACCGTCAAACCGCTTCAACACAGCGGAGTGGTCGGGGCTCAGGTTGTCGCGGCGCTCCGCATAGGCGGCCGGCTCCACGACCAGCACCGCGTCGAGCGGGGGAAGCTGCTCCAGCAACCGTCCCCATTCATCGACACGCCGCATCCCCTCCATGAGGAGAGCCTGCGTGTTGGAATGGATCTGCTGCCCGCGGTTGATGGCTTTGAACTCGAGTTCAAACTCGCCGTCCCCGAGGCTCAAGAGACGGTAGATCGCGGCCTCGCCCTGGAGTCGCCCCATCTGCGCATCGATCACCGACCCGTCGCGGAACCAGACGGTCGCGTCGCCAAGGGCGGTCATGAAGCTGATGACGCCGCTCTTGCGAGAGATCTCGATCGTCTGCAGAAGATCGACGACCGCCATGTCGGCAAGCCGACCGGTGAACTTCGTGCGCGCCGTGTCACGACGCTCCAGCCGCTCGTGCTGCTTGCGCTGCAGCAGCATCGTGACCCGGGTCGTGATCTCCTTAATGTAGATGGGCTTGGTGAGGTAGTCCTCGATGCCAAGCTCGAGACCGCGCACCTTGTCTTCAACCGACTTGTCGCTGGTCAAGAAGATGAAGGGGATGTGGCGCCACCGCTCATGGTCCTTCATCGCCGTGCACAGCCCGAACCCGTCGAGGCCGGGCAGGCGCGTGTCGGAGATGAGCAGGTCCGGTTCCGCGTGCTCGAGATACTCGAGGGCTTCCTCGCCGGTGCTCGCGGCCGTGATGCTGAAGCCGGCTTTGCGCAGGCTGACCTCCAGCACGCGACGGTTGCGTGCGTCGCCGTCGACGATGAGGAGGTTTTGGCGAGCCATGGTTCGGCGTCGGGGGCATACAGGCAGCTCAGCGAGCCCCCGTTGCGCAGTGGCGCACCATAACAACGGGGTGTCCGCGCCAGCAAGTCAACTGCATCCGCTGCAAGCGCGAGTCTCGAGGTTCTCCGCTGCCGCGTTGCTATGCTCTGCGCCTGTCCGAACCCGACCATCGAGTCTTTGGCCGCTTGAACCTCCCTTGGGCGGTGATCGTCGCGGTCTGCAGCGCGGTCTTTGTGGCGTCAGCGGGCCTGTGCTCCGCAGAGTCCGAGTCCGCGTGGTGGGAGATGGCGTGGGGCATGGACTGCCCAGCGGCGTTGCAGACGGTTGGCGCCGCCGAGCTGGCCCGGCTGTGGGACCGGGGAGGTTGGTGGCGGGTCGTGACCACTGGGTTTGTGCATGGGTCCGCGCTTCACCTGGGGCTGAACATGTGGTCACTATGGAGCTTGGGACCTTGGGCGTCGCGGGCGTGGGGCCACGGCCGGGCGCTGTGGTGCTTCGGCATCTCGAGCGTCGGTGGCGTGCTGGCCTCGATCACGTGGGCTGAGGCGCCGGTCGTGGTGGGGGCTTCCGCGGGCATCTTCGGACTCGCAGGGGGACTGTGGATCTCGAGAGGGTGGGGCGACGATGCCTGCCGGAGTCGGGTGGAGCTGATCTCAACGAAGGCGCTGGGGATCACGCTCGCCGTGATGATCGCTCTGGGGTTCCTCGTGCCGATGATCGCGCAAGCGGGACACCTCGGGGGCCTTGCAATAGGCCTCGCCATGGGGGCCGCGTTCGGTGGGGTGGGGCGCTCGAGGGTGGCGTATTTCGGTGCTCTCGTCGTCGCCGCGGCGCTGACGGCCTCCTTCGCAGCAGCCGCACGCGCACCCGCCTGGCGCTCGAACTATCACGCCTTCCGGGGCTTCGCCCTGCTGGACGAGGGTTCCTCTTCTGAGGCCGTCGCGTCCCTGCGTCGGGCGCTGGAGCTCGAAGGGGAGTCTCCGGAGCTTCTCAATGGTGTCGCTTATGCGTTGGCCGAGGCGGGCGTCGAACTGGCCGAGGCAGAGCGTCTCGTCGACGCCGCGCTATCGGGAGAGCCGGAGAACGCGGACTACCTCGACACCAAGGGGTGGGTCCTTTGCAAGCGGGGCGAGGTTGAAGCCGGGTTGGTCTGGATTGAAAGGGCCTCGGCAGCTTCCGAGGGCGAGGTCGCGGAGATCGAGGAGCACCTCGCAACCTGCGGGGCCGACGTCGCGGCGGAGTAGAACAAGGACGGCTCGGGTGTTTCACGTAGAACGCCTGGGACGAGAGCCGGCGTCGGGCCGGACCTCGTGCAGGCTCCCATGGCCCCCGGTGGTTGCCTTGTGACCGACGGTCGGAGCAGATGGCGGGGAAGGGCAGGGGCCCGGCCCAATGCTGCCCACCCGCGGGGGGCGAGGCCGGCCAACACACAGTGCAGGAGGCGGACGCGTCTGTTCGGGGGATGTGCCCGTGTCTGGTTGGCCACCAGGTCTCGCCGCCGCCCTACGACTGTTTCACGTGGAACGCGACGCCCAAAGCCCGGCCCGGGTGGCGTGGGATAGAGGCCCGGCCTTCGCCGCGCCGTGTTTCACGTGGAACACAACCCAGCACAGGCCAAACAGACCAAGGCAGGCGCCCCGTGACTCGCAGAGCCCAGTGCGGAAGGCGGGCGGCCGAGCCGAATCCCGCGCCGAGGCAGAGCGGGAGGAACCGACGCGGGGGAGGGGCGGAGGTGGGCCGCGTAGCGAGAGTGCGTAGGC
>CAJXVA010000433.1 GCA_913061055.1 uncultured Pseudomonadota bacterium
CCCGTCGCCGGTCTCGGGCAGTGGATCTCCAGCGACGATCACCCACTGGCGCGTCCCGGGATCGATGGTGAGAGACACGGTCGCCAATGGCACGTACGGCGGCGCCGGTTTTCCCATCGCGTCGGCGATACCGAACTCGTACTGCCCCGACATCAGCGGAACCTCGTCGCTCTCGTCCGTCCAGCTGATCGCGTTCGTGTAGACGTTGACGTCCACGATCTGATCGTCGACCACCGACCCGACGTAGATCTGTGAGAACGATGCACCGTGCACAAACTTGAGGCGCGCCTCGGGCTCGTCATCAACGGTGAACACATCTTCGAGCGTCTCGACCTGAAGGCCAGCCTCCGCAGCATCGGGCGTGACTTCCCCGGTCAACAACACGAGGTAACGGCCGCCGGGTTCGAGGGGCCCGCTGCCACTGGTGTTCAGCACGGTGCCATTGCACCCGCTGGGATAGTCATAGACGTCGATGTCGTAGTTACCCGGCCAAACCCGGGTCGATTGAAGACCCCCGTAGGCGAGGTTGGCAGCGATTTCGAAGTCGCCGAAGCAAGCCTCCAAGGCACCCGCATCGTTCGACCCGTGCAGCACGAACAGCTCCGGGTCCTGCCGGACAACACCCAGGGACCCATCGCGACCCACCGCAATGACCGCGAATCCATCCGTCGCTCGCGCCAACGAACTCAGCCGCCCCGTTGCGACGAGCAGCACCTCGTCGCCTTCGGCGATCGGCGGCACGCTGAAGCTGGTCAGTGCGGCGTCGCCATTGTCGTTGTCGAGCAGCGCGAGCCGGGCAACCTCGTCGGCTGTGACGCCGAAGCCCTCCGGGTCCGTCGATGCGAACCGGGCCACGGTCTCTCCAACGTCGACGCCGTCGAATCCGAGCGTGGGCGCATCGGACCCCACGTGCACGATGCGGCCCCGGGCCCGACCAGCAAGCGAAGCGCCCCAGTCCTCTTCGAGCACCACGAGCCGAAACGCGGAGGCCTCATCCTTTGCGCCAAGCTCGCCCGAAGCGATCGCGGTCGCGCGCGTGTCGTCGTCGATGGTGACCGGGTCGCTGACGTAGAGAGGGTCAGAATCCGCCGGAGCGCCGGCCGGCCGAAACTCGAAGGTCCAAGTTCCGGTGGGGACGTCGAGCCAACCACTGGCATCGGTGAACTCGAGCCCAGCAAAGGCCGGTGTGTCCTCCCCGGCGAGGTAGATGTCGACCGCATCCGCACCCAGCGCAGCGTGGACCGCACGCACCTCGCCCGTCACGACGGTGCCCGTGGACGTGTCGGCAACGGTCGTCGGTGAGTCCGTCGTGTCGCTCGTCGTGTCGGACCCGCTGGTTGGACCCACTGAGGTCGTCCCCGGAGTCGTCGCGGAGGTCGAACCGATGTCGGTGTCGGTCCCGATGTCTGCCCCTCCTTCCGGAGAAAAACAACCTGCGACGAGCAACGCCATACCCGCGCCACTCCATCCCCCGATCCGTACAGCAAGCTTTGTCATTCTAGTTCCCTCGACTTCAAAGACGCAATTAGCGCCGAGGGTGCAGGGTACAACGAACTTCTGCCTCCGTCAGAGCGCCATCAAGGGAGGTCAACGTCGGCGACAGTGACGGTCCATTGTGGCCTCGTCGAATCCACGATCATGGCCTGCAGGAATCCGTCGCCATTGTCGTCGGGACTCGGGTCCCCGGCCACAATCGCCCACAGCCGGTCCCCACCGACGGCGGTATAAGACAGCGTGACGAGGGGGGAGACGGGAAAGGCGTCCTCTTCGGCCGCATCCGCGATTCCGAGCACGTAGTCACCCGCTGGCACCGCCACCTCACCGCTCTCCACACTCCAACCGATGGGATCTGTGAGCACGTTGCCGAGTGGAATCGAGGGGCCCTCCAGAGCCCCCACGAAGACCTGTGAGTAAGACGCTCCGTGTACAAAACGAACGCGGGCCTGGTCGTCATCACCGAGCGGAAACCCATCGGTAAACGTCGCGATCTGGATACCCGCTTCACCCGCGTCGGGCGTCACCTCTCCGGTCACGAGCATCAGGTAGCGCTCCCCGGCCTCGAGCGATCCGGTCGTGTTCGGCGCGGGACTGAGTGGATCCCCGACGCAACCCGAGGGGTACTCGAAGATGTTGAGCTCGTACGTGTCCGGAGAGATCCGCGTCGACTGGATCTCGCCGTAGTTGAAGTTCGCCGCGATTTCGACGTCACCCAAGCAGGTCTCGAGCGTCCCGGCGTCCCGTGCTCCGTGCACGAAGAACAGCTCCGGATCCTGACGAATCAACCCCAGGGTTCCCTCGCTCCCAACGGCGATGACCGAGAAGCCATCCGGCTCCCGTGCGAGTGAGCCCAGCAAACCGGTCGCGATCAGAAGCACTTCGTCGCCTTCTGCGACCGGCGGCACGGTGAAGGACGTGTATTGCTCGGGGTCGCTCTCGACGTCCTCGAGCAACTCGAGTCGCTCGCCACCCTCGGTGTTCAAGTCGAACCCGGCGGGGTCGGTCGTCGAGAAGCGATCGACCGAGCCGGCGACCGCGAGGTCCCCACCGATTCGGAAGCTCGGCGCATCGGGTCCGACATGAACAACTCGGGCTCGGGCCCGCTCCTGAAGCTGCGCGCCCCAATCTTCGGCGATCGGCACGATGCGAAATCGGTCGTCGTCGTTGTCCGACCCGAGCACCCCGGCGGCGACCGCAGTGATGCGATCGCCGTCCTCGAGCAGCAACTCCGCGCTCATGTAGACCGGCGGCGATTCCGAGGGGGCGTTGGCGGGGCGAAACTGGAAGGCGATCAGCCCAGCGGGGACCTCGATGCGGTCGCTCGTTTCGCCGTAGACGAGGTCTTCGAACATCGGCTCGTCCTCGCCAGCCACGTAGACATCGACGGGTCCGGCTGACGGAGACGCGTGAACAGCGCGGATTTCAGCGGCCTCTGTCTCATCTGTATCAGAGCTTGTAGAGGGTTCTCCAGAAGCTTCGGATGAACCGTCGAACACATCGCCGGTCGTCGCGAAGACCTCGCCGGTCTCTCCCTGAGAGTCGACCAAGTCGTCTCTGTCCCCAGATACGGGCTCCGAGAAGCAGCCCCCAAGGGCCAAGATCCACACCGCGACACTCCAGCTCTTGTTCCGACGTCCCATGATCAACCTCCCCAACCTTGTACAAGATCAAACAGGTTTGTCCAAGGTTATATCGATCCCAGCGCTTTTGGCGCCGAAACCGGCGTGTGGTTTCAAAATTTCGTGTCATCCACCGTGAGCAGAGCGGACTGTGCGTGCATCGACGAGGCGCTCAGCCGCGTGGTTCCATCGCCCGCACTTCATGGCTTCGACATCTCGCCGGACGTTCATCGGTATTGCGCTCACGGCCTTCGCGACGACGGCGTGCCGCCCCCCAGCATCCGCGGTGCCCTCCGCCCCACCGCCGGGGGACCACTGGGAGACACTCAACACCGAACCCTACAAGGGCAAGCGTGACGACATCGTGTTCGCCTCTTCCGCCGTCGGGTTCTACGGAACGGGTAAGGGTGACCTGTTTCGAACCACCGACGGCGGCGAGTCGTGGTTCAAGATCTGGTCGCAATCGGGAACATTCATCCGAGCCATCGGCTTCGTCGACCCTCAGAACGGTTGGCTTGGAAACGTTGGCACCGAGTACTACCCGGGCGTGACCGATGAGGTGCCGCTGTACGAGACACACGACGGCGGAGAGACGTGGGCACCGGTCGACCTTGGTGGTGCGTTCGTCAAAGGCATCTGCTCGATCGACATCGTCCAGACGAAGCACATCCATCAAGGCGTTCTCGAACCGCGCACGCTGATCCACGCAGCGGGGCGCGTTGGCGGACCGACGGCGGTCGTTCGCTCGGTCGACGGTGGCGAACACTGGAGTGTCATCGACATGTCCAAGGAAGCCGGGATGATCCTCGATGTGAAGTTCATCGACAGCAACGTCGGCTTCGTCTTCGCCGCTGCGCCCACCGGTGCCGAGGTCGAAGGCGCGCGGATCCTCAAAACGCGCGACGGCGGAGCCACCTGGACGGCCGTCTATCGCTCTGGCCGACCCGGAGAGAACGTGTGGAAGGCCTCCTTCCCTTCGGCGCGGGTCGGCTATGCCACGGTGCAGAGCTACGATCCCGAGCGTGCGCAGCAGGTCGTCGTGAAGACCACCGATGGCGGTGACACCTGGACGGAGCTTGCGCTGGTCACCGACGCCAAGGCCCGCGAATTTGGTATCGGGTTCATGGATGAGAACACCGGCTGGGTGGGGACGATGGTCGGCGGCTTTGCGACCGGGGATGGGGGACGAACCTGGGTGAAGACGAACCTCAACCCGGCGAGCAACAAGTTCCGCATCCGGGCGATGGATGGCACCTTCATGCCGGTGTCCATTGGGACCAGCGTGCAACGGTGGAACGTGCCGCAGGACGCTGCGATCCCGGCGCTCTAGGGGCCGTCCCCTAGGGCGTCCTCGGCTCGGCTCTGGAGCCAACAAGGCGTCTGAGGTCCTCGCGCCCTCGCGAGCCCCGACTTTCCGTGACCCGCCTGTGGGTGTCGCCTCCACACCCTGGTCATGAAGCTCGTCTGGGGGATCACCATCGGGATTGCGGCGTTCAGTCTGGGCGCGTGCAACGAGACCGTCCGCGAGGAAGATCCGGTCCTGGGAGGGAGCTCGGGCGGCGTCGACTCGGAACCCACCGGCGACGACCTCGACGACGAGACCGGTGGTCCCATCGGCCCGTTGCTCGACATTGGGTCAGACCCCGACGGACCGAGTCCCAACGGCGGATGCCCTGGCGGCCCTGCGGGTGGAGACGCAACGTTGCGCGGCACCGTGTTCGCACCCAACGGCGAGCTCCCGATCTCCGGCGCGGTGGTGTGGGCGCAGCCCAACGCGCCCGAGGGCATCCCAGACCACGTCTACTGTGAATCCTGCGTGGAGCTTCCTTGCGCCCAACCCCACACCCTCACCCGCCCCGACGGCTCCTTCGACCTCTCGCTGCCTTCGGGGACCAGCTGGATCGTCGTGCAAAAGGGGCAGTTCATGCGAGCGACGAAGGTGGAGGTCGAGCCCGACTCCACCGAAACGCTGGGCACATCCGCGACGACGCTGCCAAGCACCCGGGCTCCAGCCCAGGGCAAATGGACGCCCAAGATCGCGTTGGCGTGGGGCGAGTACGACCAGCTCGAAGACGGACTCGCGAAGCTGGGTCTGGGTGAACTCGAAGACGGCAGGACGTTGGTCCCTGGCTCCGAGCGGTTCGATGTGTGGACCAATCACTCGGGCGATCAGCACCCGCTGAGCACGGACGCGAAAGGGACGTTCGCCGAGCTGCTGTCCGACCCCGAGTTGCTCGCGCAGTACCACATCATCTTCGTGCCCTGCACTTCGAGCCCGCACACCGACCTGCTCGACGATCCGGAGATCGTGGAGAACGTGCGCCACTGGGTCGAAGCCGGCGGCAAGTGGTACGTGTCCGATTGGTCCCTCGCCTTCCTCGAGAAGCCGTTCCCCTCCTATCAGGACTGGTGGGAAGACGATTGGAGCGGAGGCCCCTATCTCGACGACTTCGACACCCGAGGCACGGTCCTCGACGACGACCTGCGGGCGTGGCTCGATGCGCTGCCACCCGAGCTTGGCGACATCAACCCACAGAACCCCGACAACCCCGTCCACCCTACGTTGGAGCACCTACCGGAGGTGGAACTCGTCGACCTGTGGAGCACGATCAAGACGACGCCCCCCGTGCTCGTCGATGACGGCAACGGTAACGAAGTCGATGTCGGCCACCGGGTCTGGATCGAGGGTCCCGGCGGGGGCGGCGATGGAGCACCGCGCAACAAGGATTGGCCGCTGGCCGTCACCGCCGAGTACGGCTGCGGCCGGATGTTGTTTTCCTCGTATCACACGGTCGAGTGGTCCGAGGGCTACCAAGGGCTGACCCCACAGGAGCTGGTGCTCATGTACCTGATCCTCGAGATCGGTGTTTGCCAGGTCCCCTACGAGCCACCACCGGTTCCGTGAACGCGGACTCCACCCCGCAGCGACCGTACGAACAATCTGCTCGCAACACCGTATACTCGCAACGGTGGCGGGACCGAGCGACCACGAGCTGGTCGAGAGATGGCGAGGCGGTGACGACGCTGCCCGCGAACAGCTCATGCAGCGCCACTACCCGGCGATCGAGCGGTTCTTCTCCGTCAAGCTTCCGGGGGCCGCCGCGGATCTCACTCAGCAAACGTTCCTCGCCTGCCTCGAAGCAGCCGATCGTTTGGAAAAGGCGTCCAGCTTTCGCGCGTTCTTGTTTGGGGTCGCGCGCCACGTCTTGCTCCGGCACTTGCGATCCGAGGGGCGGCAAGCTCCGGTCGAGTCCTACACGACGCGTCCAGGCGCGCCGGGTGCCACGCCGACCGGACTCATCGCGCAGCGTGAAGAGCAGGTGCTCATCTTGCGTGCGTTGGAGTCCATGCCGGTCGACCAACGCATCGTGATCGAGCTGCACTACTGGGAAGGGCTCGACTCACGGGAGATCGCCGATGTGCTTCGAATCCCGCAGAGCACGGTCACGACGCGCCTGTCCAGAGCGCGAGGACGACTGGAGAAGCGCCTCGCTGAGCTCCAACCCAACGCGAAGGCGACACCGGTCGCCGAGATGGAGTCCTGGCTCCGCAGTCTCCCGGCGCCACCATGAGCGAGGCATCGCACTTCTCCTTGCCCGTCGGCGCTCGCGTGGGCCGGTACGAAGTCCTTCGCGGGCTCGCTCGGGGCGGCATGGGGGAGGTCTACCTTGGGCGCGTCTACGGAGAGTCGGCGTCGAGAGTGGTCGCGCTCAAAGTTCTGCGCCCGGAGTTGCAAACGGACGACGACGTCCGTTCGATGTTTCGCGATGAAGCAGCGGTCCTCCTGCGCTTGGACCATACGTGCGTGGCCCGTGCCTTCGAGCTCGTCCAAGACACCGGCCGGGACGTCCTGGTGATGGAGTACATCCGAGGACACAGCGCGGCCGCACTGCTGGCGGCGTGGCGCGAACACCCGCCCGATTCGCACGCTTTGGCTGCGGAACTCGTCGCTCGTATCGCCCGAGCCGCGGACTACGTTCACAGCGCCAAGGATGAAGACGGCACAGCGCTCGGCCTCGTACACCGAGACCTTTCGCCGGACAACGTCATGCTGTGTCCCGATGGGGGCATCAAGTTGATCGACTTCGGGATCGCCCGAAAGACGATGCAGACCTCGGTGACGTCGGCAGGTGTCCTCAAGGGCAAGGTCAACTGCATGTCCCCGGAGCAGCTTCGGCAGGACCCGCTGGACCGACGCAGCGACATCTTCCAACTCGGGACGCTGCTGTACGAGCTGACGACGCGGGTCCATCCCTTCGCTGGCAACAACTTCGCGGCCACGATGAACGCGATCCTCGGAGGAGAGGTCGTCGACCCTCGCGAGCGGCTCGCCACGCTCGAGCCAGCCTTGGCAACCGTCATCCTTCGCGCGCTCGAGTTCGAGCCCGAGGACCGCTACCCAACCGCGGCCGAGTTCGCCGACGCGCTCGAAGACTTCCTCGACAACTCCGGCCGCCCCGTACGAAGCAGCGACATCACAGTCGAACTCGTACGGGTCTTCGGAGAACCCCCCACCGTCCCCACTCTGGTCTCCACGGTGAGGCGCTCCCACGCTTCGTGGTCGCGCGGACCCCTGCTTTGGGGCGCCGGGTTCGCGCTGGCCTCGGCCGGAGTCGCGGCCACGTTCGCGGCACTGCAATGGGCCGGTGTTTCCTCTGCGACGACCGAGCAAGAAGCCATGGACGCGCTCGAGCTCACTCGACTGCTCGCGGCGGCGGCGATCGGACTCGTGTTGGTCGCGGTTGCAATCGCGTTTCTCCGACGGCGCCAGCGTGCCGCGGCCGTGGCCGTCGGGGTCGCCTTGAGCAGCTCCGCATGCGGCGTTCCGCCGCGACCGTGTGAAGACCGAAGTCCGTGCGACCTCAGCGAAGGCGGCTATTGCGACGCCAACGAGGAGCGATGCGTCTACCCCGACGCGGCGTGCGAAAGCGGTTTTCGCTTCGGTCCGTTCGGTGGCTCAGCCTCCGGATGCACCGAGCCCTGGGACGCAACAGCACAAGCCTTCGCGCCGCCGCTGCGTACGAGCATAGAGATCGACGGCGACCCCGGCGAACTCATGCTGGGTCGACCGCTCATCATCGACTCCGATTTCGGCGTGCGGGCTGAGGTGTGGTTTCGAACCAGCGAACGTGGATTGTACATCGCCGCCGTCGTCAGCGACCCCCAGCTCGAGGCTACCCAGCCGTCGTATCAGCCACTGTGGGAGGACGACGGCCTGGAGATTCTGTTCGACACCGACTGGGACCGCGCCACCGGAGCGATGCCCGGCCTCGACGACTACAAGTTCGTCGTGACGGCAATCAATGCGACGAGCGTGTCGTGGGGAGGGGTGAGCCCCCGGACCGCGTGGTCGCTGCCGATCGAGTCCGCGGTGCGAATGCGTGGCACGATCAATCAACCCGCCGACGTCGACGATGGTTACGACCTGTCTCTTATACACATCTCCGAGCCCACGAGACCTCTCTACATCTCG
>CAJXVA010000434.1 GCA_913061055.1 uncultured Pseudomonadota bacterium
GAGGTCTCGTGGGCTCGGAGATGTGTATAAGAGACAGTTCGAGAACCTTCCCGAAGACGCGCCGCCGCAAGTTCGCCGCAGCGGATCCCACAACCTGGCTCGGGCGGCTCGAACGCTCGGGAACCACCGGCGTGCGGCCGCCTACGCGGAGCTCTCCGCCGATGCCTCCGAGGCCTCCGGAGATCGGCATGGAGCCCTGCACGCGTGGCGTTCCGCAGCGGCGGACCGCTACCGACTGCAGCGGGAGAGCTACGACCCGCGGGCGACCCAGACCTACCGGAAGCGGCTTGCCGCGCTGCTGCTCGAGGCCCGCACCCGAGACAACCCGATGGCGGAGCTGTCGATTCAGCTCGACCTCGCTCGGACAACGAACTCCCAGGCCCGGGCCGCAGCGTTCGAACGGTGCCTCGAAACCGCGGTCCGGCTCGGCCTGGACAGCGCGAGCTGCAAGAGCGGGCTTGCATCCGCGCTGGTCGCCCAGGACCCACAGCGCGCGAGCGCACTTGCAAACGAGCTCTACGAAGCCGCGACCTCTGAGGACAGCGCGTCGTCCACCGCCACCGCCCACGCTGTGCGGGCCCGAATCGCGGTGGCCCGAGAGGATCGGGACGAAGCGTGGTCTTCGTGGTCTTCGATGCTCGATGCCGCCGAGCGGGTGACCGACGAACAGGGCCCGCGAGGGCGCCCCCGGATTCACGCGCGGTGGAGTGCACGGTACGGCTGGGTCGCAGGGACCGCCCTGCAGTGGGCCGCTGACGATCCGCAATGGTACGGGCGAGGGTTCGAGGCGATGGAGCGTATGCGCGGCCGGGAGCTCGCCGAGTTTGCAAGCCTGGACGCGACCCCCGCAGCGCCCGGGGCCCGGATCGAACTAGCTGCGGTGCAGGAGCGCCTCCCCTCCGATACGGCCATGCTCGTCTATCAGGTCGGAGGGCAACGCGACCCAGGCGGCGAGCCGAGCGGAGGCTCCTGGGTGCTCGTCATCACCCCGACGTGGGCCCGCGCATACCCACTGCCAGACGCGAGCACCCTCGATCCCGCGGTCGCGATGGTGGCGGCCCACCTCGCAGGTGCGCCGTCGGCCGCCGGTCGGCAGGCGACCGCCGCCCTGCACGAGACCCTCCTGGACGGGGCCCTCGCAGATCTCCCGGACTCGACCCGGTCGCTCATCATCCTTCCCGATGGGCAGCTGCACCGGCTTCCATTTGCGGCGCTCGCCAGTGCCGACGGGCCCCCTGTGTTCGAGCGTTTTGCGACTTCGATCGCCTCCTCGGGGACCGTGTGGAACCGGCTTCAAACCGGCGCGCTCGTGCCGAGGCGTTTCTTGGCGTTTGCCGACCCCACGCCGCCCGCCGGCGCGCTCCTGGCGAGGGTGTCCCCAACCCGCGGGGGCTCCGACGACCGGGCGGCGCTCGGCCGGCTCCCTGGAGCTCGCGCCGAGTCGCGCTTTGCGGCGAACGTACTCGGGGGCGCCACCGAGGTGCTCACAGATGCGCAGGCGACCGAGTCCGCGTTGGAGCGTGTCGGATCCCACGCGATCCTCCACATCGGCGCGCACGTGGTCGTCGATGGTGTGGAGCCCGCCAACACCCGGCTCGTCCTGGCCGCCGACGACGATGCGGACGGGTACGTGTTCCTCGAAGACCTCGCATCGCTGCACCTCGAGCAGCCGTTGGTCGTGCTCGCCGCCTGCGAAGGGGCCGACGGAGAGCTCCTCGCCGGAGAGGGGCCGTTGTCTGCCGTGCGGGCGCTCCAGCTCGCCGGGGCACGCTCGGTCGTCGCCGGTTTGTGGCCCGTCGACGATGCGCAAGCCGCCCCGTTCTTCGCCGCGTTCTACGAGGAGCTCGATGGCGGCGCCACGGTGGCTGCTGCGCTGTCCGGGGCGCAGCGACAACGCCGAGATGCGGGGGCGCCTCCATCGAGTTGGGCCGGCTTTGTGGTCTATGGAGACGGCGCCCTCACGCTCGCCCCCAAGCCGGGCGTCCCGCCTTGGCTCTGGGCCGCCCTCGCCGCCCTGCTGTGCGCCGGTGCGGTCGGGGCGATCGGCCGCGCGACGGTCCGCCGGTGATGCTCGGCCGACCCCGCGCCCGTCTCTGAGATCGTTGCGCCGTCACCGCCCACGACGCGCGTCGACATGTCGCTCCCGCGCCCGGCCCCAGCCTGCTAGCCTCGGGTGCATGCTCGGTGGAACATCGTTGCTGTGGGTGTCCGCGATGCTCGTGACTGCTGTCGAGCCGCCGACCCCCCTGGGGACGCCATCGCTCGGCGCTGCGCCCACGCCCGTGGGAGCGTCACCGCGACAGACCACGCCTGAGCTGCTGTACATCAACTTCGACGGCGCCGTTCTGCAGCGGGGCTGCGGGAACGACCCGCACTACGACTGCAGTTCGCTGGCCGAGACATTTGACGGGTACGTCGGGCCCTACACCGGCAACGTCACCCAGCGGATGTCGATCCTCCAGGCCACCCGCAAGGCGGTCGCTGACTTCGGCGTCCGGGTCGTGACCCAGCGTCCCCCCGAAGACGTCGACTACACGATGGTGATCTACGGCGACCTTGGGGACCAAGACTTTGCAGGGGTCGCGCCGTACATCGACTGCGAGGACCTCAACCTCGGCGACACCAGCTTCACCCAGGCGTTCACAGCGTCGAACACGGGGTCCACCGTGATTCTTCAGGAAGCCGCCCATACCTGGGGGCTCGAGCACGTCGACTCTGTGACCGACGTGTTGAACCCGTTCAAGGCCGCAGGCCTGACGCAGAGCTTCGTCGACGATTGCTTTCCGATCGTCGCCAACACCTCCCTGGAGCGGACCCCTGGAAGCTGCAACCAGATCCACACCCAGTTCTGTGAGCCGGGGTTTCAAAACAGCTACCGCGAAATGCTGCTCCTGTTCGGCGAGCACGTCCCCGACGTTGAGCCGCCCGCGTTCGAGCTCGTCTACCCACCGGACGAGTCCACCTTTGTCCTGCCGACCACCTTCATCCTACGGGGCGCAATCGAGGACGAGCTGCACCCGCAGTTCTATGACATCGAGGTGTTCAACAACGGGCAGCCAGTCGGCGACAAGCGGACCGATGTTGGACTCGAAGGCGACCTCGAGCTGGCGATCACGAACCCCGAGCCGGGTGACTACGAACTGCGCGTCATCCTGACCGACGAGGGCGGCAACGCCTCCGAGGACACGGTCCGCTTCACGATCCTGCCCGAGGGCAGCGAAGCTCCGGACCAAGAGGATGACGAAGGCGCCGATCCGCAGGGCGCAACGACGTGCTCGGCGGACGGCGGCCCCAACGGTGGTCCCGCGCAGCTTCTGTGGGCGGCGCTGATGCTCGCCGGATGGAGGCGTCGTCGTTGAGCGTCACGCTCGCGCCTGGGATCGGGTTGGCGTTGTGGCTCGCCGCGGGGCCCACGTTGGCCGAGCCCGCGCACACGCTCGACGCTCCGCTGCCCCCTCGCCCGACCCCGGATGCATTCAGCGCTCCGCCCGCCCCGTTTGCGCTTGGTGACAACACCACCTTGTTCGTGAACTTCGAGGGCGTACAGCTTGGAGAATGCAACCCGTCTGACTCTCGACGGGATTGCAGTTGGTACAACTACGAAGCTCCGTTTCCGCCGTTCTCGGGCACCGTCCAGACCCAGGTTGGCGTGCTTCAAGCGATGCGCAGCGACGTCTCTGAGTTTGGCATCCGCGTCACGGCACAGCGCCCCGAGAGCGGGAACTACACGATGGTCGTCTATGGCGGCACCGAGTCCGAGTACGGCGCACTCGGCAGCGCTCCAGCGGGCGACTGCGACGACGACGTGCCCAACCAGATCGCCTTCGCCCACCTCGACGGCGACCTCAACGAGTGGGTCAACGGAGGCGCGACCACCTCGCTTCACGAGGCCGCTCACTCCTGGGGCCTCGACCACATCGACTTCGAGGGCTCGATCATGTTCCCCAGTGGGAACAATGCCCCCACGTACTTTCGGGAGGAGTGCGACGGCATGGTCGAGGACACCGATCTCAACCCGGGCCAAGCCGCGTGCCCGGAGCTCAACATGGAGCACTGTGGCGACCCCTCCCGCCAGAACGCGGCCGCCCGACTCACGCGGCTGTTCGGTCCCGCCTACGTCGACATCGAGGCGCCCGTCGTCGATCTCCTCGAGCCCTCCGACGGCCAGTATTTTCAGGCGCCGGCCAACTTCGATGTGATCTTCGAGACGACCGACGACCAGCACCCCCAGGCGTACTCGGTCTGGGCGTGGCTCGGCGACGACGCGAGGCCGGACGATGAGAGCATCCGCGTCGACCCCGGATTCTCGGTGACCGACCTTCCGATCGGGACCTGGGACTTTCACGTGGTCGTGGCGGACGAAGCCGGCAACGAGAGCCGCGTCGATTTCACCATCGAAGTCGGCGAAGACCCGCCCCCCGACCCGGTCACCGAGGAGGACGGCTGTGGTTGCCGTACACCCGATGCCCCCGGAGGCAGTGGGTGGGCCTGGTGGATTTGCGTCCCGGTGGCCTTGGCGAGACGCCGCAAGAGACGGTAAACCGCCCCCATGCGTGTACGCGTTGCCTCCCCGGGTCGCCTCGGCCCGGGCATTCTCGCCGCCGGTTTGGCGACCATGTTCGGCTGCCCCGCCGAGGTCAAGGACACCACCCCCGCTCCCGCACCCAAGACGGTGCCCGTGGTCGACGAGTCCGACCCACGCGTCGTGAAGGTCGGCGATGACCTCTATGCCGCTGATGCCGTCCCCCAAACGACCGAAGAGGTCGTCAAGGGCAAGGGGTCGGGCAAGCCCGATGAGTCGAACGGATTCTGCCGGCTCTACGCCCCCAAGCTTCCCGAGCCCCACTGCTGTCTGACCGAGTCCGGCTTCGACGCCGACGCCGCTGCCAAGTCCTGCGGCAAGCCGCTGTACCTCGGGGAGTCGTTTCAGCGCAGCTGCGGGTACTACTTCCACGACGGAGCCTCCGGTGAGCCGGTCTGGTTCCGCACCTCCTTCGTCGATGATGCGTCCCCCAAGGAGGCCGCCGAGGCCGAAGCCAACCGCCTCAAGCTTCGGTTCTCGGCCGACGTCGAGGTCAAACAGATGGCCAACACCCCCGGCGCGTACACGCTCGAGTACAGCGGGATCAGCTACGCATGGATGGCGGGCGACCCCGCCTGGCCCAACGTCCGGCGGCTGGCGTGGAACGAGTCCACCTGCACTCCCGAGGGTCTCGAAGCGGTGGTGTCCCAAATGGCCACCGCCAAAGCACCCCCCAAAGGCGCGAAGCGTCAGGGGCTGGTCCCCAAAGCCCGCTAGCAAAGAAGAAAACCCCGCTGGACTGGACGGTCTCGGCGGGGTCCCGTTGGGATTGCACTGCGCTCAGCGAACGGCGCCGCAGCTCCACTTGCCCAGACCGCTGACCTTGCCACCGGTGAGCGTGAAGACCTGGTCGCCCGAGCCTTCGGCGAACACGATGCGCATCCACAGCTCGTTCACTTTGTCGCCGTCGATGTCCAACGAGCCGCGGACCTCGAACACGTCCTTCTTGCTCTTGGACTTTGCGATGAGGGTGAGCTTGTCGAGGCTCCCTCCCTCCGCGAGAAACGCCCCGCTCCACTTGTACTGCTCGAGCACCTTGGGGTCGGGCACGTAGACCGAGTAGACCTTGTCCTTGGCGGTGCGCCCCTGAATCTCGGCCACTTGGTGCACTTTGAGTTCGTCGCCCACCTTGCCGCCGGCCGCCGTGATCGCGGCCTTGAGCTTGGTGGTCTCCTCATCGCCGATCTGCACGGCGGCGGGACCGGTCGAGTCTTCGGCCACTTCCTTGATCACTTTGATGCCGGCGGGCGGCCAGGTGCCGTACAGGAAGTCAGCGCCCTCGGTGATGCCCTCCACACCGATCGCAACCTTCTTGCCCGAACCCGCGAGACACTGCGGCTCGACGGGCTCACCGGCTTTCTTGTTGTACTGCGAGTCGTGGGAGGCCACGCGCACGGCGTCTCCGGGCTTGACCATCTTCAGGCAGGCAGACCCTGTCTTGATGGACTTGGCGTCCTTGTCGAAGCAGGCCAACGGGTACAGGGCGCCCTCGACCGCAAAGAACACCATCGAAACCTCGGGGGGCACGGGCCCATCCACCCCGCCGTCGCCCTCAGCGACCATAAGAGAGCCAGCATCGTCCTGCTCGCCCTCTTCCGTCTTCTCCTTCTTGGTCTCTTTCTTGTCGTCCTTGGCGGGCTCGTCCTCCGAGGGACAGCCGGCCAACGAGAGTGCCACAGCGCACAGAGACGAGGTCCAAAGCAGGCGTCGCATGCCTGTGGCGATATCACGTCTGCGCACGAGCCGCTACCCGCGGGCGATCGTGTGAACGCGGTGGCGACGGGCCGGATGCGGCGGATGACGCAGCGCCTGCACCATGTCCGAAAGCCCCGCGAGCGTCAGCGGAAACATGTCGAACACATTGCGAATCTCGGAGATCGTTGGCGCGTCCCAAACGTGGGGCGGCTCCGGGTTGAGCCAAGCCGCGTGCGAGAACCGGTCGGCCAAGCGAGCCAGCCAGGTGAGGCCAACCGGACCGCCGCGGCCGTCCCACCAGTTGGACGTGCTCATCATCAGCTCCCCCGGGTGCATGTACGCATCGCCGACCATGATGATCCGCCAGCTCGCATCGTACTTGCGAAGGATCTCCTCGGTCCGGACGGGCTTGGTGAACGCCGCGTCCTCGTAGACTTGGGCGTAGACGCAGTTGTGAAAGTAGTAGGGCTTGAGTTCCCGAAAGCCGCCGGTGTTGTGGGCGGCGGAGAAGAGCCGGCCGACCAGGCGCGCGAAGGGATCCATGCTGCCGCCGACGTCCATCATCAACAGCACCCGCACGTCGTTCTTGCGAGGCGGACGCATGATGATTTCGAGGTCGCCGCAGTTGCGCGCCGTGGCGTTGACCGTCTCGTCGAGGTCGAGTTCGTCGTCGACACTGTTGCGACCCATCGTGCGTAGTTTTCGCAGCGCCGCCGCGATCTGCCGGGTGTCGAGCACGAGGTCCTTGCGATAGGCCCGGAAGCGCCGCGCGTCAGCGACGGCCAGAGCACTGCGAGAGCCCCCCTTGCCTCCGATGCGAATCCCTGCGGGGTTCGCCCCGCCTTGACCGAACGGCGAGGTGCCCCCGGTTCCAACCCAGCGGTTGCCGCCCTCGTGCCGCTTTTTCTGCTGCTCGAGCCGCTCGAGGAGTTCCCGCCGCAGCGTGTCCATGTCCATCGCCTCGAGTTCGGCTCTCAGCGCCGGGTCGAGGTAGGCCAGCTGTTTCGGATCCTTGAGCCACTCGTCGAGGTTCTCGACCAGCGCCGAGAGGTCGGCCTCGACTCCGCGAAACGTCACCCCGAATGCCTGGTCGAACGCGTCGTAGTGCGTCTCGGACGGTACGAGAAGGCAGCGGGCCACTTGGTAGAAACCGTCGAGCGAGTTCTCGTGCAACCCGTCGGCGATCGCCCGCATCAGCGCCAGCCAGTTGTGGGCACTGATCGGGACGCCGGCGGTCCGAAGGTTGTAGAAGAAGTCGAGGAACATTCGCGGCTCCGAGCTAGGCGCGGCCCCGGCGACGAGAGAGCATCTCGACGTCTTGCTCCTTCTTGAGCAGGGTGCCCAAGAACGGAAGCCCAGCACCGAGCAGTTTGGCCTCGCTGATGCCGCCATGCCGCAGCGCGCTGATCCAGTCGATGAGTTCGCTGGTCGATGGAGGCTTGCGCAAACCATCGACCGCGCGGAGCCGATAGAAGGCCTCCAACGCGTTGGCGAGCAGCTTCTCTTCCACATCGGGGTGGTGCACGGCGACGATGCGCTCCATCAGCTCACGCTGGGGGAACTCGATGAAGTGAAAGACACAGCGGCGGAGGAACGCGTCGGGCAGCTCCTTCTCGTTGTTGCTGGTGATGATCACCACCGGCCGGTGCTTGGCCGTCACGGTCTCCCCGGTCTCGGGGATCGTGAAGCTCATCGTGTCGATCTCGTGCAACAGGTCGTTGGGGAACTCGAGGTCCGCCTTGTCGACCTCATCGATCAGCACGACGTTCTTGCTCTCGCTCTTGAACGCGCGCCCGAGCGGCCCCATGTCGATGTACTGACGAATATCGGAGACCTCGCCATCGCCAAACCGGCTGTCGTGCAGGCGACGTACGGTGTCGTAGACGTAGAGTCCTTCGGCTGCTTTGGTCGTCGACTTCACCTGCCAACGCTCGAGCGCCATGTCCATGGCTTTCGCGAGATTGACCGCCAGAAGGGTTTTCCCGGTCCCCGGCTCTCCCTTGAGCAAGAGAGGCCGTCCCAAGTGCATCGCTACATCGACCGATCGGGCCAGCTCTTCGGAAACGATGTAGTCGTCTGTGCCGCGGAAATTCGTCGCCATGAACGCGGCCGAGTATGGCATACGCGATCCCATGCCAGCATCGCGCACCTACGCGTGCTTGGCCTTGTTGTGGGCCAGTGCATGTGACGCCGAGCAGGCGCCCGCGCCGGAGGTCACCTCGCAACGGCAGCCGGATGTGCCGGCAGCCGTGCAGTCGACAGCGGAGCCAACGCCCGTCGATGCGCCAACACCCTCCG
>CAJXVA010000435.1 GCA_913061055.1 uncultured Pseudomonadota bacterium
ACCCCACGCCCAGCGGGCCCGAGCCGTTCTCCTGCAAGCTCGAGATCAAGAACATCCCGTTCAACACGGCGCGAAACCACAAACTGCAGGTCGGCAGCCGCGAGACCCTGGCCATCGACGCGAAGACGATGCAGCTCGAGCTCGAGCGCCCCACCACCGTCAGCCTCACCGGGGGGCACTGGCGCGGCACGGTCCGCCTGACCGCGGACAAATGCGCCACGGGGACCGTCCAGCTCCCGGCCACACCCACGCCGGCGAAAGTCAGCATCACCGGCGTGCCGCCCAAGACCGTCGTCAAATGCCTGAAGGGATGCGCAGACAACGATATCGGGGCCAACCAGGCCGCCGACAAGGCGCTGCGCCCAATTCCTCTGGACGGCAACGGATCCCACCGGGTCGTGTTCAATTTGCAGGCAGAGGGGCATCGACCCAAGCGGGTCGAGCGGACGGTCCACCCCGGCTCCCAAACGATCACGATCAAGCTCGAGCGCCGAAAGTAGACTCGCCACCGGCGCCGTGGGTGGGATACCCTGCGCGCAGAAGCAGGAATGCTGGCGTGGGTTCAGACTCTGGCTGCGATGACGGTCGCCACGTCGTTGACGGCTGCTCCGGCGACTCCGCAGGCGGATGCGCCCGCTTCCCCACCGTCGACCGATTCGCTCGAGGCTTCCGCAGATGAGGTCGCCAAAGTCGCGGAGGCATCCAGCGCACCGGATCGAGACGGCGCGATCCTCGAGGCGGAAGAGGCGTGGAACCGCGGAGACTTTCTCGAGGTTCGGGGCCTGCTCGAGCCGATCGCGGACAACGACCCTCTCGATGATCGAGTCGAGCGCGAAAAGGTGCTCGTCCTCCTCGCCGACGCCACCCTCTCCGACTCCACGCTGCCCAGTGACGAGCGCCAGGTCCGGGTGACCGGGCACTTGTCGCGGTTGATGGACGCCAACGCGCAGTGGCGGCTGCCGCGAAAGGTCTACTCTCCCGAGCTCTACGACCTCTACCTCGACGTTCGGGAGCGACGTCTGGCCGACGCCGGCTCCCAGTGCGAGGCGGACAAGCTCGCTTGCGAAGCCGACGCGGACGCGATCGGGGCCGAGCTCACCGACACGGAGCGGGAACTCGAGCAGCTGCAACTGGACTACGACTCCCAGCAGGTCGAGATCGGCGAGAAGCGCTCCCGAGCGCTCGCGCTCATTCCCCTGGGGATCAGCCACTTCTTCAACGGCGACCGCGCTATCGGCGCAACATTTCTCGCCGCGGAGGCCGGCTTTGGCATCGCGGGCCTTTCCCTCCTGGTGGTCCGCGCGACCGTGCATGGATGCGATCGCAAGCGAAATTTCCAGTCCGGCTCGCTGGTCTGCAACCCCCGCGGCGACATCACCAAGAAGCAGGTCGTCACCCGCCGGCTCGCCGAAGAAACCATGGCGTGGCTGTTCGTCGGCACGGTCGCTCTGGACATCTTGCTCGCGCAGCTGCGGTTCAAGGAATTCGAGCTCACAGACAGCGTTCCACGCTCCGAGCTGGAGAACTACGACAAACGCAAGCGTCGGCGCGAGCGAAGGCCCCGTGCTACCGTCAGACCTACGACGGGGGCCTCCCGCAGAGGGGCGTCGATGGGACTCCGCGTCGATTTTTAGCCGTTTAGAGCTTGATCCTTACTGCTACGCTGCGACGCCGACTCCGCGCCCATGCCGTATTTCCAGTACTCCCACGACGGGCAAGTCCAACGCTACCCCATCGTCCGAAACCTGACGACGATCGGCTCCGCGCCTGAGTCGGACCTGCGCCTCGAAAACGCGGACGTTGCCGCATCCCATTGCACGCTGATTCACGAGCCCGGTCGCTACCGGCTCGAGAGTACCCAGCGCAGCACGCCGTTCTTCGTCCGGGGAAAGAAGATGCGGGCGTATGACGTCAAGCACGGCGACACGATCGCCGTCGGCGACATGGAGCTGGTGTTCTCCGCTGTGGATGCCGCCCCGCAGCCCACACAGGAGAAGCCCGACGACAACCGCGGCGTCGACGTGGCACGCGAGGCGATGGGCCAGCTGCTGCAGTTCTCCGAGCTGCTGCTCAAGCCCGAAAACGCGCTCGACGCCATCTTGTCCGAGCTGATCGACTCGGTCGTCTCCATGACCCGGGCCAACAAGGGCTTCTTGGTCTTGGCCACCGCCGGCGAGGACAACTACGAGGTCCGTGTCGCGCGGAACCTCGAGCGACAACCCGTCGACTCCCCCAGCGAGCTGCTCTCGGACAACATCATCCGAGAGGTCATCACGACCAACAAGGCGCAGATCATCTCCGACGCCTTCGTCGACGAGCGCTATCAAAACAGCCTCTCGGTCATCAACCTCAAGCTCAGCTCGGTGATGTGTGTGCCGTTGATGGTGCGCGGCGAGTTGCTGGGGCTCATCTACGTCGGCAACGATTCGGTACGGAACCTGTTCCGCCCCGACCAGCTCGAGACCCTCAAGATCTTCGCGTCCCAGGCCGCACTCATCCTCAAGAACGCCCAGGTCTTGGGCGAGCTTCGCCAAGAGAGCGAGCAGCTGGCCCAGAAGCTCGAAGACGTGAAGTTCGGCCAGATCATCGGGGGCTGCCCACAGATGATCGAGGTCTACAACCGGGTCGAGAAGGTCGCCTCGACCGACATTACCGTCTTGATCAGCGGCGAGACCGGCACCGGCAAAGAGCTCATCGCCAAGGAGATTCACAACCGATCTCCACGCGCCGACCAGCCCTTCATCACCGTCAACTGCGGAGCCATTCCCGAGAACCTGATCGAGTCCGAACTGTTCGGACACATCAAGGGCGCCTTCACGGGCGCGATCGCCAACCAGGCGGGCAAGTTCCTCTCGGCAGCCGGCGGCACCATCTTCCTCGACGAGATCGGCGAGTTGCCGCTGCAACTTCAGGTCAAGCTGCTGCGGGTCCTGCAGGAGAAGCAGGTCCAACGGGTCGGCGAATCCAAGACCACCCCGGTGGATGTCCGCGTCGTCGCGGCCACCAACCGCGACCTCACCGAAGAGGTCAAAGGCGGCCGGTTCCGCGAAGACCTGTTCTTCCGCCTCAACGTGATCGGCGTCGCCCTGCCCCCGTTGCGGGCTCGTGGCGACGACGTGCTGCTCATCGCGCGCTACCTGCTGGGCCGCTACGGCACCCAGTACGGCAAGGACGTCGACCCCAACTCCGCGTTCTCCCCCTCGGCGGTCCGCTCGATGATGAAGTTCTCCTGGCCGGGCAACATTCGCCAGCTCGAGAACCACCTCAAGAAGGCCCTCGTCCTCGCCGACGGTCCCCAGATCACCGCCAAGGACCTCGACCTCGATGTGCTCGAAGGCGCGAGCGCCGAGGAAGACGTGACGCTGCCGCTGGCCGAAGCCCGCGAGAACTGGCAACGCGAGTACATCAACCGCGTGTTGGCGCTCAACGGCGGCAACCGGACCAAGACCGCCCGCGACCTGGGCGTCGATCCCCGCACCATCTTCCGGCACCTCGAAAAGTCGGAGAAGCGACCGGGATGAACACGGCACGTGCGGGGCTGCTCGCTACGCTGGCGCTCGGCTGCGCGTGCATCATCCCCGATACCGACATCGACGTTCAGCCCAACCGGACCAACCCCGGAGCGGTCCGGATCGTTCAAGCGGTGGCGATGTCAGCCCAGGCGAACGAAGCCTGTGCCCAGGAGCCTGGGTTCGAGGTCTGCCCCGTCCCGCCAGACACGGTCGTTCCCGGCCTCATCGAGTTCGAGGACCAGGCGTTCTGCGCCTGTGAGGGTGGCGGTCGCGATGGCAACGCGATCGGCGGGTTCCGGATCTTCGTCGAGGACCCCGACGTCGACGAGGAAGGCGCCCCCCGAGACACGCTCATCGGAGCGTTCCTGCTCGACGTCGACCCCGGGGCGGAATCCCTGTCGCAGTACGTCGCGTACACCAACTACTTCCCCACCAGCCTCGCAGCGCAGCGCAGCGCCGCTGATGCCTACGAGCAGCCGATCGAACGGCCAGCAAGCAACCTCCAGGAGTGGACGCTGGGCCTCGACACGACCGTCGACCTCTGCAACGACAACAACGGCACCCCGGTTGGGGAGGGGCTGCACAACCTGCGGTTCATCGTCACCGACCGGCCGTGGCCGTTTCCGGTCGAACTCGACCGCAACGGACTCCCCGCCAAGGACGGGGCGCTGTTCAAGCGCGATGAATCCCAGGACCCGCTCGTCGGCGTCCCCGACACGCCCGCCGGCGCCAGCTACGACGTGGTGGACTTCGTGTTTCGCTGCGTCGACGAGAGCTCCGACGAGGGGATCGACGTGTGCACGTGTGAGGAGGCCGAAGGATGATCCGTCGATGGGTCTTGGGCGCGGTGGTGTTGGCTGGCGCCTGCATCATTCCCGATCGAGGGATTCAGTTTGAAGGCGGCCCCGCCAACCCCGGCGCGGTTCGTATCGTCGAGCCCACGCCGGTTCCCGCCGAGTGGTCGGAGTGGTGTCTCAACCGCGACATCAACGAAGAGGTCGACGGTGGGACATCCGCCTTCTGCCCTGCGGTGCGAGAGACCCGGGCCGGTGGGTTGATCGACGGCACCTTCTGCATTTGCCCAGAAGGACAGCGTGACGCTCAGGCGCCGGCGCTGTGGACGATCTACGCCGAGGACCCAGACCTCGATGGCGACGATCCCGACGACACGCTCTACGGGGTCCTGCGGCTCGACCCCGACCCCGCCTCAGAGCAACCAAACGCCACCGTCGCATTCGAAAACTATCTCGAGGCCTGCGCCGCCGGTCGACGAGCACCGGTCGAGTTTGTGACGGTCCCGGTGGCGGACGCGGACGACGGCTACTTCACCGAGCGCGTCGTGGCATCGATCGCCCGCAACACCGCGCCGCAGTGGGCCTTTGAAATCGACGATGCGTTCAGCGACCGCATCGATCTGTGCAACGACAACAACGGGGTTCCCCTCGAGCCGGGTCTGCACAACCTGCAGTTTATGGTGACCGATCGACCGTTCTTCCGAGCGGTCCGCGAGGGCTCCGACGTTCAGCGGGAGCAGTGCGGCGTCCCGGATGTCGCAGCGGGGGCAACCTACGCGGTCACCAACTACGTGTTCGAGTGCATCGACGGCACCCTCGGGGACAACGATGACTGCGGCTGCGAGGACAGAGAATGAGGCGTCCGCTCCTGAGGTTGGCCGCCCTGGCGGCCCTCGCCGGCTGTAGCTCGCTGGCCCCCAACCCGCCCGAGGTGGAGTGCATCAGCAACGAGGACTGCGACCAGGACCCGGGGTTCGTCTGCGACCTTGGGGTCTGTCGAGACGGTGGCGACAAGCCGCCGCTTGCGATCATCGGGTTCGACCTGCAGGAAGTCGCAGGGGGCCAGGCGCAGTTCCGGGCGGAGATCGCAGGATGTGACAAGGAGGTCCTGAGCGAAGGGACGACCATTCGCGTGCTGTCCCTGCCCCGACGTGAACTCGCTCGCAGTCTCTCGCTCGGCGTCAGCGCGGACCCGATCAATCCCGATGAGTCCCCCCTCCCCTCCACCTTTACCCTCACCCAGGGCTCTCGTTTCGCGCGCGATGCCCATCGACGCCAGGTCACCTTCGATCCGCTCCCCGGAGAGCTTCTCGAGGATTCGCTCGTCCAGGTCGCATGGCCGCGATATCTCATCGACAACGCATTGCCCTCGTTCCTCGGAGAGCGGGGTTATCTAGTTTGGCTCACGCAGCCGCTGTCGGTCGAAGACTCCCTCCCGGCCGCCCTGCGCTATCAGCAGCTCGCGCCTCCGGTCATCCTCACCGGCGAGCTCAGCCAGTCGTGTCAGAGCGACCTCGACTGCTGCGTCGACGCCGAGTCCTGCGACGCGGAGGACGTCCGCAACGCATGTGTGCTCACGCTTGGGCAATGCCGGGTTCCGTTCAACGAACCGGTTGGCTACACGTACGTCTACGACGACGTGTGCGACCGACTGCTGCGGGGACAGGTCGTCACCGTCGACGATCAGCTCAACATCCTCGCCCCACTCCCTGGAACCAGCATCGCGCTGCGCCACGCCGACCCTGATCGCGTTCCGCCGCTCGGACTCCCCCGCCTCGACGTCACCGACATCGACATGCGCGACAGCGAGTGCATGGTCACAGGGGACTGCGCCGACGGGCTGATCTGCAACCCCGACACCGAGCAGTGCGAGCTTCCGTTGGCCGGGCTGTCGGCGTGGACCGGTACCGTGTCCACGGACCCCAGCCTCGAGGGTCGGTTCGACTCGCGCGTCTACACCTACTGCGAAGGGCTGCCGGTCAACCAAGGGCTCGACCGGAGCTTCGATGTGACGGTGTCGCCGCCGCCCCAGTCGGGTTTTCCGTCGGTCGTCCTGCGGGCGGATGTGAACTTCGGACCCCTGCAGGGCGGCGGCCAGAAGCCAACCGCATCGTTCACGGGAAACCTCTGTGTCCCTGCCTTCGGTGCGGCCCAGAACATCACCCTGGCACTGTCCGGCGATCCCCGGACGCTGCTGGATGGCTACACCTGCTGCGACATCGACTGTCTGCCTCGGACCGAGGAGGAAGCGGACGACCCCCCCGAGCCTCGCACGCAGTGTGCCGGGGCCAGCGCGGGAGCCACCGCGACGTATCGTGCGGAGTCCGCCCTGAAGTTCGACGCGGATCAGCTCGAGGCTTGGAACGCCGAGGGCTCGCCCTGCGTGGGCGTGCAGGCGGACGAGGACGGTACGGTCGGCGTCGTCCGAAGTTCGGGAGCGTGCGGGACACCGGACGATGCGGGTACGACCACGCCGCAGTGCGACCTCAGCCTTCGGGACAATGGGGACACGCCCCGGACCTACCGGCTTCGTATCGAGACCCCGACCGGATCCGTCTTGGGCTCGCTGGACACCGACCTCATGGTCGATGCGTCGGCCGGAACCACCGTCACCGGGGTCGAGCTTCCCAACCGAGTGATGCTCCGCGGCCGGGTCCTCGTCGACGGGTGTGCCCAAGCCGATGAGGCCGACGGCGACTGCGGCAGCGCCGGTGCAAAGATCCTCGCCGAGCGCCTACGAATGGACGGCGAGTCCGAGGCCACCGTCGCGGGCCCCTACTTTCACCAAGTCTCGACCTTCTTCGATCCCACCGCGAACACCGGGGAGCAAGCGGGCGCCTACGTCCTGCCGCTTGACCGAGGCGTCTGGGTGATCACGGCCCTGCCGGACAGCGGGACGGATGGCGGTCCCGCGCAGATCTCCGTGCTCGACTTGCGGACGGCCGAGGATCCGGTCAGCGAGGATTTCCGGCTGGAGGCCGGCATCCTGGTGACCGTCGACGTCGGCAGCTTCGACCGGCGGTCACAGATGATCCCACTCGACACGGGGAGCTATGCGGATCTCCCCAACCCAGACACGGGGGCGCTGCTGGATCTCGGCGAAGCCGGGCAGTGCCTGTCGAGCGACGGCGCCGACGTAGGATGCCGCATTCGGCGCCTGGTCGGGGGCTCCTCCCTGCCTCCCTCTCAGATCGGACAGGTCCGATTCACCGCCCGGAAGCAGGATACCAACACCGCAGCGGACTGCACGACGCTGCGCTGAACACGCAGTCCGACGCCGCGCCTTGAATTTGCGGGATTTTCTCCCGCAGACCGGAAAAGACGTTCAACGCTTCGGTAGCCTTGACCACCCGCGCCGACCCGCGCGACACTGCGCTCCTGGCGAAGCAGGGTTCCCATCCGCAACGGAGCCGGACCCTCACCCGGTCCCTCTTTTGGGTGCGTCTCATCGGCCTCGTTGCCATCATCGGCTACGGGGTCCTCGGCGCGTATCAAGGCGTTTCACAACAACGCACAGGCCTCTCCGCCAGAGAGATCGATTGCCCATACCGGGTGAGTCTCATTCGAGACCGGGTCGTAGCCCTGACCCAGCGTTTACCGCATCAGAGCCTTCACGACCCCCAAGACGATGTCGTTTCCACGCTCATCCGCGAGACTCAGGCGGCCTGCCCCGAACCCGATGCCCAGCACAAGCTGGAGCGCATCTCGGAGAGGCTCGGCGCGTACCAACGCAACCGCGCCGAGGATGCAAAGGCCCGCCATGAATTGCTCGCGCTTTAGGAATTCCACCTATGGCTCAACCGCCGAAGTCCGAGGATGCCTCCTCGGACGAGATCAACGAATCCTCCCCTACCTCCTCCACTCCCGCCCCAGCTGAACCAGCTGACGCTCCGGCAGACGCACCCGCCGAAACACCGGCTGCGTCGCAGACGGCACCCGAAGTTGCAGCTGCGTCCGAAGACGCGGCTGCACAAGGCGATTCCGCGCCGAGCGACGCTCCCGACGAGGCGGCCCCGGCCGTCGCATCGAGCCCCGCGCCGATCGAGGACGCGGTTCACCCCGACGCCCCCGACGCTTCCACGCTTCCCAGCTCCTTCGTCGAGATGGGACTGCCCGCGCCGATGCTTGCGGCCCTCGAAAAGCTTGGCTGGGGCGCCCCGACCAAGGTGCAGGCGGCCGCGTTCGGCCCCGCTTCCGCGGGCAAGGATGTGCTCGTCCAGTCGCAGCTGTCTCTTATACACATCTGACGCTGCCGACGAG
>CAJXVA010000436.1 GCA_913061055.1 uncultured Pseudomonadota bacterium
AAAGTCGGACTCGAAGCCGGACTCGAAACCGGACCCGAAGTCGAAGCCAAAGGACGAAACCCCGGCCGCCGAGCCCGATGCCTCCAAGCGAGCCTTGATGCGTCCGTTCGACGCCCTGGTCGTCCCGACCGGACCGCTGGTCCGCGAATCATGCGACGCGGTTCGCACACCGATCTCCGACCGCGCCAAGGCGCTCAAGTGTCAGCGCTGGCGCATGGAGTGGTCCCACAAGGGCAAGGTTTGGGGCGCCATCGAAGCCGAGAGCCTGATCGCGCTCAAACGCAAAAAGGCCCGACACGTCGCATTCGCCAGACAGTACGCGCGTGCCTTCGACAAGTCCGAGGACCCTCGCTACGAGGACGCCAGCCCGATGATCTGCGATCAGTGCGATCCGTCGGTAGCCCAAGGACGGTGGGGCGAAGGCCAGACCTTCTCGGGCCTCGAGTCCGCCCGGGCCCTCGACGAGGCTCGAAAGCGACTCGCCGAGTTCGAGCGACTCTTCTACGAGACCCATGCACCCGCGGTCACCGAGGTGGCTCGGCTCGCCTCCGAGCGCAAGACCGCCAGCAACGCCAAGCGCTACGCCAAGCAACTCGAGCTGGCCTCCGCCGACCTCGTCGCGTGGCAAACCCAGCTCAACCAGGCGCAGATGCTCCGTTCTTCGGCCAAGATCGAGAAGGTCGTCAAGGCGATGAAGACGCGCGGAGCGGCGCTCGACAAGGGACTCGCCGCGCTGGGTAAGCAGGTCGCCACGACCGTCGCCAAGTCGCACGCCGGTGTCTATGCCCAAGAAGGCGCGAACCCAGCCGCCACCCCCACGCTCGAAGTCGTGTTCGACGGGCGCTCGGTCACCGGGACGTACCGGCTCGGAGAGGCCAGCTCGGTGTGGTTCGAGGGGCTCGTCAGCCTGGACGGCAGCCTTCGTGGCCGCTCGCTCATGGCACCCACCGGCGGCAAGCTCACCTGCAAGGAGCACTCGGAGGCCTGCGGCTACGAGTACATCCCCTCGATGATCCGGTTCAGCGTCCGGCCCGAGCCTCGCAAAGAGGTGGTCGAGCTGTGGTTCCAGCGCGACAAGTGGGTCGCCGCGTCCCCGTTCAGTCGCGACTGAGACATGTCCCGCGCCCGCACCCCGACAGGGCTTGCCGCCGTGGATCCACAAGGTGTCGAGCTGCCACATGGGTGCGAGGTCACGCTGCGGCGGAGCGTCGCCTTCGCGGACGCGCAGCTTCCCATGGGTACGGTGGGACGGGTCACCGGACACCCACAGCCGGGTCGCGTTCAGGTCACGGTCGTTGGACGCGGTGCTCTGATCCTGCCTCGAGAGGACATCGTCCCCAGGACCGACGGCCAGCTCCGCCACGCGGTGGACCGGGCCCGAGCCGAAGCCGCGTTGGGACCGTGCGTCCTCGCCCGGGCGACTGTGGGGTCTCGAGCGTGGGGCCTGTCGGATGCAAGCAGCGACCACGACACTCGCGGCGTCCTGCTATGGCCCTTTCCGTGGGCCAGCGCCCGTGGCCGGGTGCCCGATGTTGTGGTGAGTGCCGACGGTAGCCACACGCTGTGGGAGGTCGGTCGCACCATCGAGCAAGCCCTCCGCGCCGACCCCAACACGCTCGAAATGCTGTTCGTGCCCGAGCGAGACACGGTGGACCCACTCGCGGACATCCTGTTCGACGCCCGAGAGGCGTTCGTGTCGAAGCGAATCTACGGTTCGTTCGGCCGCTACGCTGTCGCGCAGACCAAAAAGCTTCGGCAGTCGCTTCGGCTGGCCCGACATCGGACCGACGTCCTCACCTGGCTGCAACACAACCCCAGCAGTAGCCTCGACCACGTCGCGGCCCGGCTCGCCGAAGAAGCGGTGACGGTGGGCGGAACCCCAACGAAGGACGAGGTCCTGCGGGCCAAGCAGTACCTCAAGCAGCTGTACCGCTCGATGTTCGACCAGGGCCTGCTGGCCGCGTGCAGCTTCGAGGCGCTGGCGGACTTCGCCCGAGCCGACGCATCCGGTCTCGACCTGCCGCGCGAGCTTCGGCCCAAGAACGCCTACAACCTGCTGCGGATCGTCTCGTGCGCGGTGCAATGGCTGCGCACCGGTGTCCCACTCATCGCCGCGCAGGGGGAGCTTCGCGACCGCCTGCTGGCGATCAAACGCGGAGACGTCGACCTCGAGACTGCGCTGCGGTGGACCGACACCGTGGCCCAAGACCTCGACGACGCGCGCGAGCACAGCGTGCTGCCCGAGCACCCAGACTTCGCTCGGGCCGATACCGTGCTGCTTCAGCTCCGCGAGGAGGCCGCCCGTCGCTGGCTCGAACGGGTCCCCGGACCGTGGGGCACACAAGCGGCTGCGGTCCTGACCGGGTCCGACGTAGACTGAGCCCCATGCGGGAGGACCGACTCCGAGATGAACAGCGCCGCGTCGCCCATGGCGCTCTCGCCGAAGAATCCGCCAAGCGACACCACGTGATCGTGCATCTGTCCGGCGCCCATGCGTATGGGTTCCCGAGCCCCGACAGCGACCTCGACCTCAAGGCGATTCACATCGCCGACACTCGGGCCCTGCTGGGATTCGACGCCCCGCCGGTCGCAGCCAACCGCCTGGAGTTCATCGAGGGGCTCGAGATCGATTACACCTCCAACGAGCTCGGACAATGCGCTGCCGGGTTGCTCAAGGGCGACGGCAACATGCTCGAGCGCGTCCACAGCAACGCATGGGTCGGCGAACGCGACCCGCTGTGCGACGCGCTCGAGGACCATGCCCGGGCTTGCCTCAGCCGCCGGGTCTATCGCCACTACCTCGGCTTCGCGCGCAGTCAGTACAAACACGTCGTGAAGGGCGACGCTCCGACGGCCAAGCGCGTGCTCTACGTGCTTCGGACCGCCCTCACCGGCGTGCACCTGCTCAAGACGGGCGTCTGCGAGCCGGACCTCACACGGCTGCATGGCCTCTACGACGTCCCCGAAGTCGACGCCCTGGTGGCCCACAAGCGGCAGGCTGAAAAGCAGCCTCTCCCCAACCCAAAGGCATCGGTCGCCGTGATGGACCGGGTGCTCGGACTGCTGAGCGAAGCGAACACCTCCAGCGAGCTACCGGAGCATCCCTCGGAGGCAGCGAGTTCAGCGCTGGAGGATTGGCTCGTCGAGACCCGACTCGCGCGGGTCTGAGCTGAAGAAGCTGGGGCACGAACGCGAGAGGGACGAGCCCTGGAGCACCGAGTCGAGCGGACCGATCTCGACGCTATGACACGCGTGCCATACCCAGAGCCACGCGTTGAGGAACGGCGTTGCGACAAGCACGGCTCGCGGAATCCCAAGCTCGGCAACTTCGCCTTGTCGCCGCTGTGGCTCACTCCTATGCTGATGTGGCGGCGCGGTCGGCATTCGGCAGCACCGTGATTGGATTGGACATGATGGTTAGAAAACGGAGGAGCGCCGCATCGGCGCGGAGCGTTCTGGTGGCTTTTTTTCTCGCAGCCGCCTGCGAGGCAGCCGTCGACGAATCGGAGGAAGCCAACCCCACCCCGGAAGAGTTCTTCGAGATTCGCAATGATCTCGGCTGCGAACTCGCCCTGGAGTGTGACCAACTGCCCGATGACGTGCCGTGCTCGTTCGGGAGCGGGCTCTCAGAGTGTTCAGACTTCGACCCATCCGCAGCCGCGGAGTGCGTCCAGGCCATGGAAGATGCACTGGAAGCCGCCCAGGAGGATGTGAACGCGTGCGGCAACGACCCCCTCCCCGAAGTGTGCGCAAGCGTGATCACGTGGAGCGAGTCGAGCGAATGCGGAACGACCGCCGGCCGACCGCTGTTCATCGACGGCGCGCAGCTTCTTCCGCCCGTGGTCCGAGCATGCCCCCCCGGCGTCAGCCCTCGGGCCCTGGCCGCGGAACACTGGCTGCAGTGCGCTCGCATGGAGTCGGCATCGGTCCCTGCGTTCACCCGCCTGGCCGCGGAACTCGCGACCGTTGGCGCACCGGGCTCGATGCAGCTCGCGGCCCAAGACGCCGCCGAGGACGAGATTCGCCATACGCGGCTGTGTCTTGATGTTGCGCGGCAGCTCACCCGCACCGAGTTCGACGTGGGCCCCCTGCCCGACGTCCTGGCACGCCCGGAGATCACCGTGGAGACGCTCGCAACCGAGGCGTTGATCGAAGGATGCATCGGCGAGGGGTCAGCCGCGGCATGGGCGAGCATCGCCCGCAACCACGCAGGCCCCGAGGTCGCGCCGACGCTTGCAGACATCGCCGCCGACGAGCTCCGACACGCAGCACTCAGTTGGCGCGTGCTCGGCTGGGCACTGAGGCGACAACCTGAACTGAGCGCAACGCTCCTGGCGGCGCTCGAGGACTGGGAGCGTGCGGATGCGGCCGACCCGGTGGTGCGTGGACGCGACGGTTTGGCCGAGCACGGAGTCCTCAGTACCGCAGCCGAGCGCGCGACCGCTCGTGAGTTGGTATCGGTCGTCGTCCGGCCCACCCTCGAGGCGCTGTGCCGCCGAAGCGAGCGGACTCGGGCCCGGGCCCGGGCCTAGAATCCTTCAAGCCTCGAACAAGCCCATCTGCCCCGAGAGATCGGGGCGCCGAAACGGCGAGGGCTCCGGGACTGGCGGCGCCTCTCCCATGCCAAGGCGTTTCGCCGCGGCCCGGATCATGGTCTCGATGACCTCCCAACGCGCGCCCTGGCCCCGCATCCGGGCGCCAAAGCGCGAATCGTTGCGGGCCCCTCCCCGGCACGCCTCGATCTGATTGAGGATACGGTCGGCCCGCAATGGGAGCGTCTCTCGAATGCGGGCTTCGAAGACCTTGTCGACCGGACTGGGAAGGCGAACCATCGTCATCCCAAAGAAGGTCGCGCCGGCCTCCCGCGCGGCCTTCACGATCGCAGGGCCCTCGGCGTCGTTGAGTCCCGGGATGATCGGGGCCACGTTGACGCCCACTGGTATGCCCTTCGAGGACAGGTTCCCCATCACCTGCAACCGGCGCGCGGGAGAAGGCACGTAGGGCTCGATCGCCCGTGCGTGCTCCGCTGAGATGAACGGCAAGCTGACCGTGACCGAGGCGTAGCTCTGACGGTGGATCTCGGCGATCAGGTCCGCATCTCGCTCGACCACCGCCCCCTTGGTGATGATCGACACCGGGTTGCGAAACTCGAGACAGACCTCCAAACACGCCCGCGTCAGCCCCTGCACGGCCTCGAGCGGTTGGTAGCAGTCGGTGTTGCCGGAGAACAACACCAGCTCCCCCTTCCACGACGGGCGCATGAAACGTCTGCGGAGCAGTTCCGCGGCGTTCCGCTTGAGCACCAGCTTGCGCTCGAAGTCCGTCCCCGCCCCAAAGTCGAGGTACTCGTGGGAGGGGCGCGCGTAGCAGTAGGCGCAACCGTGAAAGCACCCACGGTACGGGTTCACCGACCAGTCGAATCCCAGGTCGGGGCTGTCGTTGCGCGACAAAATACTCTTGGACTGATCTTCGTACAGCGACAGCTTCACCTTCGGCGGCGGCTCGATGTCCCACTGAACCGCGCTGTCATGGAAACGGTTGTCGGGGTTGCTGAGTTGCCGCAGCACGCTGGGTCCTGCCATCGCTCAACACTGACACAATGTTCACCTGCCCTCAAAGGGCGTATTTGGCGCTTCGACGTCGGTTCAAGGCGCCGTCACATCGGCTCGAAGGCTTCGAGCACCCGCATCGTCTCCTCACCAAAGCGCGTCTCCTGCTGACGCTCGAGCAGGACCCCCTCCTTCATCCACACTGTCGCGACGACCGAGTCCTCGCCCGCCACCGCGGTCCGAAACGTCAAAGGGTCGCTGGGCAGCTCCGGATGAAACGGCTCCATCACCGCGACGGTGGGCGCGCCCGGCTGCGGCGTGACCACCAACCAGTCCCTCACGTCCGAATCCGGAACATCGGGAGGCTGGCCCGCCGAGAGCATCGCGAGGGTGTGCAAGAGACCCATCCGAACGATGCTCACCCCCAACACGTCCCGAAGCTCGGGCGGCTGGGGGAGATCGAAGTCCCGGGCGCCCCCCTTGCCCCGCATGCGTTCGCCATCCGCCTCGAACGACAACTCCACGGGGGTCCCGGCGAAGCTGCCCGAGGCGGTGAGGGCGACACGGTTGCCTTCCATCACCAGTGCGCCGACGAATGTCGACTCGACCGCACCGGCGGAATGCACCGTGATCCGCGCCCGAACGTCATCGTCGATCAGCGAGCGTTCAACCGCTATGAGCCGTTCGGTCGGGTCGGTGGATGCGGCGTCTTGGGTCGCCGGAGCGCTCGACGGACCCGGCGGAGAGGTCGTCGGGGCAGCTGTAGGCGAGGACGCGCAGCCCGCGAGACCGACCAGCAAGATGGACACACCGCGCATCCTCCGAGCGTACACCCCTATTCAACGCCGCTTCGAGCGTCCATGCTCCCACCGTGGCGCTCTCGTCGATTCTCGAGGACCTCGATGCCCTGACCGCGGAAGGGCGGGGCCAGGCCAAGAAGACCCAGCACATCGGCGTGGGCCGGGATCAACTCGCGCAGGTCGGACCCTGGCTGAGCGAAGCCCGAGGGGACTTCACCCATCTGGTGGTCTGCGACGCGCACACGAAGCTTGCGGCTGCCGACGCGTTGCTCGAACAGCTCAAGAGCAGCGGTCACACGGCGGCCCTTCACGTGCTCGAACCTCGCGACGGTGAAGACCACGTGATGTGTGCCGACGAGGAGATCGCCGCACTGCAGGCGCACCTCGCCCCAACGCCGAGCGTGAACGCGATCGCGGTGGGAGCGGGATCGATCAACGACATCGTCAAGATGGCCACCGCGAAGCTGGATCGGCCCTACCAATGCGTGGCCACGGCCGCGAGCATGAACGGCTACACATCCGCCATCGCAGCCGTGCTCTCACGTGGTGTGAAGCGCACCCTGCCCGCCCAGCAGGCTCAAGCGGTGTTCGCAGACGTCGACGTCCTTCAGAATGCGCCGGCGTACCTCAACCTCGCGGGCTTCGGCGACCTGCTGTCCAAGCCCTACAGCAACGCCGACTGGCGACTGAGCGCGTTCGTCCGCGGTGTTCCCTACGAGGAGCGGCCGGCCAAACTCCTCGACTCGGCGTTCGACGCGTTGCTCGACTCGGCCGATGCGGTGGGCAAGAGCGAGGCCGATGGAATCGAGCTGCTCGCGGCGACGATCATTCTCTCAGGGTTCACCATGGCGATCGCGGGGACGTCCGCGCCGGCCTCTGGAGGCGAGCACCTCGTCAGCCACTACTGGGACATGGAGCAGCACTGCCGTGACCTCCCGCTGCGGGGCTTGCATGGCACCCAAGTTGGAGTCGCCACGCTCATGTCGGCGATGCTGTTCGAGAGGCTCGTCGACCTCGAGCAAGACGACATCAACCCGGATGCCGCCGCTGCGGCCGTGCCCGATGCGTCGTACCTGGACGGACTCGAAGCGCGCCACCACGGCCTGACCCCGGCGGTCATCGAGGAGGTGCGAGCGCAGATCGAAGCGAAGCAGAAGACCGGCGGCGAGCTCCGGGACGAGCTCGCCGCGGTGAAGAAGGATTGGCCCGAGATTCGAGCCACCCTGCGCGAGATCCTCATGCCCGCTGAGCGCATGCGTGTCGCCCTCGCGGCGACGGGTGCACCTGCCAAGCCCAGCGCATTGAACGTCACTCGAGAGCACGCCGTCCGCACACTGACCGTGTGTCGCGAGATTCGCAGCCGCTACGTCGCGCTCGATCTGATCGCCGACCTCGGCTTGCTGCCGACGTGGGCCGGCCAAGTCGTCGACAGCGCGGAGGGCTAGTCCCGGATTCGGGGACGGCGACCGCTGCCCGATGACATGGGCTCGACGACGAACCAGCGCCGGTCGACCACGTCCGCGTCCTTGGTCGCAAACGAGACGGTCACCAGAGCTCGCTTGGCACCGCTGGTCCAGTACACCCGCACCGGACCCTCCAACGTGACGTCCGCGGACGGGCGGGCGGCGAGCTTGCGCAGCACGTCGACCTCGACCTCGACCGGCGTCCGCACCAGCGTGGTCTGGACCCCGTCCTCGACCCACTTCACGTGCAGCAGCGGGACAGACTCCCCTTCGCCGAGTTCGTCGAAGCCCCACCAGCCCAAGTCGAATCCCGACCGCTTCGCCTGCACCCGAACCTTGGTTCCAGCCGGAACGTTCTCGAAGGACAGGGTCAGGGAGCCATCGCGACGAGCCGGAGCACGCCGAGCCTCGGGCGTGCGCAGCAACAGCTCGGTCCTGCGCTCGACCCACCGCTTGCCGTCGATCGATGCCTTGGCTGCGCGGGCCAGCGGATCGTTCTTGCTCAACGAGGCATTGGCGGCGCGGTCGACCACGTATGTTCGGACGACCGACCCGGTCGGACCGTCGAGTTCGACCACGAGCTGAAGGTAATTTGCGAAGCCGCGCGCGGCCACCTTCGAGCCGTACGAAACCCTCAGCGCCGCGACATCACCGTCCGGGGTCCACCCTAGAAACTCGACTTCGCTCGGTGCAGGTACTGTCTCTTATACACATCTGACGCTGCCGACGA
>CAJXVA010000437.1 GCA_913061055.1 uncultured Pseudomonadota bacterium
CGAGATGTAGAGAGGTCTCGTGGGCTCGGAGATGTGTATAAGAGACAGATGTTGCGCTCCGGCGGCCAGCGGTCGATCCAACGGTCGGTCTGCTCGTCGGTCTCGGCGTCGTCCCGAGATGGGGCGGCGGCCTCATCGGTCGGACGATCCCCGGAGAAGTCGTTCGAGTCCGCGGCCGTGGGCTCCTGCGCCGCGTGGGCATTCGAGGGTCCGCAGAGGGCACAGATGGCTGCGACGGCCACAAAGGGCGCGACCCGGGTCGTTGTGTAGTTTTGGACGGAGGACATCGATGAGCTGTCGACGGAGGACGAAAACGGAGCCGCGAGCACACCCACCGGGTGCATGCCCGGTAAGACTCGTGGGTTTCGTCCGCGCCGAAATCAACGACCAATGTGGATGCGGCCCGCAGGCGGACCCTCGACCGAACCGGAACCCGGTCCGGGCCGCCCGCAGCCGGTCCCGCACGCACTCGTGTCCTGGTCGCTCAGTCCAGGTTGTTGTCGTTGGGCGCCGCGTCCTCGCTCGCCCGGCCGCCGACCGAGACGAAGACGGGCGCGCCCAGCCACAGCCCGTTGTGGGGGAACAACGCGACGGTCGCCCGCGACACGACGCGGTCCTGGCCGCCCGTCGTCAGGCTCTGATCGACCGGCATGCTCCCGCGCAAGACCCACTCGGTCCCGGATGCATCCACGCGCTCGACCTCCAGGTCGCCGGCGGTGTCGCGCAGGATCGCCGGGTAGAAGAACAGCGGGCGTCCGTTGGGATCCTCGCTGGTGGAGAGGTCCACGCGGACTTCGAAGGCTCCGCCGAGCGGGGTCTTGGGTGTCACCGCAGGAGTCACCCCCAAGGCGTAGGGCGTCTGAAGCGATTCCACCATGCCCCACGCGTCGGGGAACATCGTGTCCTGCAGAGTCACCCGCGCAACCGGAGGGAGCTCGCCGGGTCGCAATGCCGCCGCCAACTCGAGGATTCGCACGTCGCTGTCGGCGTTCGGAAAGGCCGTGGGATGCGTCTGGGGCTGCAAGTAGTCCAGGTCGGACTCGACGCGCGAGCGCACCAGAAGCATCGCGAGCGTCGGTCCCAGGACGACCGCCGCCTCTGCGGCATCCCGGGTGTCGCCCGGCATCATGCCCAATGCGCGGAGGCCCTTGGCCGTCTCGTCACGCTCCGAGCTCGAGGATCCCTGCGAGAGCATGTAGAACCCCGCCTGCCACTGGAAGAAGTCGCGGATCCCCACGTCGCGGTGCTCGGGGCAGAGAAACAAGACGTTGTCCTCGTACGCTTGCAACGCACGAGCCCGGCGCGAGGTCGGGTAGCAGCGCGGCAGCGAGCAGCGCCCGCCGTCGAGGGTCCAGGCGGTGGATTCGTTCATCAGCCCCATCCGGACATCGGGCTCGACTTCGGTGGGCGGCTCGGCGTACGTCCGGGCGTCGATCCCGGTCATGCCGCCGGTGTTGACGTTGGCGTGCAGACCGTCTGCGTTCAGATAGGAAACGCCTTCGAATCCGGAGGCAAGGCCCCGAGCGGCGCGTTCCACAACGCAGGCATCGAGCGCGTCGGTCTGCTCCGCGCACACCGGCTCGAGCGCACGCCGGGTGACCTCGCGCTGTGCGCTCTCGCCTGCGAGCGGACCGTCCGTCGCGGTGGCCACGAGTTCGACGGCGCCGGCGGGCACCCCTGACACATCCAGCAGGCAGTCGAACCCGGGCGCCGTCGCGGTGCAGCTCGCTCCAGCAGCGCTCACCTCAACCGCAGTTGTCCCATCCGGCACGGTGACGCGAACCGGCACCGAGAACAGCAGCTCGTCCCCCTCGGCCGGGAACGAAATCATGATCGGCTCATCGGGTCCCGTGCTCCCCGGATCGCCGGTCTCGGCGAGCGTGGTGTCGCCACCACCGCCCTCACCGGTCGTCGTGGTGCCGGCGGAGGCAGTGCCTGAGGCTCCGGAAGTCGTCCCAGAGCTGACTCCCGCGTCCGTACCGCTGGTGCTCGACCCACCGCTGGTCTGCGTTCCCTCGTCCGATCCCGACGATCCCCCGTCGCATGCGATCGCCAGCAAGGCCCCACTCAACATCAAGTCACGTCGCATCACCATGACCTCGAAGTACCGCGGCCGCGAACGCGGCTCCAAGGGTCCCCATCCCCCAGCGTGAAACGGTTCGGCTCCGAGGTGGTGCGCCGACGACGGTGGCCTGGGGCTCGGTCCCCCCGCCGGTATGCACGTTTTTCAGGGCACCGCGGTGCCACCACGCCGACTAGGTGTTGTCGTCGACGAAGTCCTCGGCTTCATCTTCCATCTTGTCCTCGAGCTTGAACGATGAACCGCCGTCCTTCGGTTCCACCAGATACGTGCCGCCCTTCGAGGTGAAGTCACAGCCTTCGGCCCAGCCACTTCCATCCCGGCCGCCCCGCCCACACTCATCGTCCATCACACCCCACAGGTGCTCGAGAAGGTCGCTTTCGTCGACCCCCTCCTCGTCACTGACGTCCTCCGCGATGTCCTCCAACTCGTCTCCAGCCTTCTTCGCCAAAGCCTCGTTCTTCCGTTTCTCCTTCTTCAGCTGCTTGGCGCTCTTCGGACGCTTCCCCGCAGGGATCAGCTTGGGTTCGGTGGTGGCCAGGATCTTGTCGAGTCCGACGGGGTCAACGATGCGAATGGAACCCTTCGTTCCTTTCCGCGCAGGCTCCATCTCCAACTCGATGATGCCTCCGATGCCGGTCGAGGACGGCTTGGCCGTGACGGTGTAGTCGAACCCCTCGAACTTCATCGCCGGGACGACGCCGCGAAACAGCTTTCCGTTCGTCTTGCTCGCAGCGTGTGGGTAGCCCTTCGCCCAGACCTTGAGGAGCTCTTTGCGATTCACCTGAACGAGGTCGGAGCGGATCTGACGTTTCGAGTAGCGACGCAGGACCTCCTTCTTGAGGACCTTGCCGACGCCACGAATGTCCTTGACGCCTTTGATCATGTTGATCTGAACGATCTCTTTGTTCTGGTAGGTCGCGACTCGGTACTTGATGAAGCCGCTGTCCCGGTCTCCGATGACTCCGTGCTTCTTGTCCTTGATCCGCATCGTGTACTCGCCGTCGTCCTCCTCGACGACGAACTTGTACGACTTCAGGTCCTTGACCGAAGTCGGCTGGTCGGGCTTGCCCGCCAATGCGGTGGGCACCGAGGACAGCGACAAGAGACTGAAGAACAGGACGGTCCGGCGAAGTGCGAGTTTCATGGGATTGCCTTTGTGGCCGGCCGCGTCGGAGAACACCTCGGCGCCAGCTTCATCCAAGAAACACGGGGGAACGGCGGACTTGCGGCCGGGGGACAGAAAAACGAAGAACGCCAAATACCCTGAGGTTTCAGCAGCATGCGGGCGCGTCAGTCGAACGAGGCGTGCCGTTTCACCCATATTTCGACCTCGGCGAGCAGCGTCGCGTACGCCGGCTTGGCGGTGAGGCCATCCTTGGCGGCCTGGGCGAACTCGATGCCTCGGGCGCGATCCGATGCCGTCGCAGCGGGGTCCTCGAGGGTGGCTCTCGCAAGCAGGAACATCGCCTCTGCCCGATCCGCTTCGGTCACATCGTCGACCGCGATGGACCGCAACAGCAGCCCACGCGCCAACTCGAAGTTTCCGGCTTCCAGCTCGACATGGGCCAGCCGAGTACACACGTCAGCGGTGTGAAAATGGTTTTCCCCGAAGATGTCGACGGAGGACTCCAGGGCTCCCGACGCCAGCCGACGCGCTGCATCGAGGTCACCATCGCGCAGTTCGACGAGCGAGAGCACACCATCGATCAAGACCGCCCGTTCGCGATGATCTGCCCGGTTCTCCAACAGCGTTCGCGCTTCCGTCAGAGCCTCCCGCGCCGCGTCGTTCCTCCCCAAGCCGAGCATCACGTTGCCAAGGTTGGTCAACACCGGGATGCGCATCGAGGCCCGATACGCTGGCCACCGCTCGAGCATCACATCCGCACGCTGGAGTTGTTCGGCGGCCTCCTCGTAGCGCCCCAGTTCCTTGAGGGCAATCGCGAGGTTTCCAGTCGCGGCGACCGCCCGCAGTGACCCTTCGCCGTCGTTGGCAAGCGTGATTCGTAGGGATTCCCGACCGTGCCGAAACGAGGCCTGATAGTCCCCACGGCGAGATGCTCGAACCTGCAGCGAGCGCTCCACATCGCCGATCGACGGGTGGCTGTCGCCGTGGACCGCCAGCAGGATCTCCCGCGCTTCCTGGAGTTGCCGCAGGCCCTTGTCTTCACCACCGCGCGCGAGGAGACGGTCGGAGTAGGACAAGAGCACTTCGGCTCGGGACGTAGGGGGATAGGTGGGGTCGTCTTCAGTCAGCTCGACCGAAGTGCGAGCCGCCTGCACCGCGCGGTCGAGTTGCCCGCGCTCCTCGTAGAACTGGGACGCGGTGGAGAGGGTGAACGCCTTGATCTGGTTGAAGCCCCCCGCCTCCGAGATCGCCAACGAGAGGTCAAACCACCGCTCCGTTTCCTGGAGGTTGCCCGCCCGCGAAGCGATCCGTCCCAGAAACATCGCGGTGCGGGCCGCATCTCGATCCAGCCGATGTTCGACGGCGAGTTGGTGGGCCTGCAAACTCGCGACCCTCGCCGTTTCGAGGTCTTCGCGCGCAAGCGACACCCTCCCGCGGACCCGGAGCGCCCGGACCCGGATGGGTGGGTACGTGGCCGCATCCAGCGCCTCCGAATGCTTCTGCAGCAGTTCCCAGGCGCCGTCGAAGTCGTTGACCAACGTCTTCGCGTGCGCCTGACTGAGGATCGGGTCCAGCGCTTCTGCCTGCGCAGCCTCGGCGGCACCGGCCGGGAGCACGCTGAATCGCTTCAGCGCCTCCAGGTCGGAACAGAGCGCCAGGTTGGGCAGTGTCGCGACAAGCTCGCTTCCTCGCTCGATGTGGGCCTGCTCAGGCGCTTCCAGCAGTTCGACCATGGAGTCGAGGCTCTGCGCAGCGTGCTTGAAGCAGCGCATTCGAACGTCGAGCGCATCGCCGGGCAGCTCCCCACTCTCCGAAGCGAGGCAGCTCGCCCTCGCCCCGGCAACCCAGTGCTCGGCGTACGTGTCGAGCGCCGCGACGGTGCTGCGTGACGACGCCTTTGCGTAGGGGAGCTCCGACTGCGCGAACGAAGCGCGAATGTTCCCGCGAGCGGCAGCGTCGTAGACCCCACTCAACTCCCCGGCGAAGGCCGAGCACGTGGAGGGCTCTGGGTTGGCCAGCCCGAACGCGGTCACAATTGCAAGGCCGACTCCGGCGGAGAGGCCGAGCCCCAGCCCCAGTTTGGCACCCGCGCTCCGTTCCGGTCGGAGCTCGTGAAGCAGGGCATCCATGGAGTCGAACCGTTCACGGGGCTCCGGTGAGAGGCCCCGGACGAGAGCACGACGCGTGCGACTGGGAAGCACGACGTCGTCTGGAGCGGGCGGAATCTCGCCGTTGCGAATTGCGGCTGACAACGCACGGGCGTCCGCCCCCGAGAACGGGCGGCTGCCATAGAGCACCTCATGCATACTCACGCAGAACGCGAACTGATCGCTGAGCATGCTGGCTTTGCCCCCGTCGAGGAGTTCGGGTGCCATGTACGCCGGCGTGCCCATGATCGCGCCGGTCTTGGTCAGCGAGTCGGTCGGAGCGCCTCCCCCGGTCGGAGCGGTCTGAGCGACCTCGACCCCTGCAAGCCCGAAGTCGGCGACCTTGGCGCGACCGTCGTGGCCGACGATCACATTCGACGGCTTGAAGTCACGGTGCAGAACCCCTTGCGCGTGCGCGGCTGCGAGCCCACGCCCCGCTCCCCGGAGGCACTCCAGAATCTCCCGCGGACCTCGGCCTCGGCTCCAGGCGTCGAGGTTGTGCCCCACGATGAACTCCATCACGAAGTACGGTGCGCCCTGCGACTCTCCCACATCGAAGACCTCCAAGACGTTGGGGTGCCGCAGCTTTCCGAGCGTCACGGCTTCTCGGGCGAACCGGTCCCTGGCGGCGGAGGAAAGCGCCGAAGGAAGGATGAGCTTGATGGCGACGTCGCGATCGAGCGACGGATCGCGGGCTCTCAGAACGCGGCCCATTCCGCCCCGCCCGATCTCCTCGTGCACCTCGTACCGACCCACCGCGACCAGCTCGGATGGTTCTGGATGGCGAACCGTTGCACCCACGACAGCACTGCAGTCCGCGCAACCGGCGAGGTGTTCTTCCACGTCCTCGCGGTCTACCGCGCCCAGCAGTCCCTCGGCGAAGGCCAGAAGCTGGTCGTCGCTTGGGCAAGTGTGTGCCACCATCGACAATGTGGACACGATAGCGCGGCCAGCGGCTTCACTGGTGCGGGACGTCTGTCTGCAACTCCAAGCGGGCAGCGACCCCAAGTTCCAAGCGGCGATCGAGACGCTGGTCGCGAGCGCCATGGGAGAACATGACGACTTCGCCCCGGGGGCCGAGGCGCTCGGACGACAGCTCGCGGCGTGCCTAGACGGCCACGAGCGACCTGTTTGGGCGCAGCACCTTGGCGGGCTGAATGCTGCGGACGTGTGGCTGTGTGCCGCGTTGGCGGAAGGCGAAGACAAGGCGGTTCGGATCTTCGAGCGCCGGCTGGGCCCGGAGATTCGCCTCGCGCTCGGGCGGTTTTCCCTCTGCGATGATGAGCGGGCCGAGCTGGCGCAGCGGGTGCGCGTGCGACTGTTGGTCGCCACCGAAGACGGCCCGCCCCGCATCGCCATGTACCGGGGCTGGGGGAGCTTGGAGGGCTGGACCCGAACGATCACCGCGAGATTGGCGCTCAACGAGCTTCGAGATCGCAAGGGCGCGCAACCTCTGGACCGCGCGCCCGAGCTCATCGGTGCGAGCCCCGAGTTCGCCGCGCTGCGGGCCTCGCGTCGCAAGCTCTTCATGCAGGCGCTCAGCCAAGCATTCCAGTCGCTCGAAACTCGACAGCGGGCACTGCTCCGGCTTCGGTACCTCGACGGGGTGCAGGCCAACGCGCTGGCGGGTTCGTACGACGTGCATGAGTCGACCATGTCCCGGTGGCTTGCCAGCGCCCGCACCGAGCTGCAGGCCCGGTTCGACGCCGAGGCCAGGACCCTGGTGACGGACGAGGTCGCCGTGGCCGAGTTGTTGGGCGCGATGCAAAGCCGATTTGGGCAGAGCCTTCAGCAGCTCTTCGTCTCGGAGCTCGCCGACTCTACGGAAGGCTGAGCACGCGGTACGCTCCCGCCCGTGGAGGCCCCAAAGCAGGCTCAGGTTGAACAGGTCGCCTCGGCGCTGGCGCTGCGACCCAAGCAGGTTCAGGCCGTCGCGGCCTTGCTCACCGAAGGCGCGACGGTCCCGTTCATCGCCCGGTATCGCAAGGAGGCCACCGGATCCCTGGACGAGGTCGTCCTCGCCGCGATTCGAGATCAGCTCGTGGCCCTCGCCGAACTCGACAAGCGTCGCGAGACGATCGTCGCCTCGTTGAAAGAACGCGGTCTTCTCAGTACCGAGCTCGCGCAGCGCATCGCCAGCGCTCGGGTTCGGGCGGAGCTCGAGGACCTCTATCTTCCTTTCCGCCCTCGACGAAAGACGCGGGCCAGCGCGGCGAGGGAACGCGGGCTTGAACCCCTGGCCGACGCGATCACGGCCGACGATGGTCGGCGTCTCGATGCGCGTGCGTTCGTCGACCCCAAGCTGGGCGTCCCGAACGCAGAGGCTGCGCTGGCCGGCGCTCGGGACATTATTGCGGAGAGAATCAGCGAAGACGCGGCGGCCCGCGGTGAGTTGCGCACGCTGTTCGCAGATCGAGCCCGACTCGCGTCCCGCGTCGTCAAGTCGAAGCAAAAAGACGCCGCCAAGTACCGCGACTACTTTGACTGGGGGGAGTCGCTGCGTCGCGCGCCTTCCCACCGGGTGCTTGCGGTCCTACGCGGGAAAGCCGAGGGGTTCTTGACCGTGACCGCGCGCCCGGACGAAGAGGACGCGCTCCGACGCCTGCGCCGACGTTTCGCGGGCGGGCACAGCTTCGCCAGTAAGCAGCGTTCCTTGGCGGTGACCGACGCCTACAAGCGTCTGATCCAGCCCTCGCTCGAGAAGGAGGCCATCGCCACGACCAAACTTCGGGCGGACCGCGAAGCGATCGAGGTGTTCGCCACCAACCTGCGCGAGATTCTGATGGCCGCCCCGCTCGGCCCCAAACCCGTTTTGGCGATCGACCCCGGGTTTCGGAGCGGCTGCAAGTGCGCGGTGCTTGGCCCCTATGGGGCGCTGCTGCACCACACCACGATCTTCCCACACACCGGTGGTCCACGAAGCGAAGCCGCCGGGACCGCCGTGCGCGATGCTTGCAACAAGTACGCTGTCGAAGCGATCGCCATCGGCAACGGAACGGCAGGCCGCGAGACCGAGGCGTTCGTCGAGGCGCTCGAGCTGGGGATTGTCACCATCGCCGTCGACGAGAGCGGCGCCTCGATCTACAGCGCCAGCGCGGTGGCGCGGGAGGAGTTCCCCGAGCTCGATCTGACGATCCGGGGCGCGATCTCAATCGGACGGCGCCTGCAAGA
>CAJXVA010000438.1 GCA_913061055.1 uncultured Pseudomonadota bacterium
CTAGATCGCTCGTCGGCAGCGTCAGATGTGTATAAGAGACAGGCCCAAGACGGTTGCGAAGCCGGTTGCCAAGCCGAAGCCCAAGAAGAAGGCGAAGAAGCAGTCGATCGACCCCACCAAGCCGGTCGATCGTCCCGAAAACGCCACGGTTCCCAAGCCGCTGCCGAGCAACGCACAGCCGGTCTACCCCAAGAGGCTTCGCGACGAGGGCATCAGTGGCCGCGTCGTCTTGAAGCTTCATGTGCACCGCGACGGCAGCGTCCGCGGAGCCAAGGTGTTGTCAAAGAAGAACAGCGCTACGACCGAAGACGAGAAGAAATCGGCATCCGTCGCGTTCCTCAAGTCGGTCATCAAAGTCGTCAAGTCGTGGCGTTTCAAGCCCGCGACGCTGGCCGGAAAACCGATCTCCGTCTGGCACAAGGTCAACATTCCGTTCGAGCTCACCGACTGAGCCAACCGAGAAGCGAACCAAGAACACAGAGCGATTCGATGGAACTTTCCCTGCTAGAAATCTGGGCTGAGATGGGCATCTTGTCCAAGGTCGTGGCCGTCTCGCTGGTGGCCATGGGCATCGCCAGCGCCTTCGTGGCGGTGGAGCGATTCTTGGTGCTGCTCAAGGCACACCGAATCAGCGTGGCCTTTGCCGACAAGGCGCGTCCGCTGATGGAGGCGAGAGAGATCGACACGCTCTACGACCTCACGCGCGGCAAGGAGTTCGCTTCGGGTCCGCTGCCTCGACTGCTCCGCTTTGGCCTCGAGTCCTACCGCGCCAACACCAACGACCAGGCCGTGGGTCCGGTCGAGATGGCCAAACGGGAGCTCAACCGAAAGCTCGAGATGATGGGCACCGAGGCTCGGCGCGGCATGGGCATCCTCGCCTCGACCGGATCGACCGCGCCCTTTATCGGGTTGTTCGGCACGGTCATCGGAATCATCACCGCCTTCCAGGGCATCGCAGCCGCGGGCGGCGGAGGCATCGGAGCGGTGTCGGCAGGTATCGCCGAAGCTCTCATCGTCACGGCGGTCGGCCTCGTGGTCGCCATCATGGCAGTGCTCGTGTTCAACGCCTTGAGCTCCAAGTTCGACGCGTTCGACCAAACCATGCAACACGCTGCCAGCGAGCTGGTGGACTACCTGGAGATCGCACATGGGAGCTCAGCTCAACAGCGGTCGTAAGAAGGGCGCCCAGCCCAACATCAACGTCACGCCGCTGGTCGACGTGGTGTTGGTGCTGCTGATCATCTTCATGGTCGTGCTCCCCGACGTGCAAGGCGGCAAGCCGGTCGAGATGGTCAAGGTGGCCGCTGCCGACAAGCACACCAGTGACGCGGAGCCGCTGACGGTGACCATCGACCTCGCAGAGGTCTACACGTGGGACGACGCCGACACCACGCGCGACGTTGCACTGGGAGGTCTGCGGGCAGAGTACGTGCGCGACCCCAAGCAGAAGGTGTTGCTCCGTGCGGATGCGGGGCTGCGGTACGCGATCGTCCGCGACTTCTTCGCCGACGTGCAAGACATCGGCTTCCCGACGGTCTCCCTGGCCGTGGGTGTTGGCGCCGAGTGGAAAGAGGAGAGCTGAACCATGGGCATGGCCATCGGTAGCGAAAACGGCAAGACTTCAGTCAAGCCCGACATGAACGTCACGCCGCTGGTCGACGTGGTGTTGGTGCTCCTCATCATCTTCATGGTGCTCGCGCCCGTGGTGACAGAGGGCTTTGATGTCCGGCTGCCACCCAAAGACGAAACCGACCAGGCGCTCGACCAAGCCAACGACCCGAACAAGCCGCTCGTGCTGTCGGTTGCGGTCGACGGGGCGTACGAGGTCAACTCGGTTCGCATCGAGCAAGACGAGCTCCCCGGACGGCTGGGGCGGATGTTCAACGCCCGGCCCGACAACGTTCTGTATGTCGATGGTGCGGACGACGTGGCATACGGCCGCGTACTGCAGGGAGTCGATTTTGCCCGGACGGGCGGAGCGGCCCCGGTGGTGATGATCACCAAGAAACTCGAGTAACAACATGTCCTCCCGGCGAGCTCACTCCGCGTTGTTCTGCAGCGCGCTTCTTTTGGTGCCCTCGTATGCACTTGCCGAGGTTGAAGACGACGCGCCGTCGCTTCGCCGGGACTACAAGGGGCCCGAGACCTCGCCTCCTCCGGAGCCCGGAGACGTCGAAGTTGTGGCGCCTGCGCCTTCGGAAGGCGCCGATCCTCCCTCCGAGGATGTCGCTCCTCCCACGCAGGGAGCTCCGGCGCCGGTGCTGGAAGAGCCCGAGCCCGAGCCGCCGACGGTTGCGGACGTTGCGGTGGAGGAGGACGAAGGCGACTTCGGGTTTGAGTTCGTCGACCTCACCGAGGACGAGGAGGCGCTCGCCGAGGAACTCAAGGTCGAGACCAAGAAGGTTCGCGGCAAGGCTGGCACGGTCACAGGGCTGGTCCTGGACGCGAAGACCGGAGAGCCGTTGATCGGGGCCTACGTCGAGGCGATCGACACCGAGTACAAGACGAAGACGGACGTCCAGGGCAACTACACGCTGGAGCTGCCCGTCGGAACGTGGGAGATCCGAGTTCGCGCAGACGCCAACGAGCCCCGGCGCATCTCGAACGTCGTGGTCGAGGACGGCGCGACGCAGACGCTGAACTCGGAGTTGCGGCCGCTGGAGGGGGCGGGACAAACCGTTGTTGTGCAGGCGGAGATGAACCGCGAAAGCGAGGCCGCCCGTCTTCAGCAGCGCAAGCAATCGAGTGCGGCCCGCGACCTGATGAGCCGCGATGAGATCGCGAAGTCTGGCGGAGGTTCGACCTCAGCCGTGGCGCGTCGCATCGTGGGCGTGACCGTGGTCGGTGGCCGGTACCTCTTCGTTCGTGGGCTTGGGCATCGCTACGTGAACACGCTGTTCGACGGGGCCCGCGTTCCCAGCCCTGAGCCCGAGCTTCGGACCGTCCCCCTGGACATCTTCCCGTCCTCGGCTCTGTCCGCGATCAACGTTCAGAAGACCTTCACGCCCGATGTCCCCGGTGACTTCGCGGGCGGCTCGGTGCAACTCGAGAGTCGAGAGGTCCCCGATGACCTGCTGGTCTCCGTCGGTGCAGACGTAGGAGCCAACACCGCCACCACATTCCGCCAGATGCTGACCAACGGATCGTTTGCGGCCGATGCCTTCGGCTTTGGAAACATCCCGCGCCGCCTGCCGGGCGTGCTGCCCACCGACACGGCGGCCAGCCGGGGCGTGCTCGACGAGAACTACCAGCCCGTCTACTCGCCCGAGGAGATCGAGTCGTTTGGCGACGCGATGTACACCGACACGCGTATGCGCAGTGCGAAGGCGCCACCCAACTTCGGTGCCAACGCGACGGTGGGCTACGGGTTCAAGCCCCATGGCGAGGAGAGCAAGCTCGGTGTGCTGTGGACCGCGCAGTACAAGAACGAACACCAGACCCATCGGTTTGATACGCCGATCCGGCAATACCCGATCGAGGGGGAGCCGGGGGTGGACTATGGTGGGCTGCGAACTCGCAACACCGTGGCCTGGTCGACCGCGGGTCTGGCCAAGTACGACATCAACAAGCAGCACCGCCTCGAGCTGCTCGGCTTTTACTCGCGGGAAGCCGAGGACGAGACCCGGCGCCTCGACGGCATCGCGCGCAACGTGTCGGGTCCGGACCCGGTCATCTCCACCCGGATCCGCTACATCATGCGTTCGATCGCGATGACGCGGCTGGGGGGCAAGCACGAGTTCCCGCGCGCCAAAGGCCTGCAGCTGGACTGGTTCGGGTCCTACGCGCAGGCCCGACGAGACGACCCATCGATCCGCGAGAACTTCTTCACCGACGCCGACGGCGACGGCGAGTACGTCTTCGACCGCGGAAACGACGGGGGAAAGCAGACGTTTCTCGACCTGACCGATCACACCGAGAGTGGTGCGGCCAATCTGACGATGCCGTTCAAGCAGTGGAACGGCCTCGAGGGCAAGGTCAAGGCCGGGGCGTGGCTGGAAGGAAAGCAGCGCTCGTTCGACGTCCGCCGCTTTCTGTTCCAAGGCGGCCTGACCGAGCTGATCCCGCCGGGAACCGGAAACATCATCAACGCGAACACGACCGGCGGCGGACCCGACGAGAACGCCTTCTACCTGCAGGAAGCCACCCGACCGTCCGACAACTACCGCGCGTCGCAGGAGATCTACGCGGGGTACGCGATGACCGAGCTTCCGCTGGTGCGGTGGTTCAAGATCGCCGGCGGAGCGCGCCTCGAGTCGAGCACCATTCGAGTGGAGCCGTTCGACCCCTATGCGGATTCGACCGAGCCCGCGGACGAAGGCCTCGAGCAGGTCACGCTGGCCAAGCTCGACGTTCTTCCGTCGGTGTCGCTGATCTTCTCGCCGACGAAAAAACAGAACATCCGGCTTTCGGGAACGCGCACACTGGCCCGACCCGAGTTCCGGGAGCTGGCGCCCTTTTCGTTCACCGATTTCGTGGGCGGTGCCGAAGTCATCGGAAACCCGAATCTCGAGCAGACCAAGATCTGGAATGCGGACCTGCGCTGGGAGTGGTTCCCCAGCGGCAACGAGGTCATCGCCGCGTCGCTGTTCTACAAGTTCCTCGATGAGCCGATCGAGCAGGTCCAGCTGCCGAGGATCCCGTTCCTGTCCAGCTACCGAAATGCAGACGCCGCGCAGAACGTCGGGCTCGAATTCGAGGCCCGAAAGAACCTCGAGTTCGTGTGGAAGAAGCTCGCAGACGTCTCGGTCGGCACCAACTTCACGCTGCTGCGGTCGCGGGTTCAGTTGCGGCCACGCTGCGAGCCGACCGCCGACACCGAGTGCGGGGCGCTCTCGGACAGTGACGTCTCGACGTCCCGAGTTCGACCCCTTCAGGACCAGTCGCCGTTTGTGGTCAACGCCTACCTCGACTACGAAAACGAGAACTCGGGGACCGGAGCTCGCGTGCTCTACAATATCGAGGGGCGCAAGATCACGAACGTCGGCGGACTTGGGCTTCAGGACGTCTACCTGACGCCGCGCAACAAGGTCGACCTGACGTTCACCCAGCGAATGTACAAGGGCCTCGATCTCAACCTCTCGGCCGAGAACGTTGCCAACGCGCTGTGGGAGTGGAAGCAGGACGGCCGGGTGCTCGAGAGCTGGCGCCAGGGCGTGACCTTCACCATCGGCCTGACGTACGGCTTCGACCGAAGCAAACAGTATGACGACTGACGTTGCCGAGACGTCACGACGAGTTGACCCGGGTGCAGGCCGCTCGTCACCAAGCGCGTTCACAGTACGACAGCGAGAAACGCATGAAGACTCTCACTCCAATCCTGATCGCCGCAGCATTGCTCGCGGCATGTGATCCCGAAGCCAACGAAGATACCGGCGACGTAGGGAGCTCGCAGGGCGAAAGCGCTGGCACGGGCGAGGCGGAGACCGGTGACGGTGCCACGGGAGGCTCGAGTGCCGCGTGTGCCGACCCCGACTCTGGTCCCACGATGGGCATCAGCGCCGACATCGAAGGGGACATGATGCTCACCTGCGACACCGTTTGGGTGCTCGAGGACATCATCTTCGTCCGCGGCGGAACGCTTACCGTGGAAGCAGGGACGACCATCAAGGGCACCGAGGGCTCTGCGCTGGTCATCGAGCAAGACGCGATGATCATCGCCGAGGGCGATGCCGACGCTCCGATCGTCATGACCTCGATCCAAGCGGAGGACGCTCGGGGTCGCGGGGACTGGGGCGGACTGGTGCTGCTGGGCTCCGCTCCGACCAACCTCGCAGGTGGCGTTGGCCAAGCGGAAGGGTTCTCCAACCCACCTGCGTACGGGGGCACCGACGCCGCTCACAACTGCGGTTCCTTGGAGTTCCTGCGCGTGGAATGGGCTGGGTTTGCCATCGCTGAAGGCTCCGAGCTCAACGGGATTACGTTCTACGCCTGCGGTACGGACACGTCCGTCAGCTACGTCCAGGTACACATGGGCGCCGACGATGGCATCGAAATGTTCGGCGGAGGGTTCAACGCGGACCACATCGTCGTGACCGGTGCCGAGGACGACAGCATCGACTGCGACCAAGGGTTCCAAGGCAGCCTGCAGTACGTCTTCATCCATCAGGATCCGGCGATTGGAGACAACGCGTTCGAGTGGAGCAACCAGGGCACCGATTTCTCGGCGACGCCCACGACCTCCCCGTCCGTGGCCAATGCGACGATCGTGGGTTCCGGTTCTGGTGGCGACAAGAGCAAGGGGCTTACGCTCAAGGAAGGCGCTGAAGCGACGTTGGTCAACTCGGTGTTCGGAAACTTCACCAACGAGCTGGTGTTCCTCCAAAACCTCGAGACGCAGCGCATTGCCGAGAGTGGCGGCATGGTGATCGAGGCCAACGTGTTGTTCGACTCGGGGGCACCGGGTGTGGACGATGCGGATGGTTCGGACATCACCTGGACCTCCGACGATCTCCAGACCTTCCTCGACGATGGTGGCAACCTCGACGCCGACCCGATGCTTGCCTCGACGCAGTGGGGCAGTCCCGACATCACCCTGATGGCGGGCTCTCCGGCCGAGACCGGTGCCGTGGACCCTGGGGCGGGGTTTGAGGCTACGGACTACGTTGGCGCGATCGAACCGGGCGGCGAGAACTGGACCTTGGGCTGGACCAACTTCAACCCCTGACACCCCGGTCTGCTAGTGTCGGCAACCGATGCGAGTTGTGGACATTCGGCGGGACGATGCGTTCCTGACGGATGCGCTCACGGAGCTGAGCTTCGCTGCAGCTGCTCGGCATGCACCCAACTGGTTGCCCACGTTGGAGCGGGCGCGGGCGACCGTTCTCGATGCGACGGACGCGGGCCACATCGCTCGGGTCTTGCAGGGTGAGGACGGAGTCCCGCTGGGCTGGGTGGCGGCCGAGCACACGTACAGCGCCGTGTGGGAGATCCACCCGCTGCTGGTCGGGGTCGAGCACCACGGACGGGGTTACGGGACGCGACTCGTCGCCGACATCGAGTCGCGGATCGAGGCCCGCGGTGGCGCGGTGGCGTTCGTGAGCACCTCCGACGAGACAGAGAGCACGAGCCTGAGCAACGTGGACCTCTACCGGGACCCAGCCGGTGCCCTGGCTGCCCTCGATGTCCAGCCCGGGCACGCGCTCGGATTCTGGCGGCGGGTTGGCTACACAGTCGTGGGCATGATCCCCGACGCCGAAGGTCCTGGGATGCCCTCGATCCATCTGTGCAAGCGGCTTGGGTAGCCCAAACGCGTCGCCGGACTTCGCTCATCGCCGCCCCTGGAGAAACCGGCGGCCGAGGAACGTCATGGCTCGCGGCGATGCTGCTCGATCAACGCCCGGGTTGCCCGGGGGTCATTGGTCAGCACCGCATCGACGTCCATCGCGAGATACCGAGGCAAGCGTCGATGAAGATCCGGGTCGAGGGGGCACACCCTTTGTCCGCGCGCGTGGGCCCGGCGGACGTAGCCGGGGTTGATCGCAAGCCACGGCCAGTACGGACCGAGCAGTTCGGTGGTCGGGTTCGCGTGCGGCCGGGTGATCGCGATGTGTCCTGCAACCAGGTCCGGCGCTTGCTTTTTGATCGCACGGATGAGGCCGAGATCCTCTGCAATGATGCCCGCGCGCTGGGCCTGGACGCGAGGACCGAGCACGCGAAGGAGCTGGGTGATCGGTCCACTGTGCCGAAACTTCGGGTCCTTGATCTCGGTGACGATGACGACGCCCGGCGGGGTCTGCTCGACCAGCTGGGCCAGCGTCGGAATCCGTTCTCCGGCAATGCCGTGCTCGGTGCTCAGGCGAAGCGCCATCAGCTGGCTGAGTGAGACGCTGGTGATCCGGCGTGGGTCACCGGTCATGCGCTGGAGGGTCGGGTCGTGGTGGCAGACGATCTGTCCATCGGCGGTGAGCCAGATGTCGGTCTCGAGCAGGTCTGCGCCGTGCTGTACGGCGAGATCGAAGGACGCGAGACTGTTCTCGGGCGCGAGATCCGAGGCGCCCCGGTGCGCCATCACCCACGGCCGAGGGCCTTCCAAGCTGAGTCGTTGCGCGGACACGCGTGCCCCTGTCTATAGCGACGGCGGACCGTTCGCAAGGCCACGCTCGCTGATGTGGCGTTTGTCGACTCGGCTGCTCGGGCTGTCCTCAGACGGTCGGTCTCGACGTCAGTCCTCTTTCATCGAGTACCAAGACCCCAACAGGTGCCCCTTGGCGCCGGAGTTGTAGCAGAGCGTCTCGACGCCCTTGGTGTCGTGGATGAATGCCGACTCGCCGTCGTCCGCGAGCACGAAGATGGTGCGTGTCGGCGAGCCGCATCGAGGATCGGCTTCGATGCGCCGAAGCCACGCGTTGGTGCGCGCGGCGGAGATCGTGAACACTCCGACGCGCTGGTCGGCGGCCATGGTCCAATTCGGTGATGCGTGACGCTGCGCGACGAGTCTGTCTCTTATACACATCTGACGCTGCCGACGAGCGATCTAGTGTAGATC